>JAYTTY010000184.1:0-8602 GCA_043744795.1 Zavarzinella sp. | reverse complement strand
GGGCGACGGACTGTAGCCCGTGGGTGAGGCTCTGCGAACCCCGGGCCTTCGGCCGCGTCTCGTTTTACTTCTTCGCGTGCTTCAACAGCCACGGGTACAGTTCTTTGGTGCCGTAGGCCTTGTCCCAACTGTTGTGGCCGACGCCGGGGTACTCGGTGTATTCCGGCTTGCCGCCGGCGTCCTTGAGGGCCTTAATCATCGCCCGCGACTTCTCGACGTTGACGGCCGTGTCGGCGTCACCGTGGAAGTCCCAGCAGGGAATGTCCTTGATCTTGGCCGCGTCTGCCGGGTTGCCGCCGCCGCACACGGGGACGATGGCCGCCCACTTGTCCGGGTACTTGGCCGCCAGGCTCCACGTGCCGAACCCACCCATCGAGAGGCCGGTCAGGTATACGCGCTTCGCATCGGCCTTATACGTCTTCATCTCGTCTTCGAGGATCGCCAAGGCCCGGTCGGCGTCCGGCTTGCCGGCTTGCCACGATCGCAGTTGGGACTGCGGGAAAATCGCGATGAAGCCGAAGTCCGGCATCTTTTCGATGGCCTTGCCCAGGCCGGTGCCCACTTGCTTCTTGCCGTCCGTCCCCGTTTCGCCGGACCCGTGCAGGAAAAGGATGACGGGGAATTCCTTCGTGCCGTCGTAAGCTTTGGGCACGAAGACGACGTACTTCGCCTCCTTGCCGTCCGCGTCCTTGTGGACCTTGTCGATGAACCCGGTCGTCTCGGCCGCGTGGGCCAAGAGACCGAGGGAAAGCGAACAGACCAACCCGAAGAGCCACTTCATTGATGTCACCCGCGGAGAGAATTCCACCAGATTACCATGATCGACGCCCCGGTGCCAACGGGGTATTCAAAAGAAAATGCGGCCCGGCGGCCATTTTCGGCGGCCTCACTTCTTCCCGGTCGTCGAACGGCGACGGAAAAACTCGTCGGCCATTGTTCCCAACAACAACGTCACGCCAATGACGGCGGGGATGACGGCGTCGGGGATATTGTTGAAGCTCACCACATTTTTGAGCAACGGCAGGACGGCCGCCCCGAGGACGATGCCGACGATGGTCCCCTCGCCGCCCCGCAGGGAGCAACCGCCCAGCACGGCCCCGGTGATGGCGTAGAGTTCCAGTTCGACCCCGGCGTTCGTCGGGTCGGCGGTCCCCACGTCCAGCAGGAACATGGCGCCGGCGAGGCTCGCCAGCGTCGAACACAGCACGAAGCCGATGACCCGCTTCTGGTCGGTGGAAATTCCGGCGTACTTGGCCGCGGACTCGTTGTACCCGATGGCGTACCAGTACCGGCCGAGGACGCTCTTGTGCAGGACCACGCCGACGACGGCCGCCAAGATGAGCAGCACGAACAGCATCGCCGGGAAGGACAGCCCGCCGTCGGTTTCTTTGCCGATCAGCCAATACCGCAATGACTCGAGCGCCCCTTGGGCGTCCGGGTTCGCCTTCTGCATGGACACGATGCCGAGCGGGTTCTTGGACGTGTAGCGGGCGGCCCCGCGGCAAATGAACATGCCGCACAGGGTCACGAGGAACGCCTGGAGCTTCAATCGCGTGACCAACAGCCCGTGAACCGTGCCAATGGCGCCGCCGCCGAGCAGCACCGCCAACAGCGCCACATACGGGTGGAGACCTTCGGAAATCATCACCCCGAACCCGATGGCCGACAGCCCGACCAGCGAGCCGATCGACAAGTCGATGGCCCCCGTGATGATGAGGATGGCGACCCCCAGCGTGAGAATGCCGGAGAACCCTTGCCGGTTGGCCACGTCAATCAGGTTGCTGGCCCGGATGGCGTTCGGGTTGAGGTAGAACAAGTAGGCGTACAGGACGACCAGCATCGTCACCACGCCCGCGATCCTCAGCATTGAAAAATCCTTAATTCATTTCGCCGCCAAGACGCCGAGGACGCCAAGAAGACAGAAATCAAATCGATTATTCTTCTTGGCGACCTTGGCGTCTTGGCGGCGAAAACGGTTTTCTAAACAGCTCCCGTCGCCAAGTTCATCACCGCCTGCTCGCTCAACTCAGCCCGAGGCAGTTCGCCGGCCAGTCTGCCCTCGTGCAGGGCCAAGACGCGGTCGCTCATGCCCAGCACTTCTTCGAGGTCGCTGGAGATCATCCACACGGCCACGCCTTCGGCGGCGAGTTGGTCCATCAGGGCGTAAATCTCGCTGCGGGCGCCGACGTCCACGCCGCGGGTCGGCTCGTCGAGGATCAGGACGCGGTGCTTGCGGGCCAGCCACTTGCCCAAGACCACCTTTTGCTGGTTCCC
The DNA here is from genome assembly GCA_043744795.1 of Zavarzinella sp. Classification (GTDB taxonomy): domain Bacteria; phylum Planctomycetota; class Planctomycetia; order Gemmatales; family Gemmataceae; genus Zavarzinella. Next base: position 6,328 of record JAYTTY010000184.1, on the reverse strand, counting down.
GCCGGACAGCAAGCCGACGACTTGCGAGAGGGACGGCGTCTTCACCCGCAACCGCGTCACCAAGTCTTCGCCGGTCTTGCGCTCTTCGCTCCGGCTCACCAGCATGTTCTTGGACAACAGATCCATGTTCGGCAAACTGAAGTTGAAGCCGACGCTCTTTTCCAACACGAGGCCGTTGAGTCGGCGGTCTTCCGGGGCCATCAGCAGCCCAGCTTTCACCGCGTCTTTCGGGTGGCGGATCGTCACGCGAGCGCCGTCAATAAACACCTCGCCGCCGGTAATGGGCCGCAAGCCGAACAGGGCTTCGGCCAACTCGGTGCGGCCGGCCCCGACGAGGCCGGCCATGCCGACGATTTCGCCGCCGAAGATTTGGAAGGAGACGCCGTGGGCCGGGCCGCCGCGGTATGTCACGTTGCGCACGTCCAGCACGGGAGCCGACGACTTGGGCCGGTTTTCCGTGCGCGGGTAGACGTTCTTCAAGTCCCGGCCGACCATCAGCCGGACCATCGCGGCGTGCGTGATTTCTTCCTTCTTGAGTTCGCCGGAGTTCTTGCCGTCCTTGAAGACGGTCACGCGGTCGGCCAACCGCTTGATCTCGGCCATGCGGTGCGTGATGTAGATGACCGCCACGCCGCCCGCCCGCAGGTCGTCGATCACTTGGTACAGGCGGTCGGTCTCCCGCTGCGTGAGGCTGGAAGTCGGCTCGTCCATGATGATGACGCGGGCGTTCATGGAGAGCGCGCGGGCGATTTCGACGAGTTGCTTCTGCCCCGGCGCCAATCGTGAGACGGCGATGTTGGCCAGGTCGGGGGCCAAGCCGACGCGGCCGAGGAACTCGCGGGCGACGGCCGCCATCTCGGCGTTCTTGAGCAGCCCGCCGTAGGAAGTTTTCTCCCGGCCGAGGAATATGTTGGCGGCCGCCCCGAGGTTCTCCGCGAGGTTCAACTCCTGGTGGATGAGGCTGATGCCGGCGGCCATCGCGTCATTCACGCCGGCGAACTTGACCGGGTGGCTGTCGAGGAAGATTTGGCCTTCGTCCGGCTGGTACAGGCCGGCGAGGATTTTCATCAGGGTGGACTTGCCCGCCCCGTTCTCGCCGACGAGGGCGAGGACTTCCCCCGCGGAGACGTGCAGGGACACGGCGTCGAGGGCGACGACGCCGGGGAAGCGCTTGCACGCCCCGCGCACTTCGAGGAGGGGTGAGGTCATATCCGGGGATTATCGTTCAGCAGGCCGGCAAGTTCACCCAAAAAATGGGGAATCCGGCCGGGAAGTCGGCTAGAAAAGCCGTCATGGACATACCCCCGTGGCCCCCGCGACACGCGACGCATGCGCTGGGCGTCCTCGTCAGCGGCGGGCTGGACAGCGCCGTCCTGTTGGCCGAGGCGGTCCGGCATTACCCGGCCGTTCACCCGATGTACGTCCGCACCGGGTCCGGGTGGGAAAAGATCGAGTTCGCCCACCTGGAACGATTTTTGGCGGCGTTGGCTTGCCCGGCGCTCAAGCCGCTGCACACCTTCCACTTCCCGGTGGACGACATTTACGGCGACCACTGGTCGTTGACCGGGAAGAATGTGCCGGACGAGAACAGCCCGGACGAGGCGGTGTTCCTCCCCGGCCGCAACATGATCCTGCTCTCGAAAGCGCTGCTCTGGTGCCACCTGCACGGCATCCCCGAAGTGGCGATGGGGCCGCTGGGCGCCAACCCCTTCCCGGACGCGACCCCCGAGTTCTACGCCGAGATGGCCGGCGTCGTGAACCGGGCCGTCGGCGGGAATGTGACCGTCGCCACGCCGTACTGTCACTTAACCAAAGCCGAGGTGATCCGCCGGGCCGGCAATGCCCCGCTGGGGTTCACGTTTTCGTGCCTGCGGCCGACGGGGGGGAAGCACTGCGGGCGCTGCAACAAGTGCGCGGAACGGCAACATGCTTTTGTTGACGCGGGGGTGAGCGACCCGACCGTGTACGCGCGGGGAGAAGAAAGGCATTTTTAGCCACGGATCGAACACGGACGAAACACGGATAAAGGCAAAGACGAAGAGAAGAACTTCACCACAGAGGACACAGAGAGCACAGAGGAAAGGCCGAGAAGAGGAAAGCAATGATCCGCAGATCGATCAGATGGACGCCGATGAGATCCGAAATGAATTGGCCTGCTCTGCGGACATCGGATCTCATCGGCGGATCATGCTTTTCCTCTCCTGTCTTTTCTCTGTGTTCTCTGTGTCCTCTGTGGTGAAGTTCTTCTCTTCGTCTTTGCCTTTATCCGTGTTTCGTCCGTGTTCGATCCGTGGCTAAAAAATGCCTTTCATCACAGTGACGCCGCCGGCCAGTCGCCGCTGAACACTTCCACGGCTGGGCCGGTCAGGTACACGTGGTTGTCCGATTCACGCCACTCGATTTCGAGGTCGCCGCCCAAGAGGTGGATCGTCACCTTGCGGTCGGCCCGGCCGGTCAGGACGGCGGCGACGGCGGCGCCGCACGCCCCGGTGCCACAGGCCAGCGTCTCGCCGCTGCCGCGCTCCCAGACACGCATGGTCAGGTCAGTGCGGGAGTTCACGCGGATGAACTCGACGTTCGTCCGGCGCGGGAAGGCCGCGTGCTTCTCCAGGATCGGCCCAATTTTCAGGACTTCAAAGTTGGTGATGTGGTCCACAAAGGCGACGGCGTGCGGGTTGCCCATCGAGACGCAGGTGAGCTTGATGTCCCCGCTCACGTCCGGCCCCATGTAGGTGACGTGCTGTTCGAGTGGCGGGTTGCCCGGCAGCGTGGTCGGGATTTTGACGGCTTCCAGAATCGGTTCGCCCATGTCAATGGTGACGCGCTTGGTTTCCCCGGCCTCGGCTTCGATGGCCACGGTCAGGACGCCGCGGCCGGTCTCCAACTTCAACGTCGGCCGCGGGGCGATGCCGTGGTCGTGGACGAACTTGGCGACGCAGCGCAGGCCGTTGCCGCACATCTCGGACTCGGACCCGTCCGCGTTGAACATGCGCATCTTGGCGTCCGCGAACTCGGACGGGCAGATCAGGATCAGCCCGTCCGACCCGACGCCGAAGTGCCGGTCGGAAATGGCGACCGCCAAGGCCGCCGGGTCCGCGGGCATCTTCTCCGTGAAGCAGTTCACGTAGACGTAATCGTTCCCCGCCCCGTGCATCTTGGTGAACCGCATGGCCGCAAACCTCGCCGTGGTGGAGAGCCGTTCTTCGTGTAGTTTAGGACGTAAGCCGCGACGCGGAGGCTTTGCGGAGAGGAGCGCGTTCGGCGGCGGGCGCCCACTGGCAAAACCCCCGGCACGGGTGACGGGCGCCGAACGCGCTCCTCTCCGCAAAGCCTCCGCGTCGCGGCTTACAAGACGGCCGTCACTTTGCCGACTCCGCGAGGATCTTCTGGTACGCCTTCCGGGCGTGGTCGTAGTCGGCCTCGGCCTGCTTCATCTCGTCCGCGTGGTAGGTGCCCTTCTTGGACTTCCAGCACTGTTCCACGCCGGCGAGGCACCATTCCGCGCTGTGCTTGCCGGCCCGGATCGGCTTGCCGCCCACCAGCACGAAGAACGGGTTCGTGTGGGCCGACGGCGTCACGCGGACGGCCACCCAACTGCTCTCCGGAATCGTGGCTTTGAACGTGAACGCGTGGACTTTCCCGTCGCACGGCAGCTCTTCCTTGGCCACGGGCAGGCCGTTGACGATCAGTTCCACGGCCGCGGTCTTGGGGGCCGCGTTCCACGATGCGGCTTTCACCGTGAACGTCATCTCGCCGGGCTTTTCCAGCGCGAGTTCGCTCCCCTTCGTGCCGAGGTCCAGCACCGTCTCGCCGGCCTTGGCGGTGAAGTCCATCAGGTGGGTCGTGCCGTCGCTGACGTAGCAGCGGCCGTCGGCGATGCTCTGCACCCAGCGGTCGAAGTCGAGTTTGCCGTCCACTTTGGCGTACACGCGGCCCATGCCGACGCGCTCCCCCGAGATGCACGGGAAGTCGGTCTCGCCGCTGGCGCGGATGCGGTAGCCGCAGTTCAGGACGTGGTACCACATATTCCACTCGGCCGTGCGGTCGGTGTCCATCGTGCTGATGAAGTCGAGGGCGGGGACCAGTTTGCCGCCCGGGCCGGGGACTTCGTGGGTGGCATCGACGATGAACTCGTTGGCCCCGATGCCGTCGTAGGCCGGGATGTCGAAGTTCGGCAGGCGGCCCGGCCCGTCCGTGGCCCCGGCGACGCGGCCCACGAACCGCGTTAGCCCGCTGCCGGAGTGGGCCGGCCCGGTCACGGCCCCTTGCGCCTTCGCCCAGCGCAGGGTGTTCATGCCGAGCGTCGGCCAGTGCTTCTTCGAGTCCCCGCCGGGGAAAATCTGCTCCTTGAGCCGCAAGAGGTCCAGGTGCCCGGAGGCGTGCGAGCCGAAGCCGCTCACCTCCACGTCGTACCGCAGCAGGTAGGGGTACTTCGACACGTCGTCCGGCTTGCCCGTGAAAAACCGCTTCTGGTAGTCGAAGCACGGCCCCCACGTCAGACAGCAGCCCACTTTCAGGTCTTCGCCCAAAATGTGCCGCATCATGTCGACAGGCTCCACGCCTTCGGTCGGGTTCTCGTAGTGCAAACACCCGGCCGCGTGGATGTGGTGGTCCCCGCTAAACCAACCAGTCTTCGACGGGTCGATCCAGCGGTTTACCGTGTACCGGAAGTTCACCGGCTTGTCCGCGACGACCAGTTCCTTCGTCTCGGGGACGGACTCCGGCCCGCGAGAACATCGCACGCTGTACTTCCCGGCCGGCAGCCGGACGGTCTCCCCCGTGGCCCGGTACACCTGTTGTTGGAAGAAGAAGTCCGGGGCGAGCCGTTTCGCTTGCGCGGGGTACACGCGCCCGGCCGCGTCGCGGATCAGGAAGGCCGCCATCGTGGGCGTGCCGTCGAATTCGGTGACTTGGAACGTGACCGGGATCGACGGCTTGGCGTCGAACGCAAACTTGGCGGCGGCCGTCGTTGACTTCGGGTCCGGCTTCTCCTTTTTCGGCATCACCGCCTTCTCGACCCGGAAGGTGAGTTCGGCCGCCTTCGCCCCGGCGTCCCGGCTGTACACTTGGAACGCCGTGTACTCCAGGCCAAGCCCACTGAGACTCGACAACAACGGTTGGGCGGCGTAGGGCACGATGCTCAACCACCGCTCAGATATTTCGTCTTTCGGGCCGCCGGGAACGGGCCGGGCGCTGGGGCTGTCGGCTTTCAACGCGAGCGTCGTCCCCGACGTGTTGACCACTTTCACGAGTGAGATCCGCCAGCCCTGTTCCAGCAACTCGTGTCTGCCGGCGGCGGGCGTCACGCGCTCCACGCCCTTGTCCCCAATTTCGACGGCCGCGAGGCAGAGGGGGTCGAGCAATTTTTGCAGCGTGGCCGGCCCGGCCGGGTCGTCGGCCTTCATGTCGGCAATTACCTTGCGGACCCCATCCGGCAACGGCTGCCCGAGGGTGGCCATCGCCTGGTCGAGGCGTTTCGCCTGGGCCAGCAGCGGTTGGGCATCGACGTTCGAAACGACGGGCCACGCCGCCTCTTCGGCGATCAAAGGGCCGACGGCGACCAGAAGAATCCAGAAAGGGAGAGATCGCGTCATCAGTTGTTCCTCGCGTGGCGGTTAGACTCGGAGTATGATTCGTGGACGGCGGGAATGCAATCAGAAAGTGGGGGCGTCATGGGCGATTATCGGGTGGCCGTCGTCTGTTTGGCAATGGCCGTATTGGCACGGGGCGACGACCCGAAGCCGAGTCCGCTGGCGAAGAACGCCGCCCAAGTCGAAGCGGCCCTCGCGGCCCTCGGGCAGCCGTTGCCGGCCGAGACCGTCAAGGCGTTGCGGACGGGCGACGCGGCGGCGATTCACGACGCCCTCGGCGATCACGCCCTTTTGGTCGTGAGCATCAACCCGGAAGGACGAGTAAAACTCGCCCGCGGCCCGGCTGAGGCGACGCTGGTGCGCGGCCAACGCCGGTTCGCTGTCGTGAAGGTGCTGAACGCCAGTGGCGCCCAACAGCGGCTGACCGTGCGCGGGAAGTACGCCGGCGCCGCGGAGAACCCCTTTGCCGTTGCGTTCGTCACGCACGGGGGCGTTTCGCCGGACTTGACCGGCCTCGGTGTCGAATACCGTCTCATGGCGGTCACGGCGTCCGCCGCCGGAAGGCACGAATTAACGGTCGTCGTCGAAGCGGGGCAGGGGACGCAAGAGTTGGGCTTCCGGGGCGAGGCCCCGGCGCTGTTCACCGTGCGGGAGGCGGGGAAGAAGTGAGCAAGCACGCGAACCGGAACTACCCCAGTGACGTCGTCTCGGTCTTGTAAGCCGCGACGCGGAGGCTT
>JAYTTY010000183.1:0-8617 GCA_043744795.1 Zavarzinella sp. | reverse complement strand
GGCTGCGACGGATGCCAACAGCGACCCCCGCCTAAATTTCCCTCTGCCCCGGCCGGAAACCTACCCTTGTAAGGGGCCGGGGGGTGAGGTGGCCTTTGTTGGCGCACCTCCCCCCGCCATCTACAATAAACCGCACACCCCCCAGCAGAGACCCCCGCCGTGGCCAAGAAAGCGCCGAAGACCAAGATCGTGGCCTTTAAGGTGGAAGAGGAACTCGCCGAGTTCTTGGACAAACTGAACAACAAGAGCGACTTCATCCGCAAGGCGATCCTCGCCCAGTTCTCGATGGCCTGCCCGCTGTGCGCCGGGTCCGGCGTCGTCGCCCGCGGCCTGCACGACCACTACAAGCCCGTGATCGCCGCCCACAACGCGCACCCGTGCAGCCAGTGCCAGGCCGGTGTGGCGCTGCCGTTGAACCTCGACAGCGCCACGGAGAAGGACCGCAAGCGGCTGGAGCAGTATTACCACGGCGGGCCGCTGTTCTGCGCCGCGTGCTTCCCGGACATCCCGGCGTGCGAGGACTGCACGTGGCACATCCCGAACGACGCCATCGCCGACCACTTCCGCAAGGCCCACACCCATTGACGCGTCCTTGGCCGCGATGCGGGCCGCCGTCGGCGACCCGTTGAGCCAGCCCGCCGAGGCCGAGTTCTGCCGCGTCGCCGACGAAATCGGCCGCTGGGCCGCCGGCCATTTCGCCACGCTCCCCGGCCAACGCATCGGCCTGACGGGAACCCCCGAGGAACTGGCCCGCCGGCTGCCGGCCGCCCCGCCCGCCGCCGGGCGCGGCTTCGCCGAGGTGTTCGCGGACGCCCAAGAAAACATCTTCCCGTTCGCCTTCCACTGCAACCACCCGCGCTTCCTGGCGTACATCCCGCCGTGGCCGTCCGCGGAAAGCGTCTGGGGCGAGTGGCTGACGGCCGCCACCAACTTCTTCGCGGGCAATTGGCACGAAGGGTCCGGCCCGGCCCACGTCGAGCGCACGGTGCTGGGCTGGTTCCGCGACTGGCTCGGCCTGCCCGACACGACGGACGGGGTTCTCACGTCCGGCGGGTCCGAGGCCAATCTGACGGCCTTGGTGGTCGCCCGCGAACCGTTGACGGCCGACGAGCGGGGCCGGGCGGTGATTTATCTTTCGGCCGAACGGCACTGGTCCGTGGACCGGGCCTTGCGCGTCATGGGCCACGCGCCCGACCGCGTTCGCCACTTGCCGACGGATGCCCGCTTCCGGTTCGACGTGGGCGCCTTGCGGGAAGCCGTCGCCCAAGACCGGCAAGCCGGCCTTCGCCCGTGGGCCGTCGTCGGCACGGCCGGGGCGACCAACACCGGCACCGTGGACCCGCTGGACGCCCTCGCGGCCGTGGCGACGCAAGAAGGGCTGTGGTTCCACGTCGATGCCGCCTACGGCTGGAGCGCCGTGCTGGACCCGGACGAGCGCCCGGCCTTCGCGGGCATCGAACGGGCCGACTCCGTCACGCTCGACCCGCACAAGTGGTTCGCCCAACCCTACGAAAGCGGCTGCCTGCTGGTGCGCGACGGCCCCAAGCTCGCCGCCCCCTTCGCCGACCGGCCGGACTACTTGCACGACACCGCCCCGCGGCCGGGCGAGGTGAACTACTCCGACCACGGCCTCTCCCTGAGCCGGCGGTTCCGGGCCTTCAAAATCTGGTTCGCCGTGCAAACCCTCGGCGTCGATTGGCACCGCCAACTCGTCACCCGCTGCTGCCGTCTCGCCGCCTACGCCGAGGCCGCACTGCGGGCGGCCGACTTCGAAATCCTATCGCCGCGCCAACTCGGCGTCGTCTGCTTCCGCTATTATCGGCCGGGCGTTGAGGCGGATTGGGACGCCGTGAACAAGCGGTTGCTGGACGAATTGCGTGACTCGGGGACGGGCGCCCTGTCGTCCACGCGGCTGCGCGGGGTGTTGGCCGTCCGCATGTGCTTCGTGAACGGCCGGACGAGTTGCGAAGACGTGGACGGGTTGATTGGGTTTTTGACGGGGGCGGCTGCGGACTTTGTTTAGCCGCGACGCGGAGTCTTCGGAGCGGAGCGCGTCAGCCGAAGCTCACGAGATGCAGTCACCCGCCCGGCAACCTAACCCCCCGGCCCCCTTCCCGAAGAAGGAAGGGGGAGCAAGAGTGTGGACATCATCGCTTGGAATGTTGTCACCGTTGGGCGAAAGATTCTAACCCGCTTGCTCCCCCTTCCTTCTTAGGGAAGGGGGCCGGGGGGTTAGGTTGCCTTTGCGGCGAGCGCATGCCCCAAACATCGGCCATCAAGCGTCACGGCCCCTTGACACCCCCGCCGTCCCCTGTCACGCTAACACTGGGAGTATTCCGCACGCAACCGGAAAGAGGGCGGTCATGATGAGTCGTCGCTGGCTGGGGCTGGGCGTCGTGGCCGTGGCGACGGCGCTGGCCGGGCACGCCCAGGAGAAGAAGGACACGGAGCCGGCCGTCGTGAAGCGCGAGGAAGTCCCGCAGGGGTTCCGGGCGTACATCGCGGACGAGCCGCGCTTCCCGCCGTCGGAGCAGCGCAACCGCACCGGCAAGATGCAGGACTTGGTGTGCGACCACGGGCTGGAGCCGGTGATCGCCGTCTTCTCCCGGGCCATCCCGGCCGCCGCCGACAGCCCGCTCATTTCGATCGTCGCCAAGCAGGACGAACTCGCCGACCGCTACGTCACCCGCCGGCTCGGCGCTTACGTCGTCTTCCTCGCCCTGAAAGACGAGTACCGCAAGGACGAGACGCGGGACGACCGCCTCCGCGAGATCAAGCAGTTCGTGGACGGCGCCAAGGAGAAGCGGACCGCCGCCCCCATGCGCTCGACAATCGCCTTGGCCGAGGCCACCGAGACGCCGGACGGCACCAACCAGGCGGCCGTCCCCGCCCAAGTGACCGGCATGGGCATCGGCCCGGATGACGACGTGGTGATCGTGCTGTACCACCGCTTCATCGTCGCGAAGCGCTGGGCGTTCAAGGCCGACGCCCCGCCGACGGCCGAGACGCTCACGGAACTGACTGCCGAAGTCGAAAAGCTCCTCGGCCCCGTGAAGAAGCGGGCGAGCTTCGAGCCGAAGGCCGCCCCCAAGGCCGCCCCGAAGAAAGAAGAGCCGAAGGCCGCCCCCAAGGACGAGCCGAAGAAGGACGAGCCGAAGAAGGACGAGTTGTAACCGACGCCCGATTCTGGCTTTTCGCCCTCCTATCGTCGAAGACTCCCGCCGCCATTTCGTTGTCATCACGCGGCGTTCAATTCTCAATTCTCGGCCGACTTGCTACATTTCACTTGAGCAAGCCATGCGCCCGGAAGAAATTCCGGGATTTTTCCCCGCCGGGGCCATTCCGTGTCAGACGCCAGCGTTCTTGAAGATAGTGGGTTGACCACGTCGGCGTCACTGTTGGCGCGGGTCCAAGGAGACACGCCCGACCCGGCGGCGTGGCGGCGGTTCGTGGAACTGTACGGGCCGCTGATCGGCGGGTGGTGCCGGCGGGACGGCCTGCGGCCCGCGGACGCCGAGGACGTGCGCCAAGAGGTGTTCCGGGCCGTGTGCGGGAACATCGGCCGGTTCGAGCACGGCCGCGCCGGCGGGACACTCCGCGGGTGGCTGCGGCGCATCACGGCGAACGCCGTCGCCTCGTGGGGCCGCCGCGAAACCGGTCGGCCGGCCGGCGCCGGCGGGAGCGACGCCCTCGCGGCGCTGTTGGCCGTCCCCGCCCCGGCGGCCGACGACGACGCGGCGCTGACGCGGGAAGAGAAGCGGGCGATGCTCCGCCGGGCCGTGATGGGAAGTTTGGAGGCCTTCGCGGAGCAGTCGCGGGAAATCTTCTGCCGGCTTGTGGTGGACCGCGAATCCCCGGGCCACGTCGCCGCCGCCCTCAACGTGCGGCCGGACGTGGTGTACACGACGAAGTCACGCGTCCTGAAGAAGCTCAAGGAAGAGTACAGCGGCCTGATCGACTTCAACGACTTGTGAGACTTGCCGCCGGGAATGCCCGGCGGCGCAAAATGCCGCCGCCGGGGACTCGTCGCCTCCCCGGGGCGGTCGGCGCGGGGGAGGCGACTCGCCCTCCCCCGCGTCTCGGAATCATTGAGACGCCGCCGCCAATCGTTCTTTCACTCAAAATCCGGATGGCCGTCCGCCGGATTCGCCCGTAGTTTGTCCACAGACTTGCCGCCGGCATCTCGCAAGAGCTTGGCAGAGGACTCCCAATGAATAACTCCCACCTCTCGGCCGCCGCCGACTGCCCTACGATGGAGGTGTTGATCGGGTTCGGCTCGGGGGAACTGGCGGACCCGGCCTTCGAGACGGTCGCCAGCCACCTGTCGAAGTGCGACAAGTGCCTCGCCGTTGTCGCGGAATTGCACACGCGCTCCACGGCCGACTTCTTCGAAGACCGCGTGCGCGATTGCCTCGTCGAGCCGGCGCTCCGCGAGACGCTGACGCACGCCGACGCGGCCGGGGTGCTCACCGCCGTGGGGACGGACACGGAGACCGCCCCGGCCGTCGGGCCGGACCGGTGGGTCGGCCAGACGGTGGGGCGGTACCGCATCCAAAAGCGGCTCGGCGACGGCGGCATGGGGGTCGTGTATTTGGCCGAAGACCCGGCGGTCGGCCGGGCCGTGGCCCTCAAGATGATCTCGGCCGAGGCGCTGCCCAAGGCCGACCGGCTGGCGCGGTTCCGGGCCGAGGGGCGGGCGCTGGCCCGCGTGCGGCACCCGAACGTGGTGCAGTTCTTCCACTTCGACGAGCACGCCGGCGTGCCGTACTACACGATGGAGTACGTGGCCGGCGAGAGCCTGGCCGCCCGCCTGCCGGACCACCCGCTCCCGGTCCGCGACGCGGTGACGCTGGTGCGGACGGTGGCGGCCGCCGTGCAGGCCGTCCACGGGCAGGGGCTGATCCACCGCGACATCAAGCCGTCCAACATCATGATCGCGGCCGACGGGACGCCGAAGGTCGCCGACTTCGGGCTGGCGAAGCTGGCCGACGCGGCCGGGCAGTCGGACCGGACGCACACGGGCGTGATCCTGGGGACGCCGAGTTACATGGCCCCCGAGCAGGCGGAGGGCCGGGTCCGCGACATCGACGCGCGGGCCGACGTGTACGCGCTCGGCGCCGTCTTGTACGCCGCGCTGACCGGCCGCCCGCCGCACAAGGGGAAGTCCGTCCGGGAGACGCTGCGGCTGGTCGCCGGCGCGATCCCCGCCCCGCCGTCCGCGGGCCGCCCGGGCGTGCCGAAGGTGTTGGACCGCATCTGCGAAAAGTGCTTGCAGAAGGCCCCCGGCCGCCGCTACGCCACCGCCCAAGCGCTGGCCGACGACTTGGCCGACTGGCTGGCCGGCCGCCCGCCGCGCGGCCTGCCGGGGACGCTCGGCCGGGCGTTGCGGCCGACGCGCCGCCAAGCGCTGGCCGCCGGCCTCGCCGCGGCCGCGGCGGCGGCCGGCGTGGCCGTTTACCGCCGCGACCCGGACGTGGCCCTCCGCGGCCTGACCGCCGACTTGCAGGCCGGCAAGGCCGTCACGCTCATCGGCGCGACGGGCGCGCCGGCGTGGTTTCAGTGGGTCGCCGGCAAAAGCAAGGGCAAATGGGGCCTGGCCGACGACGGGGTGTTCACCGTCACGGTGAACGACGACGCGGCCCTGGTTGAATTGGCCCCGGACCCGCAGACGGACTCGTACCGCCTGACCGCCGAAGTGCGCCACGACGCGGCCGCCCGCCGGACGCTGAGCGACGCGGGGCTGTACGTGGCCCGGCGGGGCGAGGCGGCCGGGGACGTGACGGTCCACTGCTTCCTGCAACTGGCCTACAACGACATTCGCACGGCAGAAGACGAGCCACTGTACGTCGTGGGCGGAGTTCCGGACCGCCGGCCGCGCGTCAACGAGGTCATGCTCCGGCCGCGGGTTTTCGCGGACCCGACCGGCCCGTGGCACACCGACCGGACACTGACCGCCTCCGCGCGGAAGTTCCCCCAAGCCGGGGAGGCCGGCGGCCACTGGCGCACCCTGGAAATCGTCGTCACCCCCGACGGCTTCACCGCCGCGTGGGACGGCCTGCCGATGGCGCTGGCCGCGGGGGCCGTCCGCCGCGAGTTGGCCGACAGCGCCGCAGCCGTCAGCGAGATCCCGGCGGCCCCCCCGGCCTTCAAAGCCCTCACGCCCACCTTCGCCCCCCGCGGCGGCCTGGGCCTCTTGGTCGCGTGGGGGACCGCCTCGTTCCGCTCCGTCACCGTCACCCCGTTGTAATTACCCCCCACTGGAGTCGCTTCGCATGGCCGATCTCAACGTCTTGAAACCCCTCAGCAACACGACCGTCACGATGATGTCCGAGCGGACGTTCATCGCGTACGGGACGGTCACGGCCGACTTGGCCGGGGTCGGCATCGGCGCCCACCTCGTCCGGCCCGGGACCCGCGACATCGTCGCCGTCGGCCGCCTGATCGGGTTCGCCCAGGCCGGCCCGGCCTTCCCGCACTTCTGGACGATCAAATTCAGCATGCGGCACGTCGTCGAGACGTTCGACGACAAGTACGACATCATCTTCACCACCTACCGGGCCCGCGACGGCGTCACCAGTGAGGCCGTGTTCGACGAAGTGGCGGTGGTCCGGAACGTTACGGTGCCGTCGTTCACGGCCGCCAGCGCCGGCGCCGCCGCCAGCGGCAGGGTCGCCATCTTACAGTTCGGCGTCAATCAACAAAACAATGACACCATCACCAACTTCTATTTCGTTTGCGGGGATTACTCTAACTCCGACAAGCCGTATGAGGCCACGATGACCGGAGCTCATACGGCGGCGGTGGCCGGGGCGATCATGGTTATGGGCGGCAACATCGAGGGGGGCTACTTCATCTCGTTCGGCACGTTGCCCGCCGACACGTACACCTTGAAAATTAAGTTCGGCACCGCTGGGGAAACGTCGGTGACCGGGCTTGTGCTCAATTGACGGGCGCTGTTTCGCCGTGAGCGTCTTTGGTTCCGCCGGCCGGCGGGAGCGGAGACCTTCACGGCCCCCGCCGGCGGGCCGTTCGGCGCGCCGGGCAAAACCGCCCATCTTACTTCTTCCCCGGCAATTCAATCGTCACGTCGTTGGGGCCTTCCGTGACCGTCACCGGCTTGGGGACGGCGATTGGTCCGGCGGCGCTCTGCTGCGCGCCCATCGGCGGGACGTAGGTCACCTTGTACGTCCCGGCCGGGGCGCCGGCGCCCTTCTTCATGGAGAGGGCGTGGATCGTCTCCAAGTCGAAGGTGCCGTCCGCCTTCACCTCGGCGTTCACCATCAAATCGTCCGAGCCCGGCTTGGGCGGGTCGGCCTTGAACTGCACGGACCCGCCGGCCGCCGGGGAGCCGCCGCGCGTCACCTTGCCCTTGGCGGGGTGCAGCGGCGGGAGGTCCCCCTTCGGCTTGTTATCGGAACAGCCGGCGAGCGTCAGGCCGCCGGCCAAGAGAGCGAAGGTGATCAGGTGTCTCACCAGTTGCCCCCCAAGGGGTTGCCGTCGCGCGGGTCGTTGGCGTTGGCCCACGTCACCGGGTCCATCGACGCGCGGACGAAGCGGACGCTGCCGTCGCCGAGGCCGACGTTGATGCCGCCTGTGTGCGCGCCTTGGGCCCGCTCGTAGTCGCAGAAAGACATGAAGTTCGGGCCGACCTGAAACATCGGGGCCGCCGGGTAAGCGGTGAGATTGCCGCCGCCCTTGCCGCTCCCGAGGTTGTAGCCGGGCCGCCACTCAGGGTTGGCGTCGGCCCACAGGCTGCCGTGCAAGTTGTTGATGTCGTTGCTGGTGCCGCAGGTCCCGTACTTTTCCGCGAAAAAGACGGTGTTGCTCAGCCCGTCCGAAATGGAGCTGAACCGGCTTTCGCCGCGGGCGTTGCCGGCCGCCGGGTTGCCGAACACGTAATTGTTGCCCCCGTAACAGGCCGCCCCCCAGGCGTTTGCCCCGCCCCGCGACGTGCGGCACATCCCGTTGGCGATCGACGGGTCGGACGGGCAGATGTACGCCGGGATCACCCGTTGGTACTGGAGGCCGGCGTAACTGCCGAGCGGGTCCATGAGCTTGAAAATGTTGTCCTGTTCCAGACTCGGCAGCAAGAAAGCGAACATGGTGTAGTCGTGCACGCCGTAAATCATGGAGGCCGGCGTCACGGCGGCGACGGAGTCCGCGGCCATCGGCGGAAAGGCCCCGTATTGCTCGTGCGTGTTGTGCAGGGCCAGGCTGATCTGCTTGAGGTTGTTGCTGCACTTCATGCGGTTCGCGGCCTCGCGAATCTTCTGGACGGCCGGCAGCAGCAACCCGATCAGAATGGCGATGATGGCGATCACCACCAGCAACTCGATGAGTGTGAAGCCCCGGCGTGCGGTGCGGAACATGACAGAGTCCCCCGTCAAAAAAAGGTAAAAACAAATGAGAGGTCGGACAGTCACAGGGAGAATTGACTTGTTGAAGTGTACCCGATGCGGCGGGGGGTGCAAGAGAAAAATGAGAAGGCGGGCGGCTTTCGCGGGCACCGGTTGTTTCACCGCAACGCTTCGGGGGTGGAGCGTGAACGCCGCCAACCGATCACTTCCCCGACAGTCAACGGCGAGCGTCGAGGCGTCAGCCCGACGTGTCTTCCTCG
>JAYTTY010000182.1:0-8623 GCA_043744795.1 Zavarzinella sp. | reverse complement strand
GTGTCTTCGTGTGATCTTCGCGCCTTTGTGGCGAGTGAATTTATTGGTTTGCTGGTGTGGCTTAACGGCAGAGCAACGGACTTTTAATCCGTCCCAAGTGGGTTCGACTCCCACCGCCGGCAGGTGATTTTTGGCTTCTCAGTGTGGCTCAGGCGGTTTGAGCGCGCCGCTGAAAACGGCGAGGTGTTGGTTCGACTCCAACCGCTGAGATTGAAAGTGATCGGCGATGCCCGATTTCGGGCCGCATTGTGAAGGTCTGCCAACATCTCTGCCATTGCGCGCGACCCATTTGCCCAATTCTTGGCAATCCGACCACGTTGCCGTAGCGGCTCGGTGGCAGCCAATCTATCCGGCTGTAATGACACTCATTCTTGCGGCGGTTCTTCCGCGTCCGGCTTCGGGTCGGAGAGGTTGAGGATTTCCACTTCCTTGGAGCCGCCGTCCAAAAAGCCTTGCAACATGATCTGGGCGGCGACGGCGTCCCGCTTGGCCTTCCGCTTCTTGTGCGTCAGTCCGGCGGCCCATAGGGCCGATTCGGCGAAGGCGGTCGAGAACCGCTCGTCCGCGAACATCACCGGCAGGCCCGTCACCTCGCCCAGCCACTTTCCGTAGGCCCGGCTCTCCTTTGCCTTGACGCCTTCGCGGCCGTCTGTGTGGACGGGCAAGCCCATCACGATGGCCGAGATTTGTTCCCGCGCCACCACGTCCTTGAAGTAGTTACCGTCGGCCGTCGGATTTTTGCGCTCGCGGATGTCGAGCGGGGCGGCGATCAGGCGGCCCTCGTCGCTGACGGCCAAGCCGACGCGGACGGTGCCGAAATCGACGCCGAGCAGTTTCGTCTTTGGCCGGGCCGGGGTCACAGGTATTTCTCCAAGCCCGGCGTCGCTTTCAACTTCTCGACCAATTCTTTGACGGCCCCTTCGTCGCGGCGGTCGGCGATCAGCGTCGCGTTGCCGGTCTGGATGATGATGAGGTCGCTGACGCCGATGGTGGCGATCAGGTGGTCTTTTTCCGCGGCGATGACGCAACTCGCCGTGTCGATGCCGAGGTGCAGCCCCTTCACGGTGTTGCCGTGCGCGTCTTGGGGGTTGCGGCGTTCGAGGGCCAGCCAACTCCCTACGTCGTCCCACTGGTACGGGGCCTGGAGCACCAAGACTTTCTCCGCGTGTTCCATCACCGCGAAGTCGATGCTCTTCTTCTCGACTTGGGAATACTCCGTGGCGAAGACGGCATCTTGCTCCGGCGTGCCCCACGCGGCGGCGATGCGGGAGACGGCTTCGTAAATGCCCGGCTTGTGCCTCTTCAGTTCGGCGAGGATGGCCGCCGCCTTCCAGACGAAGATGCCGCTGTTCCAGTAGTATTCGCCGCTGGCGACGTACCCCTCGGCCACGGCCGCCTTGGGCTTCTCGCGGAATTCTTTCACGCGATAGGCCGTCACCCCTTGGCGCTCGGACACTTTCGGCCCGCGGTGAATGTACCCGTACCCGACGGCCGGGGCCGTCGGCGGGATGCCGAAGGTGATGAGGGCGTCCGGGTGGTCGGCCGCCAATTCTTCGGCGGCCTTGAGGGCGCGGTGAAACTCAGCCTGCGGCTCGATGGCGTGGTCGGCCGGCATCACCACGATGGTGGCGGCCGGGTCTTCCTTGGCGATCAGCGCCGCCCCGAGGCCGATGCACGCCGCGGTGTCCCGCCCTTCCGGCTCGCCGACGACCCGCGAGTGCGCGACGGCCGGAAGTTGGTTGATGGTCTCTTGGCGGTGCGCCGCGGATGTGACGACCCAACACCGCTCCGGGGCCGCGACGGCCTCGACGCGGTCAAACGTCTCTTGCAGCAGCGTGCGGTCGCCCGTGAAGGAGAGGAACTGCTTCGGGTGCGCCTTCCGGCTGCGCGGCCAGAACCGCGTCCCGCCGCCGCCGGCCATAATCATCGCGTGCAACATGAATTACTCGAAGAGGGTGGCTTCACTGACTGTCCGCTTGGCGTAGACGCGGGCCGCGAACTCGGCGGCGTCTAGCGCGAATCGAGGGGAGACTTCCAGCGCGACGGCGCTGTTCCCTTGCGCATCCAGCGGCGCGATGGCCCCGGCCTGCCGTAGCCAGTCGGCGGCCAAGTTGCTCATCGCCTGCCGGCAGGTCTCGGGGGAATCCACGCCGGTCGCGTTCTTCACCGGGGCGAACTCGGCCTCGCGCGGGGACTCCACGACCAGCCAGCGCTCGGCCATCGGCAGGGCGTCGAAGACGAACATCTCAAACTTCAGGGCGTTCTCGCTCGTCGGCGTCACGGTCTTCCCCGAAGCGTCCGCGTACTCGACTTTCTTGCGGGCGTAGTGGAACGGCAACCGCGTCTCCCCCTGCGTGATGCGCTTCAGGAAGGCCACGTCGAATATGTGGATGGCGGGGCTGCCGGCCCGGTGCAGCAGCTTGCCGTCCGGGGCCATCGCGTGGACGAGTTCGTCCGGCATGTCCGAGTATTCGATGATGCCGCACTTGCCGGAGACGACGGCCAGCACGCCCATCTTCTCCTTCGGGTACGCCTTCTCGATGGCCCGCGAGGACACTTCCGACTGCACGCGGATGTGTTCCCCGAGGAACGCCGGGTCCGCGAGCCGGACCAGCGGGTTGTCCACCTGGAAGTAGAAAATGTGCTTGATGCCGCGGCCCGCGAGGGCGTCCAATAACCCGCTCTCGGAGAGGGCCGTCAGGGTGCCGCCGTGGCCGTTCGGGCTGAGGAATACGACGCCCGGCTTTTCCATGATCAGTTTGCCGTCACCGAGCGTCAGGGCCGGCATCGTCCCCTGTTGGAAGAAGAACACCTGAGAGGCGGGGAGGCCGAAAAAGTTCTTCTCGCGGAAGTACGCCTCCGTCTCCGCGTGCGTGACCGGCGAGGTCATCACCAGCAGTGGCACCGGCTTTCCATACCGGCGGCTGATGGCGAACACCTTGTCCGCGTGGATTTCAAACAGGGACTTGTCGGAGACCGGGCCGATTTTGAACAGCCCCTTCGGCTGGTCGAACCCGAGCCGCGTGCCCTGCCCGCCGGCGACCAGCAGGACGGCCACTTCCCCGGCCGCGAGGGCGGCGTGGCCAAGGGCCGTCGCCGCGGCCGAGATGGCGTCGCCGCGCACCGTCGGCACCGGCTGAATCTGGTCGTTCGGCGGCAGCCCCTGCGGCGTGTCCCGGGTCGCGTACAAGTCGTCGAGACTTTCAAAGTCGATCCCGGCGAGCTGGCCGATCAACTCGGCGCGGGCGGCGGCGTCGAGCCGGTCCCAGCCGTGGACGGCGTGGTCCTGCCCGTGGCGGCGCAGGCGGTGCATCAGGTCGGGGGGCACGTCACGCATCGGCACGCCTTTTTTGGAATGAAGAGAAAATTAAGATGAACCACAAAGGCACAGAGATCACACAAAGTTTCACAAAGAGAATCATTGAGCAAACGCATACTAAAATCCAGAAATGTTGTCTGAATCTCTTTGTGTAACTTTGTGTGATCTCTGTGCCTTTGTGGTTGGGTATTACTTTCCATCTCATGCCATTCAAAACTCGAACCGCAGCCCGTCGTAAGCCATCTCCACGCCGCCCGGCAAATCCTTCGGCAGCACGTCGTAGTCTAATTCGTGGGACATGTGCGTCAGGTACGCCTTGTCCGGGTTCACGCGCTCGATCACTTCCAAGGCCTCGTTCAGCCCCATGTGGGCGGGGTGGGCCTTGTAGCGCAGGCAGTCGATCACCAGCGTCTTCACGCCGTCCAGGAGGGGCCAACTCGACTCGGGGATTTCGCTGACGTCCGTGCAGTAGGCCATGTCGCCGACGCGGAAGCCGTAGACGTTGAAGACGCTGTGGTGGACCGGGATCGGCGTCACGGTTTCGCCGAGGACTTCAAACGGGGTCGCGTCGATGCGCTGGAAGTGCAGTTTGGGCACGAAGCCGATGGGGGCGGCGTCTTCCGTGAAGGCGTAAGAGAAGGTCTTCCGGATGACCTTCTCGACTTCCTCGTTGCAGTACAGCGGGACGGACCCGCCGAGGTGCTTGGCGACCAGGCGCAAGTCGTCGAGGCCGTACAGGTGATCGACGTGGTAGTGTGTGTACAGCACGGCTTGGACGACGCTGATGCGTTCGCGGATGAGTTGCAGTCGCAACTCCGGGCCGGTGTCGATGAGGATGTTGCCGGCTTCAGTTTGGATGAGGGCCGAGGAGCGGTAGCGGCTGTTCCGCGGGTTGTCCGACCGGCACACGGGGCAGTCGCACCCGATCATGGGCACGCCGACCGACGTGCCGGTCCCCAGAAACACGAACGTCCGCTTCCCGCTCGCCATGACTCTCCGTCTCGCCTCACGCCGTCGTCGGGGCCGGGTACTGTTGGCACAGGCCGCGGACGTCGTCCCGCACCCGGCCGAGGGTGGCGGCGTCGTCCGGCTTGGCCAGCACGTCGCCGATCCACTTGGCGATCTGGCGCATCTCGGCTTCTTCCATGCCGCGCGTCGTCAGGGCCGGCGTGCCGAGGCGAATCCCGGATGGGTCCATCGCCGCCCGCGTGTCGTAGGGGATCATGTTCTTGTTGACGGTGATGCCGGCCGCGTCGAGGGCGTGTTCGGCCGCCTTGCCGCTGACGCCCTTGGACCACACGTCCACGAGCATCAGGTGCGTGTCCGTCCCGCCGGAGACGATGCGGAAGCCGAGTTTTTGCAACTCGTCCGCGAGGGCCTTGGCGTTGGCCAGCACTTGCCCGATGTGGGTCGTGAACGCCGGCTGGGCCGCTTCCAAGAACGAGACGGCCTTGGCCGCGATGACGTGCATCAGCGGGCCGCCTTGGATGCCGGGGAACACGGCCGAGTTGATCTTCTGGCCCCACGCCTCCTTGCACATGATGACGCCGCCGCGCGGGCCGCGCAGGGTCTTGTGCGTGGTCGTGGTGACGAAGTCCGCGTGCGGGATCGGGTCGGCGTGCCTCTTGGCGGCCACCAGCCCGGCGATGTGGGCCATGTCCACCATGAACAGGGCGCCGACTTCCTTGGCGATCTCCCCGAACTTCGCGAAGTCGAGTTCCCGCGGGTAGGCGCTGGCCCCGGCGAGGATCAGCTTCGGCTTGTGCTCGCGGGCCGCCTTGGCGACGGCGTCGAAGTCGATGCGGTGCGTGTCCGGCGTCACGCCGTAGGCGACCGGCTTGAAGTACTTGCCGGAGATGTTCAGCTTCATCCCGTGCGTGAGGTGCCCGCCGTGGGCGAGGTCCAGCCCGAGGAAGGTGTCCCCCGGCTGCAACGCGGCGAGGAACACGGCCATGTTGGCCTGCGCCCCGGAGTGCGGCTGCACGTTGGCCCGCTCGGCCCCGAAGAGCTTGCACAGCCGGTCGATGGCCAGCTTTTCGACGACATCGACGTGCTCGCAGCCGCCGTAGTACCGCTTGCCGGGGTAGCCTTCCGCATACTTGTTCGTCAGCACCGAGCCTTGGGCCAGCATGACGGCCGGGCTGGTGTAGTTCTCGGAGGCGATCATCTCCAAGCCCACCTGCTGGCGGGATTTTTCCGCCTCGATGGCCTGCCAGATGTCCGGGTCGGTCCGCTGCAAAACGTCCATCACTTGGTTCCGCGGGTCACGGGTCAACGAACACTTTTCGCCAGTAGGGTTCATGATAGGCACGCCGTAGAATGCGGGCATGGTGCGGCGGGCGAATCGGCGATACAAGACCCGGGGTTCGCAAAGCCTCACCCACGGGCTACACTCCGGCGCCCCTCCGGGGCTAAGATACGATTTTGGTTTTTAGCCCCGGAGGGGCGCCGGAGTGTAGCCCGTGGGTGAGGCTTTGCGAACCCCGGGTTGGAAATGCCCCCGATGATCCCACTCCTGCCCCGCATCGCCGTCGTCGGCGCCGGCCTCGCCGGCTTAACCACGGCCTTCCGCGTCCGGCAACTCCTGCCGCACGCCGACCTGACGGTTCTCGAAAAGAACCCCGTCCCCGGCGGGAACATCCGCACGCTGTTGATCGACGGCTACCGCGTCGAGGCCGGGCCGAACGGGTTTCTGGACGCCAAGCCGTCCACGGTCGATCTGTGCCGTGACTTGGGCATCGCCGATGAATTGATCGCCGCCAGCGAAGGCTCCCGCAAGAACCGCTATTTGTGCCTCGACGGCAAACTGCTCCCGCTGCCGGGGTCGTTGTGGGCGTTCCTGCGTTCGCCCGTCTTGGGCTGGCGGGGGAAGTTCAATTTGCTCTGGGAGAAGCGCCGGCGGCCGAACCCGCCCGATGGGGAAGAGTCCGTCGCCGCGTTTGCCCGGCGGCGGGCCGGGGCGGAGGTCGCCGACGTGCTGGCTGACGCCTTCGTGACCGGCATTCACGCGGCCGACCCGGCGTTGTTGAGCGTCGATGCGGCGTTCCCCCGACTGAAGCAGTTCGAGCGTGACTTCGGCAGCGTGAGCCGCGGGTTCAGCGATGCTTCTCGTCGTCGGCGGGGAGCGGCCAAGGCCGAAGGCCGTGAGCCTCAGCCGGTGAAAATGTGGTCCTTCCGCGAGGGACTGGGGCGTCTGATCGACCGCCTCGCGGAGTCATTGGGCGAATCGTTAAAACTGAGCACGCCGGTGCACAGCCTGCGGCAAATGCTCGACGGCTCTTGGCAACTGACGCTCGACGACGACCGGATTCTGGAAGCGGATGTCGTGATTCTCACCTCGCCGGCTCACGTCCAGGCGAAGCTCCTAAGGGAGGTGGACGGCGGGTTGGCCGATGAACTGGCGGCTATCGCGCACAACACGATCGCCGTGGTGGCCCTCGGCTACCGACGGGAGGACGCCGGCCCGCACTCGCTGGACGGCTTCGGCTTCATCACCCCGCAGGCGACGCGGCGGGACATCCTCGGCGTTCAGTGGTGTTCGTCCATCTTCCCCGGCCGCGCGCCGGACGGCCACGTGCTGTGGCGGGCGTTGTGCGGCGGCTGGAACCGGCCGGACGTGCTGACGTGGGACGACGAGCGGCTCGTCGCGGCCGTCCACCGCGAGTTGGAGACGGTGATGCGCGTGTCGGGAATGCCCGCGTTCCGGCACGTCGTCCGCTGGCCGAACGCCATCCCTCAGTACCACGTCGGGCACCTCGCCCGCGTCGCCCGTATCGAGTGGGAAACGGCCAAATGGCCGGGACTATACTTGGGGGGAAACGCCTTCCGCGGCGTGGCCGTCAATGACCAGACGGAGGACGCCGGGCGGGTCGCGGGCGCCGTAGCCGGTTATGCCGGCAAGACTTTCGGAATCCCGGCGATTTGATTGCTTCCCTTCGGACGCCGGCCGGTGTAGCATCTTCCTAGCCGACACCCCTCTCCGAGACAAACATGCCTCGCTCAGTCCTCAGCATCATCTTGGGCGGCGGCCAAGGCGCCCGCCTGTTCCCCCTGACGCAGCTCCGGGCCAAGCCGGCCGTGCCGGTGGCCGGCAAGTACCGGCTCATCGACATCCCGATCAGCAACTGCCTGAACTCCGGCATCAACCGCGTCTACGTGATGACGCAGTTCCTGTCGGCCAGTCTGCACCGGCACATTGCCAACACGTACAAGTTCGACCAGTTCTCCAAGGGGTTCGTCGAGATCCTCGCCGCCCAGCAGACGATGGAGGGGTCCCAGTGGTACCAGGGGACGGCCGACGCCGTCCGCCAGAACGTCCGCCAGATCGAGGAGGACCCGTGCACGGACGTCCTGATCCTCTCCGGGGACCAACTGTACCGCATGGATTACCGGGAGCTGCAGGACACGCACGTCCAGACGGACGCGGACATCACCATCGCCATGCTCCCGGTCCCGGAGAGCCACGTCGCCGGGTTCGGGATCATGAAGGCCGACGAGACCGGCCGCATCGTCTCGTTCATCGAGAAGCCGAAGGTCGCCGCCAAGGAGCACGAGCCGTTCCGCACGCCGACGGAGTGGATCGAGGCCCGCGGCGTCAAGGCCGACGGCCGGAACTACCTCGCCAGCATGGGCATCTACCTGTTCAAGCGGGAGGTGCTGCTGCGGCTGCTGAAAGACCCCGAGGACACGGACTTCGGCCGGGACATCTTCCAGAAGCACTACAAGAGCCTGAAGGTGCAGGCCCACCTGTTCGACGGGTACTGGGAGGACTTGGGGACGATCCGGTCGTACCACCAGTCGTCCCTGGACTTGGCCCGCGAGAACCCGAAGTTCGAGTTCTACCACCCGTCCGGGCCGATCTACACGCGCATGCGCTTCCTCCCGGCGGCCCGCATTTGCGGGGCCACGGTGAAGGACAGCCTCATCAGCGACGGGTGCGTGGTGAAGTCCGGCACCAACCTGGACCACTGCTCCCTCGGGGTGCGCAGCCGGATCGGCGAGAAGTGCGAGATCATCCAGACCGTCGTCATCGGGGCCGACCGCTACGAGTCCGACGAGGAGCGGGAGGCGAACCGCACGGCCGGCGTCCCGAACTTCAACATCGGAGACCACTGCCACATCGAGCGGGCCATCCTCGACAAGGACTGTCGCGTGGGCAACAACGTGACCATCGACTACCGCGGCAGCCAACAGAACGTGGACGGGGCGTGCTACTACATCCGCGACGGCATCGTCGTCATCCCGAAGGGGATGAAAGTGCCCGACGGCACGGTGATTTAATTGGCGAGCGTCGAGGCGTCAGCC
>JAYTTY010000181.1:0-8645 GCA_043744795.1 Zavarzinella sp. | reverse complement strand
AAATGGTTCTTCTTGGCGGCCTTGGCGTCTTGGCGGCCAAAATTGATGTCATTTTCTCACCCGATTGTGCCGATTGTTCCGTTGGTAGCGATTCCCCGCCCCATTGGAACCGGACATGGCCCGCCTGCCGATCACCGTCCGCTGCCTGGTCGCCGCCGCGGCGCTGTCCGTCTCGGCCGGGTGCCTCGGGTCGGGGAACAACGGCTCCCCGTTCGCGGACCGCTACCCGCTCGGCGAACTCGCGGAGGCGACCGTCCAAGACGGCCCGGCCGCCGAGCCGCGCGAGCCGGCCAAGGTGTGGCTGGACCGCTACGTCGTCGAGCCGGGGGACAGCCTGCTGATCGTCCCGACGGAACTCGACTCCAAAATCCGCATCTCCGCCGACCAGACCGTCCTGCCGGACGGCAACATCGACCTCGGCAAGTACGGCGTGCTCATGGCGGCCGGCAAGACCGTCATGGAGATCGAGCGCGACGTGATGTTGGCCGTCACCAAGAAGGAAAAGGAAAAAGACAAGGACAAGGACGACATGGTGATCGGCTTCATCGACGTGCACTTGGTCAACCGGCAGTCGAAGGCCTTTTACGTCTTGGGCGAAGTGACCACCCCCGGCCGGTACGTCCTGACCGGCAACGAGTGCGTGTTGGACGCGATCCTGCTGGCCGGCGGCCTCGCGGACCGGGCCTCGTGGCTGAACATCCTGCTCGTCCGCCCGTGCGGCGATGGCCCCGGCCAAGTCCTGAAGGTGAACTACGGCGACATCGTCCGCGTCGGCGCCGGGGCGACCAACTACCAACTCCAGCCCGGCGACCGCGTGTACGTCAGCACCCGCAGCGGGTTTAATGCCTTCTTCAACTGCGACCGCCTGCGGTAAAGTTGGCATTTACCCCGACGGGGTTGCCCAGCAAAGCCCGGGGTCGCCGCTTCGGCGCACCCGGGGAATTATGAGAGATTGAACGGTTTTCGACCCCGGCGGGGGTCGCAGTTTGCTGCGACCCCTGCCGGGGTCGAAAACAAATATTGAACGCTGTCGGTGTCCGGTGGTGTCGCTGCGCTCAACCACCGGCTAATGGCTGCCACCCCTCCGGGGTGAAAACAGTCATTGAACTACTGTTGACGCCCGCCGCGCCCGCCCTGTACCCTGAGCGTACTTCACCCCGCCGTCACACGCCCATGCCCTTGACAATCGACCAGTACGCGACGCACCTCGACGGCCGCGGGCTGCCGTGGCCGGCCATGCCAGTGGTGGCCGTGCCCAAGGTGAAGCCGCATCTGCCGGAAATTCCGGGCGTGCGCGCCGTGCTGTGGACCGTGTACGGGACGACACTGGCCATCCCCGACGGCGACTTGACGTTCGAGACGGCCGACGGCTTCATCTTCGGCGTCGCCCTCGAGAAGACGATCCACGAGTTCAAGATGTGGGGGTCGATGAGCCGCAAGCCCGGCCAGCCGTCGGAGTACATGAAGGAGATTTACCGCAAAGTCGTGGACATGCTGCGGCTGATGCCGTCCCAGGGGGAAAAGTACCCCGAGGTGTTGGCCGAGAAGGCGTGGGAAGACATCATCAAGAAGCTCTTCCAAAAGGACTACAAGTTCGACGCCGGGTTCTACGGCCCGCTGCCGGAGTACGCGAAGAAGGTGGCGTACTTCTACCACGCGAGTTTGCAGGGCACGGGCTGCTACCCCGGCACGGCCGAGACGATGGCCGAACTCGCCGGCCGGAACGTCACGCAGGGGCTGCTCGCGGACGGCCAGTGCTTCACGCCCACGCAGCTCGCCCGCGGCCTCGCCAAGCAGCGGGACGGGACTTCGCTGGACGACCTCATCCCGCCGGCCCGCCGCGTGTTGTCGTATGCCGTCAAGGGGCGCAAGCCGTCGGACGCGATGTTCCAAGCGGCCGTCGAAATGCTCGGCAAGGCCGGCATCGACCCCGCGGAGGCCATTCACGTCGGGTCCAGCCTGACGCGCGACATCGGACCCGCTAAGAAATGGGGGATGAAGACCGCCCTGTTCGCCGGGGACCGGGCGTCGCTGGCGGCGACGGGGGACCAGTTGAAAGACCCGCAGTACCGCCCCGACGCCATGATTACCCAGCCGGACCAGTTGTTGGCCGTCCTCTCCTGATTCTTTCTTATTGGATGGATGGAATGCCCCCGCCGATGTTGATCGACCCGAAGACCATCGACACCTCCAACGTGATCGCGGACCAAGAAGAGGTGCGCCGCATCATCCCGCACCGCGGCCACATGCTGCACTTGGACGCCGTCGTGTCGATCGACGACGCCCAGAAAATCATCGTCGGGTACAAGGACGTGCGGGCCGACGAGTTCTGGGTGGCCGGGCACTTCCCGAACTTCCCGATCTTTCCCGGCGTCCTCCAGTGCGAGGCGGCGGCGCAACTCCTGTGCTACTACTCCACCGTGATGAAGGTGATGACGCACTCCCTCATGGGCCTCGGCGGCATCGAGGACTGCCGGTTCCGCGGCAGCGTCCGGCCGGGGGACCGCCTCGTCGTCGTCGCCAAGGGCAAGAAAGTGGACCGCCGCCGGACGGTGTTCGCGGCCCAAGGGTTCGTCGGGGAAAACTTGGTGTTCGAGTGCGACGTGATCGGCGTCCCGATCCCCGGCCGCGAACAAATGCAGTCCGCCGCGGCGGCGCCGGCCTGAGAGAACAAAGACATTTCTCGCAGAGTTCGCAAAGAGGCAAAGCTCGCAAAGAGTGATAAGTAAGTGGCGAGACGCCTCGTAAAATCAGATTTTAACTTTTCAATTCCTTGCGAGCTTTGCCTCTTTGCGAACTTTGCGAGAAATTGTTTTTTGAGAGTCCGACCCCGTGGCCCGCACCCGCAAAGTTTCGCTCGACCTGTTGGCCCCGCACGTCCTGCCGGACGTGCCGCGGGGCCACGTCGGCCCGCCCATTGTCTGGGCCGAGCTGTTCGGCAACGACCGCCCCGTCGAAGTCGAGATCGGCTTCGGCAAAGGCCTGTTCCTGCGCACGACCGGGGCGGCGAACCCGGAGACGAACTTCTTCGGCGTCGAGATCATCCGCAAGTACCAACTCTTCGCGGCCATCCGGCTGCGCGAGGCCGGCGTCCCCAACGTCCGCGTCGCCTGCGGGGACGGCGGGGCCATCCTGCGCGACCGCGTCGCCCCCGGCAGCGTGGCGGCCGTCCACATCTACTTCCCCGACCCGTGGTGGAAGTCCCGCCACAAGAAGCGCCGGGTGTTCACCGAGGAGTTCGCCCACTCCGTCGCCAAGGCCGTGCGGCCCGGCGGCCGCTTCCACGTCGCCACCGACGTGGAAGAATACTTCGGCGTGATGACGGCCTTGGTGCGCGCCATGCCGGACGTGTTCGCCGAACAGCCGCCCCCGGCCCCGCACGAGCCGCAGCACCACATGGACTATTTGACCAACTTCGAGCGGAAGTTCCGCATCGAAGGCCGCCCCATCTACCGAGCGGTGTTCGAGCGGCGCTGACCGAAATGGCCAGGGAAGCCGTATCATGACAGTGGCATGAGAGTGGCTTACCATGGCGTTCCGCGACTTTACGTTCCCGCAGGTTCAAGAGGCCCTCGGGCTGCGCGTCGAGGACGGCCACTTGTTCCCCGGGGCGCCGCCCTTGGCGGTCCGCGAGGAGTTCGTGGCCTTCGTCCGCGACGGGGTGGCCTTGGCCTTGGCCATTAGCACCGAGAAGGCCAAGTCCGAGTTCATCATCGCCCCCGTCCTGCTGGAACTGCGGCGCGTGCTCGGCCCGAAGTTCGTGCTGTTCTCCGGGGTCGAGTGGGACGTGGACGCCGGCCGGGGGCTGAACGGGTACTGCGACTTCCTTCTGGGCCGCGGCCCCAGCCAGCACATCCTCCAGGCGCCATTCGTCGCGGTCGTGGAGGCCAAGAACGACCTGATCCGGTCCGGCCTCGGCCAGTGCATCGCCGCGATGGTCGCGGCCCGCGTGAGCAACGAGCGGTCCGGGGTGGCCGGCCCCGTCTTCGGCGTCGTGACGACGGGGTCGGCGTGGAAATTCCTGCGCCTGACCGGCGACACCCTGACCATGGACGTGTCCGAACGCTTCATCGACGACCTGACCGGGCTGATGGGCGTCCTCCGGGCCATTGTCGAGTCGCCGTGACGCCGAACCTGCCCCGGCTCTGTTCAAGCATCCAACTCGGTCAAGAAATTCGACGGCAATTCCGTCCGCGATTGTGACTCCACTCCAGTTATCCCACCACAAGAGTAAGAGACTGTCCGGAAAGTCCAAAATCCCCGGCGTTTTGAGGGGATCGCCATGCGAAAACGCCGGCGTTTCTGACCTTTCCGGACAGTCTCTAACTCGGTCGCGCCAGCGACCGCTGTTCCGGCGGCCACAACGGCCCGCCATAACCGCGAACGGGAGTTTACCATGTCCGACGAAAACCTGAGCGTGCCCGAAACTGTCGAAGCCGCCCCGGAGGCGACCTCCGCTGAGTTCGCCCCACAATGGGGAACAGCGGCTCCCCGCGGCGGGAAGACAGTCGTTAACCGGGCGCTGAAGGACGGGGCGCGCGTCCCCCTGTTCTTGGGACAGACGCTCATCAACTCGCTGCGGGACTTGGGGTACAACAGCACCACATCCGCGTTGTGCGAACACGTTGACAACGCCTTTCAATGGGGCGCGTCCGAGGTTCGTGTCTATTTCCGGCAGACGGGCAAGCAGCCGCACCAAAAAATTGACATCCTCGTGTACGACAACGGCCAAGGCATGGCCCCGCACGTCTTGAAAGTGGCGATGGCGTTCGGCGGGTCGATGGTGTACGACAATCGCTCGGGCATCGGCCGGTACGGCATGGGCATGAAAGCGGCCGCCCTGAACGTCGCCCGAAGCGTCGATGTGTACTCGTGGCAGGAGCCGAAGGCTTACTACTCGATGACCTTGGACGTGGAGAAGATCGGGCAGGACCGGAACAACATGATCGAGTTGCCGGACCCACAACTTTCCGACGAAATGCCGTCGGACATCGTCTCGGTCTTGACGAAACCGATGGATTATCCGAAGTCCCGGGCGGGGGAGGACACGGGACTGCTCGCCGGCGATTCGGACGAACTGGCCGAGAAACTCGGCCAGTCGGGAACCTTGGTATTCATGCCGAACTGCGACCGACTGACGTACAGCACGTCTCGGGGGCTGGTCGATCACGCCGTCCGGGAAATGGCCCGCATCTATCGGCGGTTTCTGGCGGACGGAAAAAAATTGTACGTCAACAACCGGCGCGTCGAACCGTTCGACCCGACCTTTTGGATGGCCGCGGCCCGGCACACGACGGTCGAGGGACTGACCGAAACGAAGTCGCAACTCGTGGACAGTTGGACGGTCCACGTCCCAGTCGCCGAAGCGAGCCAGAAGACGACCTATGTTAAGGTGCGCGTGTATATGTTGCCGGTCGCCGCGTGGTCCATTCTGCCGCGCGACGTGCTGAAGAACCGCTTGCACGTATTTGAAGACCACGCGGTGTCTTTCATGCGGAACGACCGAGAAGTCGAAATCGGCTGGGAACCCCGCCTCAAATTGCGGAAGCACCAAACGATGATTTGGTGCCGGGTGGAGATCGACTTCAATGGGGAGGCTGACGCCGGGTTCGGGGTGGCGGCGAACAAGCAAGGCGTCCGTCTTCAAGAGTATGTCGCCAAGCTCATTCTCGATCGCCTGGAACCGAACATCTCGAAGATGCGGACGATGATTTCCGAGACGCGGGCCAAGTTGTCCGTCACGGCCCAAGCCGGCCAAGCCAGTGAGGCAGAGCGGGCGGCGAATGAGATGGAGTCGATTCAACAAGTGGCTCTTCCGAAGCCACCAGCCGATACCGTCGAAGAGAAGGCTGCGTTGGAGGCCAACCTACGGGGACTGGCCACGAGCCTGCGGGGGGAGAACGAGACGGAGGAGCAGGCGTTTGCTCGGGTGACGCAGTCCAAATACCTGACCGACTTGAAGCACATGGAGTACGCCCCGTTCTACGACACGGAGTACAAGTACGGGAAGTTGATCCTGCGGCTGAATACGGCCCACCCCTTTTACCAGAAAGTGTGGCAGCCGCTCGGCGACTTGGTCCGGAAGGCCGTGCCAGCGGCCGGGGCTGCCGTCGGCGACGAACTTGAAGGCGTCGGCCCGGAGTTGGCGGAGACGGCCCGCAAGGCCCAGTTTGGCCTCCAGTTGGTTCTGCTGTCGCTGGCCCGCGCCCAAGCCCAGATGGTCACCGGGGATGCCTCCGGCGATTTGGCCCTGATGTTCCGCAACCTTCGCAAGGCGTGGTCCGACGTGCTGGAAACGCAATTCCATCAAGTCTGACCCGACCGCCGTGGCTGGGCCGAGAAACTCGGCCCGGCTTTTTTTCGCAAATCATGTTACCCATCCACCGAATTCCCCACTATCTTGAAAGTCAACGACTGATTGTCAGATCCGGTCCAACTCCGACGCGATATTACCCGACGGGAAAGCCATAACGTGCTTTCCGGCCGGGACACGCGGGGCTGACAACCGGAAACGGCCTGTCCGGCACAACGCCGGCAGGAACTGTTCACCGGAGTCCCGCATGTCCACATCCGCGCAACCGTTACCTATCCCTTACCAATTTTATCATGAGCAATCGGCAGCCGCCGACCGCGCCCGGTACGACGACTTTGCCCACGGCCGGGAGGAAATGCTTGATGACCTCTTGGAACTTATCGGCCGAGGCGACCCGTTCGACGACGAAGCCAAGAGCCGTCTGACCGGAATGCCGCAGAATCGGCGCAAAAAGCACGCCCGCCTTCGGCAAGTCCTCCGGTCCACGGCCACTCTAGAAACGACTGACCAAACACTTGAGCGGTTGGTTCTGCGGGAACACATCGCCCTAGTCCGAGCAAAATTGACGGTAAGCGAATGGCAAATCGAATGGCGGTTGGCGGCCGGGGAACCATTCGCCGTCATTGCCGTCGGTGAGCGTATTTCCGTGGGGACGCTGAAAATGCGTGTCAGCCGTTGGCGGGAACGAGTCCGGATGGCTTTCGCCGCCTAACTTCGCCATGCCATTAACTTAGTCACCGGAAAAAGCCGTGGCTTCTCCCCGACTTTGAGGATAAACTATTGGTGGGTTGAGAATGGGGCCGACGCCCCGTCTTGACCTCCCGCCGATGGTTTTCCCACCCCGCCCGACAGGGTCCCGCCACAATGACCGCTCCCCATTCCCACCGCATTGGGCTGAACCGCCGCGAAGTCTTGCAGGTCGGCTACTCGATGCTGCTCGGGGCGTCGGCCGCCGGCATCGCGCGCGGGACGACGGAAACGGCGCGCAAGCCGAAGTCGATGATCCTCGTGTTCCTGACCGGGGCGGCGAGCCACATTGACACGTTCGACCCGAAGCCGGACGCCCCGGCCGAGATTCGCGGGGAGTTCAAGACCGTCGCGACGGCCGTGCCGGGGCTGCACTTCTCGGAGCACGTACCGCTGCTCGCGGCGCGGGCGAAGCAGTTCGCGGTCGTCCGGTCGTTCGCCCACAAGGACAACAACCACACGGCCGCCTCGCACCACGTCACCACGGGGAGCCTGCAACCGGGCGTGCGGTTCGACAAGATTCTCTCCCGCGACGACTGGCCCGTGTACGCGGCCGGCGTCAGCTACCACCGCCCGCCGGCCCCCGGCGTCCCGGCCGGCGTGAACCTGCCGTTTTTCCTGAGCGAAGGGCCGCTGCTCTGGCCCGGCCAGCACGCCGGGTTCCTCGGGCCGAAGTACGACCCGTGGCAACTGAACCAGGACCCGAACGGGAAGACGTTCAAGGTCGAGAACATGAGCATCCCCGCCGGGTTCGACGTGGACTCCCTCGGCGACCGGCAGGCGTTGCTGCGCGAGATGAACCGCGGGCAGGCCCAACTGGCCGCCGTGGCCGAGAGCCGCCGACTCACCGAGCAGCAGGAAAAAGCCTTCGCCATGCTGACCTCCGGCAAGGTCGGCCAGGCGTTCGACCTGACGCGAGAAACGGCCGAGACCCGCGACCGCTACGGCCGGCACATGTTCGGGCAGTCCCTGCTTCTGGCCCGGCGACTGGTGCAGGCCGGCGTGCCGGTCGTGCAGGCCAACATGGGCAAGGTGCAAAACTGGGACTCGCACAGCAACAACTTCGGCCGGCTGAAAAAAGACCTGCTGCCGCCGACCGACAAGGGCGTGTCGGCCCTGTTCGACGACTTGACCAACATGGGCATGTTGGACGACACGCTGGTGGTGGTGATCGGCGAGTTCGGCCGGACGCCAAAAGTGAACGCGAAGGACGGCGGCCGTGACCACTGGGCCGCCTGCTTCAGCGGCTTGTTCGCCGGGGCCGGCGTCCGCGGCGGCCAGGTGATCGGCAAGTCGGACAAGACCGGCGCCTACCCCGCGACGACGCCATTTAGCCCGGACGACCTTGGGGCCACCGTGTACGACGTGCTGGGCGTGGACCCGGCCGTCGAAGTCCGCGACCGCCTCAACCGCCCGGTGCAACTGAACCGCGGGGCGGTCATCAAGGGGCTGTTCACGGGGGCGTGACGAGGCAACAGTTTTGGTATTGAGCCCCAACGGGGCGCTCGGATGTAGCCAGGCCCGGAAGGGCCTGGACTAGAACCATTAAACGACCAAGCCCCAACGGGGCGGCCGGACCTGTGTG
>JAYTTY010000180.1:0-2242 GCA_043744795.1 Zavarzinella sp. | reverse complement strand
CCGGGACTCCAACGAAATCCAACGGCGGAAAGCTCCGAAGACCGGCTGAAGCCGGGACTCCAACGAAATCCAACGGCGGAAAGCTCCGAAGACCGGCTGAAGCCGGGACTCCAACGAAATCCAACGGCGGTCATTGGTCATTGGTCATTGGTCATTCCGCCTTAATATCATGCCCTCTATCTCAGGGGGCCAGCACATGCACGCGGGCAAGACGTTCGGCCCGTTTACCATTGAGAAGGAACTCGGGTCCGGGGCGATGGGCTCCGTGTACCTCGCGCGCCTGGCCCAGGAGGGCAAGGGGGACAAGGTCGTCGCCCTCAAGGTGATCGCCCTCGGCCTGTCCGGCAACGAGTCGGCCCTCGCCCGGTTCGACCGCGAGGCCAACATCCTCAAGCAACTCCGCCACCCGAACATCGTCCGGCTGATGGCCACCGGCCGGTACAAGGGGACGCCGTTCTTCGCGATGGAGTACGTCGAGGGCCAGTCCCTCGACAAGGTGATGGCCGACCGCCAAGGCGCCGGCCCCCTGCGCGCCCCGTTCACGTGGGAAGAGATCGTGGACATGGGCCGGCCGCTGTGCGACGCCCTCCAGCACGCCCACGACAAGGGGATCATCCACCGCGACCTGAAGCCCTCGAACCTCATGGTGACGCGCGAGGGCATCGTCAAGCTCACGGACTTCGGCATCGCCAAGGACATCGACGTGACCGCCCTCACCGGGGCCAACAACACCATCGGCACGGCCGCGTACATGTCCCCCGAGCAGTGCAAGGGCGAAAAGCACCTCACGGGCAAGAGCGACATTTATTCGCTCGGCATCGTCTTCTACGAATTGCTGACGGGCCGCAAGCCGTTCACGGCCGAGTCGTCCGTGGACATGTTCTTGCTGCACGTCAACGGCTCGTTCGTCCGGCCGGCCCAACTCAACCCGGAGATCCCGCCGGCCTTCGACACGCTCATCTGCCAGATGATGGAGAAGAAGCCGGAAATGCGGCCTCGCGACGCCGCCATGGTCGGGATGGTGTTGGAAGAGATCGCCGAGAAGGTGCGGACGCGGGCCAGCGCCGGCGGGGACGTGGCGACCGCCCGCGTGGCCGACAAAAATCGCATCGGCACGTCGGACGAAGACCGGGCCGCCGCCAAGGCCATCCGGGCCGGGGCGAAGAAGAAGAAGCTGAAAAAGAAGAAGCGGCAGCCGATCTACACCAAGGGCTGGTTCGTCGCGCTGGCGAGTCTGCTGTTCGTCGGCGGGTTCGCGGCGTTCCTCGTGCTGGTGGTCTTCGCCCCGCCGAGCGAGAAGTCCATCTTGGACCGCATTGAGAAGGCCGACACGCCGGAGAAGAAGACGGCCGCCATCGACGACTACATGAAGCACTACGGCGCCAAGAACACGGAGAACATCGACAAAGTCCGGGCGCTGGAACGGGACGTGAAGGTGGCCGCCCGCGAGAAGGTGCTGATGAAGCGGCACGGCCTCGACACCCTGCGGGCGCGCGTCGAAGAGGGGGACGACCCGGACGCCTACCGCAAGACGATGGCCGCCCTGACCGCCGAGAACGAAGGCGACCTCGCCGCCGCCAAGACGACGTGGGCGGACCTCGTCGAAAAGTACGCCAAGGAGACGGACACGGCCAAGGGCCTGTGGGGCTGGCACGCCAAGAAGAAACTGGCCGACGTGCAGTGGGTGGAGGCCCAGCCGAAGGGCCTGATCGCCAAGCTGGACGACAAGTACCGCCTCGAAGACAAGGACGCCGCCTTCGACAACGACGAGGAGACGAAGGCCGCCGCCGCCCTGCGCCTAGAACAGTTCGGGGACAGCCCCCTGGCCCGCGACCGCTGGGGCCAACTGCGGGACGTGCTGAAGAGCGACGTCGAGCGCCGGCCGTGGTATTTGCTGGCCGCGAGCCGGTTCCGTGATTTGGAAGTCGCCAAAGGGCCGAAGAGCGCGGCCGAGCGGGCGCAACTGCTCGCCATGAAAGTCGCCGCCGCCAAGGCGTTGTTGCAGTACGACGGGAACGACAAGCTCGCGAAGCGCCGCGAAGGCCGCAACATCCTGCGGGACGTCCGCGACCTGTACGCCGGCGAGGGGGGCGACATCGCCAAGTTGGTGGCCGAGGCGAAGAAGCTGATTGGGGAGTCGAAGTGAGGTGAGGCGGGCAGCGACTGCCGGGCGAGGGCTTGTCTTCGTTGGAGTCCCGGCTTCAGCCGGTCTTCGGGACTTCCGCCATCAAAAGCCTGTCTG
>JAYTTY010000179.1:0-8659 GCA_043744795.1 Zavarzinella sp. | reverse complement strand
TACAGGGCGGCGATGCCGGCCGGCGGCTTATCCGGGGTGCTGAGGTCGATTTGCTCGGCGGCTTGGGCCTCGTTCGGGAAGTCCTTCGGGTCGTTGCGGCACATGCCCGCGATCAGCAGTTTGCTCTTGGCCGGGCACTTCTCCAGCAGCGGGTACAGGCCGCCCTCGCCGTCCATCGGCAGGAGGTTTTCCTTGCTGTTCATGTCGGCGTCCAGCGGGCAGAAGTGGCTGGTCTTGTTCCCCTTGAAGTGGACCCCGTGGCCGTTCAGCACCACGATCAGGCTGTCCTCCGGCTCGATGATTTTCAACAACCCGTTCAGGTCTTTGAGAATCTTGTTCCTCTCCGGCGTGAACCGCAGCGCGGGATTTTGGTCTTCGGGCAGCCGGTCGTGCAGCAGGCGAATGTTCTTGGCCTCGTACCCCGTGGCCAGCAGGGCGTCGCGGAAGCCTTCCACGTCTTTAACCGTGAACGGCAACGCCTTGAGGCCGGTCGATTCGTCGTACTTGCTCACCGCCACGATGAAGGCGTATTTCGTCCCCACCTTCACTTGGGCGAAGGACAAGCCGGGCAGCAAAAGGAAGACGGCGAGGAGGCGGCACATGGGGGTTCCACCGCGTTGTGAGTGTGGGGCCGAAAGGGCTAACGACGACCGGGGCGAATTCTTCCTTGTGATTCTCGGATATTTCGGGCGCGGATGCCAGTGGGAAAAGATCCCCGCTTCACGCCCGTTCCCAGATTGGGTTCAAACCGCCGCCGGCCAACATGGCGCCGCCGACTTGCGGCCAGTAGTCGCGGCCGCCGGTGCAAGACTTGTTTGAAGATTCGCGCGCAACGGCGTTTGCCGCGACACCCTCCCCAAAAATCTGGCGGCGGTCGATTCGAAAAAAAAACGGCATTCGAGCTAGTTCTGACGACACCGGAAATGGTACGATGGATGCTCCCGCCTGCGCCGGTTCGGTTCCCACCTTCGGCCGTCCATTCAGGAAAACGAGTCCATGACCCCGCGTGCCTTGTTGTCGGCGCTCGTTGTCGCCTTCCTCGGGGCGAACCTCGGACTGGCCCAAGACAAACAGACAGGCGTCGAGTTTTTTGAAAAAAAGATCCGGCCCGTCCTCGTCGAACATTGCTACCAGTGCCACTCGGCCGACGCCAAGAAAGCCAACAAGCTCAAAGCGGAACTGTTTCTGGACAGCTCGGCCGGCCTCCTGAAAGGCGGCGAGAGCGGCCCGGCGCTCGTCC
The DNA here is from genome assembly GCA_043744795.1 of Zavarzinella sp. Lineage (GTDB taxonomy): Bacteria > Planctomycetota > Planctomycetia > Gemmatales > Gemmataceae > Zavarzinella. The sequence goes on along the minus strand of JAYTTY010000179.1, from coordinate 7,419 downwards.
CCGGCAAGGTCGCCGAAGGAACCTTGTTGAAGGCCCTTCGCCACACGGCCGACGTTAAGATGCCGCCCAACAAAAAGCTGCCCGCGGCCGTGCTGGCCGACTTCGAGACGTGGGTGACATCGGGCGCGGCGATGCCGGACGCCGGCAAGGCCCCGGCGGTCGCCAAGGAGACGGACTGGGCCAAGGCCCGGCAATTCTGGGCGTTTCAGCCGCCCGTCAAATCCCCGCCGCCCGCGGTAAATGACCCCGCGTGGCCGTTGCGGGAGATCGACCGCTTTGTGCTGGCCGAGTTGGAAAAGCGGCAACTCAAACCCGTTGGCCCGGCGACCAAGCGCGAGTTGTTGCGGCGGGCGACGTTCGACCTGACCGGCCTGCCGCCGACGCCGGAGGAGATGGACGACTTCCTCAAGGACGATTCCCCCGCCGCCTACGCCAAAGTGATTGATCGACTGTTGGCGTCGCCGAGCTACGGCGAACGCTGGGCGCGGTATTGGCTGGACATCTCGCGCTACGCCGAGGACAAGGCGCTGGCGTTCGTGAACTCCCGGCCAAACGCCTACCGCTACCGCGATTGGGTGGTGCAGGCCCTGAACAACGACATGCCTTACGACCGCTTCCTGCGCTTGCAGTTGGCCGGCGACTTGTTGCCCGACCCAGAGCCGGACCCGTTCGTGCGGCTGGCCGGCTTGGGCTTTCAGGGCTTGGGGGCCGAGTACCACCGCGGCTCGGTGGCCCCGCAAGTGATGGCCGACGAACTTGATGACCGGGTGGACACCCTGACTCGCGGCCTGTTGGGGCTAACGGTCGCCTGTGCCCGCTGCCACGACCACAAGTTCGACCCGATCCCGACCAAGGATTATTACTCCCTCGCGGCGGCGTACAACGGTTCGTCGCTGGTTGAGAAGCCACTCGTCGAGGCCCCGGTCTTCGACAAGTTCAAGGCGTGGGAGAAGCAACTCAAAGACGCCGAGGCGAAGCTGGCCCAATTGGTCAAGGGTCAGGCCAAGGCCGCCGCCAAGAAAGAAGCGCCACCTCCGGCCAAGAAGGACGCGCCGCCGGCCCCGGCCCCCGAGTCTGAGATCGCCAAGCTCAAAGCCGACATCGCCCGGCTCAAGAAAGAAGCCGTCCCTGCGCCGCCGATGGTGCACGGGGTCGCCGGGGGCGGGGACGCCATGCGGGTCAACATCCGCGGCAACGTCGAACGGCTCGGCGAGCCGGCGCCCCCCGGCTTCCTGCGCGTCATCTCTCCCGACGCAGGGGCCGTGGGCAAATTCACTCGGCTGGAACTGGCGAACGCCATCGCCTCGCCCAAGAACCCGCTGACGGCCCGCGTGATCGTCAACCGCGTCTGGCACTACCACTTCGGCCGGGGCATCGTCGGCACGTCCAGCAATTTCGGCGCGCTCGGCGACCGGCCGACCCACCCCGAACTGCTCGACACGCTGGCCGTCCGCTTCGTGGAAAGCGGCTGGTCGCTCCGCTGGCTGCACCGCGAGATGATGCTGTCGCGGGCGTACCAACTGAGCGCGGCCAGTTCGCCGGCCAACGCCGAGAAGGACGCGGAGAATCAATACCTCTGGCGGCACACGCCGCAGCGGCTCGACCTCGAATCGTGGCGGGACTCGTGGCTCGCCGTCTCCGGCCGGCTCGACCGGACGCGCGGCGGCCCGTCGGCCGATTTGGACTTGCCTGCCAACGTCCGCCGCACGCTGTACGCGAAGATCAGCCGCGTCCACCCGAACGCCCTCATGACGCTCTTCGACTTCCCGGACTCCAACGTGTCGAGCGACCGCCGCAGCGTGACCACCGTCCCGCAGCAACAACTCTTCGCCCTCAACAGTGACTTCACCATCGAGACCGCGAAAGCGTTCGCCAAACGGCTCGAAACGGCCGCCCCGAAAGAGGATGACCGCCTGAGTCTCGCCTTCCGGTTCGCCTACGGCCGCGTCCCGTCGAGCGAAGAGAAGGCCACCAGCGAGGCGTTCCTCCGCGAAGCCAAGGCGCCCAAGCCGACGGACCGCCTCACGGCGTGGGAGCAATTGGCGCAGGCCCTGTTGGCGTCGAACGAGTTCCAGTGGGTGGATTGAGAATCCGGCATCCGCCTCGATGTGCCGTGATAAAATGTGGCAAGAGAACACAGGGCGTCGGCCATGAAAAAAAGCTTTACGGCACACGTCGGCGACGACGGTACGCTAAACGTGTCGGTGCGTGTCGGGCCAGACTATGCGTCCAACTCCGTCCGCGTCACAGTGGAAACGCTGGACGCCCCGCCGGCCGACCGCGCGGCGTGGTTGCGGTTCGTTCAGGAAACCGCCGGGTCGATCACCGATCCGACGTTTGTGCGGCACCCGCAAGGGGAGTTTGAAGACCGGGACGCATTTTCGTGACACACTTGCTCGACACGAACACGTGCATCCAACACCTTCGGTACGGCCCGGCGTCCCCCGTCACCAAGCGGATCGCGGCCGCGAACCCCGGCGACTTGGCCGTGTGTTCCGTCGTGGTTAGCGAACTCCTGTACGGGGCGCGGCGAAGCAAGGACGTCGTCAAATCGCTCGCCGAAGTGCGGAAATTCTGCCGCCAATTCCCGTCCTTGCCGGTCGACGACGCCGCGGCCGAGGAGGCCGGGGAGATTCGGGCCGATCTCGCCGCGAAGGGGACGCCCATTGGCCCGAACGACCTGTTGATCGCCGCCGTCGCGGTGGCGAACGGCCTGACCTTGGTGACGCACAACACGGCCGAGTTCTCCCGCGTCGTCGGCCTGAAGTTGGAAGATTGGCAAATTTAAGGGCGATACGATGACGAACGACCTCCCCCTCACCCGCCGCGACATGCTAACCGCCTGCGGCGCCGGGTTCGGCGTGGTCGGCTTGGCGGGCGTGCTCGCCGCGGAGCAGCCGGCGGCCGGCCCGCTGGCGGCGAAGAAGGGGCACTTCCCGGCCAAGGCGAAGCACATCATCCACGTGTACATGAACGGCGGCCCGTCGCAGGTGGACACGTTCGACCCGAAGCCGGCCCTCGCCAAGCACGCGGGGCAGCGGCCGGCCAGCATTACCGGCCTCAAGACCGAGAACGGGACGCTGGGCCTGAAGCCGTCGCCGTTCACGTTCACGAAGCACGGCCAGTCCGGGCTGGAGATCAGCGAGTTGTACCCGCACGTCGCCCGGCACGCCGACGACCTGTGCGTCGTCCGGTCGATGTACACGGACATCCCGAACCACGAGCCGTCCATGTTCATGATGAACAGCGGCCACTTGCAGGCCCTGCGGCCCAGCTACGGCTCGTGGATGGTGTACGGCCTCGGCACGGAGAACCAGAACCTGCCGGGGTACATCGTGCTGAGTCCCGGCCTGCCGGTGAACGGGGCGGCCAACTGGAGCAGCCGGTTCCTGCCGGGCATTTACCAGGGCTGCCACATTAACCTGCCGGTCGGCTTCAGCCCGAAGACCGTGCTGCCGTTCCTGCAAAATCAACACCTTGCCGCGGACAGCCAGCGCCGGCAACTCGACTTCACGCAGCGGCTCAATGCGATGCACGCCGACCAGCGCAACCATGACCCGCTTCTGGACGCCCGCATCGCCTCGATGGAGATGGCGTTCCGCATGCAGACCGCCGCGCAGGAGGCGTTCGACTTGAACCAGGAGTCGAACCGCACGCGCGAACTGTACGGCATCACCGGCAAGCCCGGCGACGTGTTCGCCAGCAACTGCCTGCTGGCCCGGCGGTTGGTCGAGCGCGGCGTGCGGGCCGTGCAGATCTACTCCGGCGCCAATCAGCCGTGGGACACGCACTCGAACAACGACGCCCAGCACCGCACGCTGGCCAAGGGGACGGACCGGGGGATCGCCGGCCTGCTCGGCGACTTGAAGCAGCGCGGCCTGCTGGACGAGACCATCGTGATGTGGAGCGGCGAATTCGGCCGCACGCCGGCGTCGCAGGGCGGCGACGGCCGCGACCACAACCACTGGGGCTTCTCCCTGTGGGTCGCCGGCGGCGGCTTCCGCGGCGGCATGGCCTACGGCTCGACGGACGAGTTCGGCTACAAGGCCGAGGACAAGCGCACGCACCCGCACGACCTGCACGCCACCATCCTGCACCTCATGGGCCTCGACCATGAGAAACTGACCTACCGCTATAGCGGCCGCGACCACCGGCTCACCGACGTGAGCGGCACAGTGATGCGTGACATCCTCGCCTGACGGCATACGATCTCGGGAAATCTCTCCCCGTGTCACGGAGTATGGACATGTTTCCGAGATCGCTGCTCTTCTCCCTGTCCGCTGTCATATTCGGCACGCCCGTGAGCTCGCCCGCCGAAGAGGCGACCGCAAAAGTCGTCACGGTCCTCAGCTATACGCAAGCCGTCGAACTCAAACTCGGGAAGACGAAGGCCGTCCTCTGCCCGCAGGCCGGGGGCCGCGTGTTGGAGTTCTCCGTTGACGGCGTCAACGCCCTGTACCTCGACGAGGCCGAGAAGGACTGGAAGCCGGGCAAGCCGGGGCCAATCACCGCGGGGCGGTTCGACTACGGGCCGGAGTTGACCGTGGCCGCGCACCCGAAGACGTGGAACGGCGAGTGGTCTGCCGAGATCACCAAGGCGAACACGGTGAAGCTGACAAGCCCGCGCGAAGCCGCCGGGATTCGCGTGGTGCGGGAGTTCAGCCTGATCCCGCACGGCGAATTCGTGGGCCTGTTGTGCAAGCAGACGCTGACGAACGACACGAAGGAAGTCCGGGAAGTATGCCACTGGGGCCGGTCGTTCTCGCCCGGCGGCGGCATCTGTGTGATCCCATTGGGCGACCGGCCGAGCCGGTTCCCGAGCAAATACGCGATGTACGAAGACAGCGCGATCATCAACGTGAAGGCGGCCGACGAGCGCATCCGCGAGCGGGACGGCTTCTTGGAAATCGTGGCCCCGCCGCGGAAGCCGAAACTGGGATTTGATTCGTCCGCCGGGTGGCTGGGATATGTGACGCCGAATGACAAGGTGTTCGTCAAGCGGTTCCAGACGTTCCCGGACCGCGTCTACAACGAGGCGGCCGGGCTGACGCTGTCCGTCTGGTACCCGGCCGGCCCGCGAATTGAACTCGAACCCATCGGGCCGCGGGAACGATTGAAGCCCGGCGAGTCGGCGTCGTTCACCGAAGACTGGTGGCTGCTGTCGCACCCGTTCCCGAAGGCGGGGGGACGGGTTGACTTAAAGGCCCTCGCCGCCCAAGTGGAAAAAGAGACCGCCGGGCCGAAGTAGCCCCGGCGGCCGGCCGCCGACTAGTCGAGGGTGGTGGGGTTGCCGTCCAGCTTGTCGCCGAGGCGGTTGAAGACCGTGAGGTCGATGGAATACTTAATCATGCGGACGGAGCCGTCGCCCATGAGGGCGTTCATGCCGCCCGCGTGGGCGCTGCCGAACTCGTACCCGGACACGCCGATTTTGTCTTGCGCCGGTTGTTGCGCGGTGTAGCGGATGACGTCCGGATCCCACCCGTCGCTCCAGCCCGCGTCATCCATCCAGTCGCCGGATTGATATTTGGTCTTGTCCAGAATCTTCTCGGCGATCAACAGCGTGTTCGACAGGCCGTCCGTCACGGCCGCGAGCGTGCCGGAACTGCCGGTGCCGGTGCGGACGATCATCCCGCGGTAACTGGCCGTCGGGACGCCCCAAATATTCCCGTACCAGAATTGGTCCCACGAGTTCGGGGCGTCGCCCGGCGTCGCGGACGCATAGTCCATCAGGGCGTGCCCCCCGACAACGGTCGGCCCCCGTCGGGACGGGCACGAGTAAATGCTCACCGGGGACACGACGGCGGCGGCGTAATTCACGGGGACGACTTTGGCGAGATTGCTTTGCTCGATGAACGGCAGGATCTGCGTCGGCCAGCTCATGTTCCCCTCGGACGTCGGCGTGTCCTGCGCCCACGGGGTCGTGCCGCCGGTCGGCAGGACGCCCTTCGTGTCGTTGACATTATGGACGGCCAGACCCATCTGCTTCAGGTGGTTGCGGCACTTCATGCGGTTGGCGGCCTCGCGGATCTTCTGGACCGCGGGCAACAAGAGGCCGATCAGGATGGCGATGATCGCGATCACCACCAGCAATTCAATCAGCGTGAACCCTCGCCGGCGGCGAATGTCCGAGTGAGCCATGACACGTCTCCCAAAAGAAAATGAGGATAAAATCCGGAATAAAAACGGCCGGACAAAACGCGCCGGCCCGCCCGTCAGGAGCCGGGGACAAGTTCCTTGAACTTAGCCTCGTCCGCCTGTTCGACTTTCCCGTTCGAGAAGGCGACCAGTCGCTTCCCGCCCGCCCCTTGTTGTTCGTACACGATGACCGGGGCCGTCCCGTCCATGCTGGGCGCGGTCGCCGGCTTGTAGACGACGGTGTACGGCAACTGGTCCCGCGGGGAAACGAAGAGGGCGTCCACGCCCGTCGCGTCGAGTTTCGCGCCGTCGGCGGCGGCTTCGACGCCCTTCGCGAATTTCTTGAACTCGTCCGCGTTGGCCGGGGTCTTCCCGCGGTGTGTCCCCGTGAACCGGCCGTACAGAATCGCCACCCGCCGGATGTGCTGCTCGTTTTCGCCCCCCGAGGCGGGGGCCTCTTTGCCGCACCCCGACGGAATCAGGGAAACGGCGGTCAACAGGAGACAATAGGGGAGCCGGCTTATGAGTGAGCGTTTCATCATGGATACCGGCCGCCGGAAAGGCATAAGTCTGATTTGGCCGCCGTCGTGAATTCGGACGTTTGATTCCGAAAGAATCCAACCCGTGAAGTCTCGACGGTCAGGTGAAGATTATATTAACAGAAATTCCTCGCCTGTAAACAACATTTTTTCTCGGGACGTCACGGCGGCATTGCGGCCGGGGATTTGTTGTTGCACGGCATCACTGTCGGGGTATCATGGGGCTGTTTGCCAACCCGCCATTGATCGCCGCCCGCCCACCCCCATTCACCCGTGAGAACTCCCTCCCATGTGGCGCTTTCTCTCCGCAATTACTCTTGCGATTATCCCCGGCATGACCGTCGCCGCCGACGCGCCGGCCGAGGCCGTCTTGTACGACTTCGAGCAGGCGGCCGACCTCAAGGGCTGGGCGAATTTGGAATTGCCCAAGGCCGCGGAGCCGGCGGTCAAGATCGAACTCGCGGCCGACCACGCCACGTCACGGGGTCCGGCCGACAGGCATTAACTCATTAATTTTCCCCCGCCGCGAGATTTCTCTTGCTCGGCGGGCGGCCGGCGACTAGATTCACCTCTGACCGGCGGGATTCTACCTTGTGGTTGTTTGGGCGACTGCCACGGGGGGGCCCGCCGGTCACTTCATTTTTCCGCTCCCGCGAGCGATTCCAACTGATCCAAAATTTCCGACCCATCCAAACTGCGAAATCAGACTGACGGCATCGTCCCATTTAGGAACCCCGCAATACCA
>JAYTTY010000178.1:0-2261 GCA_043744795.1 Zavarzinella sp. | reverse complement strand
CATCGAGAAAACGCGGCATGGTCGCACTATTGCGACTTCCGCCTGAATTCTTCGCTCTCGCCTGACCTACCCCTGTAAGGGGCCGGGGGGTGAGGTGGCTTTCGTGGCCTGCGTAACGGTTAAAAACGGAGTTTTCCCCCTGTGCAACTGTCTCAACTCACGGACCCGCGGGGCCTTTCCGCGAAAGACTTCCTGCTCCTCGCCGTCGCCTGCCTGCTGTGGGACGGGGTCGCCTTCGTCGCCAACCGGACGCTGACGACGCACGAGACGACGCACTGCCAGAACACGCGCGAGATGTTCGAGGACCGGCAGTTCCTCTTCGCCACCTACGGCCGGCGGCCGTGGCTGGAGCGGCCGTCCGTGCCGCAGTTGTTGACCGGCTTGCCGGCCAGCATCGTCGCGGACGTGCGGACGCCGTGGGCCTTGCGCGTCGGGCCGTTCCTCGCGGGGACGGCGGCCGTGCTGGCGCTGGCGTGGGCGGTGGCCGGCGTACTGGGCCGCACCGCCGGGCTGCTGACGGGCGTGATCCTCGCCACCATGCGCGAGTACGCCGCCTACACCGTCGGCCCGGAGGCGGACATCTTTCTGGCCAGCGCCGTCACAATCGCGGGGAGTCTGTTCATCCGCGGGGAGTTCGGGCCGGGCGGGGGGGCGCCGGCCACCGCCACGCTTTTCGGGCGCCGGTCGTGGCCCATTATTCTGATGTACGCGGCGCTCGGGGCGACCAACGCCATGAAGGGGCCGCTGTTCGGGACGGCCTTCCTCGGCGTGTCGATGGCCGCGTTCTGCTTCCTCGGCCGAAACTGGCCGGCCCTGCGGCGGTGGGTCACCGTCTGGGGCTGGCTCGCATACTTCGCCGTCGGCTCGGCGTGGCCGCTGGTCTCGATGTACGCCTACCCGGACATTCCCCAAGTCTGGCGCAGCGACTACGGCGGCCGGTGGGGCGGGAACTTCGAGGCCGAGCCGTGGTGGTATTACCTCACGCAGGTGCCGTGGAACCTGTTCCCGTGGACGCTGCCGGCCTTCGTCGGCCTGGCGGTGACGGCCCGGCGGGTATTCCGGGAGCGGGGCCGCTTCTGGCAGTTCGTGTGGGCGTGGGCCCTCACGCCGCCCGTCGTCTTCTCGCTGTTCCAGGGGAAGCACCACCACTACATGCTGAACTGCATGGCCCCGTGGGCGCCGCTGGCGTTGGCCGGGACCGTCGCCATTTGGCAGTGGCTGCTCCGGGCGCCGGCGTGGCGGCGCAGCGCGTGGTTCGCCGTGCTGGCGGCCGGCGTGCCGGGGGCGGTCGTGGCGCTGGTGTTCGCCGCCAAGATTCCCGGCCCGGCGTGGGTGGCGTGGGCCGCGGCCGGCGGGTGGGTGGCCGTCGTCGGCGCCGGGACGCATTTCGCCGCCAAGCCGTCGGGCCGCACGGCCTTCCTTGGCGTGATGGCCGTGCTGGCCGCGGCGAACGTGGCCTTCTACCTGCACCGGGCGATTTACCTGGAGTCGTACGGGGACGACTTGGTCCTGCTGCGCGAGTCGCCGGCCCACGTCCCGCCCGGCCGGCCCGTGTACGTCCTCAACGAGTACGACGTGCTGAACCCGTCGTGGCTGCTGTTCTACGAGCCGCTCCCGACGGTGCTGCTGCACAACATGACGTACCTGGCCAGCGACAAGGTCACGGGGCCGGCCGCGTACGTGATCGGCCGCCGCCGGGACGAGAAGGGCCTGTCGGCGTTCGGCCAAGTCCGCGTGTTGGCGGTCAGCGCCAAGACGCGGGTCGAGAAGACCCCGGAGGACCGCTACACGCTGTTCGAGGTCACGTTCACGCCGGGGATGCGCCGGCACCCCGAGCCGCCGATGAGCGCGCTGCAAGCCCTCGGCCGGGCCGAAGGGCCGACGGTGCCGGCCCCGTGACGTTTTCCGGGAAACGCGGCTCTCATGTCATATTCAGCTCTCGCCGGAAGAATAAAGGGACAAGTAGCCCCAGCGAGACGGGATGTTAACATGTTCGAGCGAGTGGAACTGATCGGCCTGGCGTCGGCGGCGGTGATCGGCTTGGCGTTCGCGGGAGCCGCGGCCTACGCCCGCTTCCGGACGAGCCGGCACCTGAGCCGCCTGCGGAACGTGCCGTTGGAGAAGTAGGCCGAGCGGAACTGATGACTGGCTTGCCTACTTCGTTTTGGTTTTCAGCTCCAACGGAACTTCCGGTTGTAGCCAGGTCCGTGAGGGCCTGGGCAATTGGCCATCAAACGACCAAGCCCCAACGGGGCGGCCGG
>JAYTTY010000177.1:0-8741 GCA_043744795.1 Zavarzinella sp. | reverse complement strand
AACAAGCCGGATCAACGAGTGTTGATTTGTTCACCAAGCCAAAAAACTGGCTCCGGCAACGGGGACAATGCGCCCTGAAAAGTGCGAAAGACTAGTCTGTGTCCTCTGTGGTTAGGTTCTTCTCTTGTCTTCTGTTCTGTCTTTATCCGTGTTTCGTCCGTGTTCGATCCGTGGCTAAAAATGGTTTTCAAGTCGGTGTATTCTTCTCTCCAACAGGCAAAGACACCGAAAACGTCGTCCCGCGCTTCGGCTCGGACTCGAACGTCACGGTCCCGCCGTGTTCGCCGACGATCTTGTTGGTCACGAACAGGCCGAGGCCGGTGCCCTGCTTCTTCGTCGTGAAGTACGGCCGGAAGACGGAAGCGTGCTTGTCGGCGGCGATGCCGGCGCCGTCGTCCCGCACGGTGAGCAGCACGCGGCCCCCCGCGGCGCGGGCCGCGATCTCGATGCGGCCGCCGCGGTCGGTGGCGTCGATGGCGTTCAGCACCAGGTTGAAGATCACCTGCACCAGTTGGTCCCGGACGCCGTGCAGGACGGGCAGGTCCGGGGGGATGTCGGCGGTCAGCGTCCGGCTCTTCGTCCCCTTGTAATACTTCACGATGTTCAGGGCCTCGTCCACGATGTCCTTGATCGTGTAGCGCGACTTCTCCTGGGCCGGCGGCCGGCTGAACTGCGTCAACTCGCGCAGGATGCCTTGAATGCGGTTGAGTTGCCCGCCGACGTGGGAGAGTTTTTCCCGCGTGTACTCGTCCGGGTTCTTGCGCTCCAGCATCTGCACGATGCCGGAGATGGACGTGAGCGGGTTGCCCACTTCATGGGCGATGCCGGCCGCCAGCAGGCCGAAGCCGGCCATCTTGTCCTTGTGCATCAACTGGGCCTGCGTCTCCTGCAACTCGCGGGTCCGCTCGCCGATGCGGCTTTCGAGTTGGGCCTGGTTTTCCCGCAACGCGGCGTTCAAGTCGCTGAGGTGTTCGCCGATCCCCTTCAACAGTCGGCTCAGCGCGCTGGACACCCACGTGAGGATCGCCAAGATAATGAGCATGGTGAGGACGGCCAGCGCCGACTGGTCCCGCCGGTGCAGCAGCAGGTACAGCAGGCCGTAACTCAGGGCGTGCATCACGAACGTCAGCAGCGTGATCTGCACCGTTTGCCGGATGGCGCAGCACAGCAGCGAGAGCAGGTAAAAGTACCGGAACGGGCTGTCGAGTTCGTCCTCGAAGTAGCAGAGCAGGGCGATGAAGCCGGTCTCCAGCGCCGAGACCAGCAGCGGGGCCGCCGCGAACACCACCCGGCCGCTTTGGTTGACCCACGTGTCCCACACGGTGTACGCCAGCCCGAGCAGGAGGACGGCGTTCAGGAACGCCGTGTCCTCGGACCGCGACACGGCGTTCACGTAGAAAAACCCGGTGACGACGGCGAACCACCGGATGCGGACGGTGATGCCCTCGGCCGCCAAGTCCCACCGGGACAGCGGGTCGGCCTCCGGCCCCGGAACCTGCGACATGCGAAACCCCTCGGGGTGGTTGGGGGTATCTTACCTCTGAATACGCAATGACCAAACCCGTTTAGCCGCGACGCGACGGCTTTGCGGAGTGGAGCGCGGGCTTCCTGACGGCAACCGCTTCCGATGCGGTCGGCGTCTTGGCGCGGGAAGCCCGCGCTCCACTCCCAAAGCGTCGCGTCGCGGCTAAACAAAAGCGCCGCTTGAACGCTCCTTCAAAGGCTTTTCCCATGCTCCGCGTCCTCTCCCTGCTCCTCTTCACCTCCGCCGCCTCGGCCCAGCTCACCGCCGGGTTCGCCGACGTGGACGTGACGCCGGCCCTCGGCGGCAAAACCCCCGTCCACATCGCCGGCTTCGGCACCGGGCGGCGGGCCACGAAAGTTCACGACCCGCTGATGGCGCGGGCGGTCGTGCTGTCCGACGGCAAGCAGAAGATCGCCCTCGTCTGCGCCGACGTGGTCGGCCTGTTCAACGACTTCGCCCAGGGCGTGCGGGCCGACCTGACCGGGTTCGCGTTCGTGTGCGTGTCCAGCACGCACAACCACGAGGGGCCGGACACGATGGGCCTGTGGGGGTCCAGCCCGTTTAACAGCGGCGTGGACGCGGCGTACATGAAAATCCTGCGGGCCAACGTCGTGAAGGCCGTCAAACTCGCGGACGCGCGGGCCAAGCCGGCGACCGCCGCGATCGCCGTCGTGCCGTTGCCGCACTTGATGGTGGACAACCGCGAGCCGTACCTGAAGCACGAAGACTTGGTGGCCATCCGCTTCGAGAACGAGGGGAAGCCCCTCGGCGTCTTGGTGCAGTGGAACAACCACCCGGAGACGATGGACTCCAAGAACACCGAGATCACCGCCGACTTCGTCGGCTTCGCCGTCAACGACCTCGCCAAGCGCCAAGGCTGCCCGGTGGCCTACTTCTCCGGCACCGTCGGCGGGTTGATGACGACGCTGAAAGTCCCCATCAAGAACGCCGCCGGGGAATTGCTAAAAGACGGCACGTGGGAAAAGACGCAACTCCTCGGCGAGCAGGTGGCCGCCGGGGCCGACAAGGGGCTGAAGGCCACCAAGCCGGTCACGCTGACGCCGTTCGACATCCGCACGCGGGATGTGTACATCCCCTGCCACAACGACTTGTACAAGCTCGCGTGGAGCGCGGGCGTCTTGAAGCGGACCTTCTACATCTGGGAGAACGACCCCACCCCGGCCAAGCCGGTCGAGGCCAAGGACTTGACCCGCCTGGGGGCGTTAAAAACCGAAGTCAGCTATTTGAAACTCGGGGACGTGGACGTGGCGGTCATCCCCGGCGAGATTTACCCGGAGTTGGTGCTGGGCAAGGTGCAAGACCCGGCCGACCCCAACGCCGACTTCCCGGACGCACCTGTTGAGCCGAGCATTTACGGGCAACTGAAGGCCCCGTACAAGATGCTGATCGGCCTCGCCAACGACGAGATTGGCTACATCATCCCCAAGCGCCAGTGGGACAAGAACCCCCCGTTCTGCTACGGCCGCAAAGACAAGCAGTACGGCGAAATCAACAGCGTCGGCCCCGAGACGGCCCCGATCATTTGCGGGGCGTTCCAGAAGTTGGCGGCGGGGAAATAAAGGCATTAACCACAAAGGCACGAAGGGCGCACAAAGTCACACCAAGAAGACGAGCAAGGAATTTCCTTCTGCTTTCTCTGTGCAACTTTGTGCGCCCTTCGTGTCTTTGTGGTTAATGCCTTTCCAGTCCGAGTTCCTCGTCCGTCGGGATCGGCTTCTCCGCGTCGATGAACAGCCACGCGACCACGCCCAAGAAATACACCGCCGCGTACAGCGTGAAGCAGACGACGTAGCCCTGCTTGTCCTCGACGCCGGCCGCGTCCGTGTAACTCCGCAGCACCAGCCCGGTGACGTAAATGCCGAGGGCCGCCCCGAGGTTGCCGACCATGTTCATCGCCCCGGACACGATGGCCGAGTACCGGCGGCCGATGTCCTGGGCGGTCGCCCAACTCGGGGCCATGATGAGGTCGTTCGACAGGCCGACGAGCATGAGGCAAATGGCGAACGGCCACAGGTCGCCGACGAACGCCGTCGCCGCCAAGTAGAAGCTTCCGGCCATGAAGTAGCCGAGCATGGCGAACGTCCGCCGGCCCCACTTGCGGCTGCCCGACTTGCGGATGAGCCAGTCCGTCAGCATGCCGCCGGCGAAGCAGCCGACCATGCCGACCAGCATCGGGGCCCCGGCCAACAGGGCGAGTTGGAGCTTGCCGCCGAACGTGTCTTGCAAGGCCGGGTAGTGGGCCCGGAACGCGCTGGGCAAGTTGTACATGATGAAGTACCAGTTAAAGTTGGTCGCCATGTACATGACGCACAACGCCCACACGTTCTTGCTGCCGAAGATGCGGCCCCACGGCACCCCGGCGTGCCCGGCCGCCGGGGCCTTGCCGGCCCGGATCAGGTCCTGCTCGGCCGCGTTCGCGGCCGGGTGGTCCTCCGGCCGGTTGCGGAACCACCACGTGAACGCGGCCACCCAAACCAGGGCGACGGCCGCGAACGCCCACAGGGCCTCGCGCCAGCCGAGGCCGAGGCCGGCCGTCAGGCAGACCCACAGGAACGGCGTCATCCCGCCCATGAACCGGGCCGACAGCCACACCGCCCCCTGAGCGAACCCGCGGGCGGCGGTCGGGAACCAGTTGTACAAGGACCGGGCGATGTTCGGGAACGCCCCCGCCTCCCCCATGCCGAACATGAACTGTAACACCAGCAGAACGGTAAAGGGGATGAGCACGACGCCGCCGAACTGCATGCCGGCGAACGCCGTCAGCGCCATGAACGCGGACCACCAGACGACGATGCGGATGAGCGTCTTGCGCGGGCCGAACGTGTCGCCCATCCACCCGCTCGGGATTTCGAACAGGGCGTAGGCCAACTGGAAGCAGAGCAGGACGTAAAAGTAGTCGGCCTTGGGCCGGTCGACGGCCCCCATCAAATCGTCCTTGACGTTGCCGATCATGGCCCGGTCGAGGTACGTGATCATCGCCAAAGCGCACAGCAAAGCGAGGATGGAATAGCGGACGCGCGTGGGCCGGGCGGCCGAGTCGGGTGAGTTCATGCGGACCGGGGAGAGCGGTGGCGGGGGGAGCGTCAGGAGAATGTACCGCCGTCCCGCCCGGCATACAAGGATGAAGGCGGCTAAATGAGACCCCCTCCAACTCCCCCTTGCCAAGGGGGAGAGAAAAACCGGCCGCCGCGGTTGCCCCGAGCGTTCACGGCGGCCATTCTTTCTCTCCCCCTTGGCAAGGGGGCGTTGGAGGGGGTCTCTTTCGGCGGTTTCAGTGGGAGTTTCCAGTTTTTTCCCGCCGCGCCCTTCACGCGCACGGTTGCCCTTCTATCATTATTTTTTCCCGGAGGCAGGAAGGTCATGGCCAAGAAAAGTAAAGACGCCCGTTCCCACGTGAAGATGGTCAGCTCGGAGAGCAGCCACTGTTACTTCCTCGAGAAGAACCGGAACAACACCAAGGGCCGGTTGGAATTGCGGAAGTACGACCCCACGGTCCGCAAGCACGTGATGTACAAGGAAAGCAAGTAACTTACCCGGTGATTCAAGGATAAGCCCGGCCCGGTCCGTACCGGCGGGGGAACGACCATGCATATTAAAGTTGACGACACCGTCGAAGTGATTTCCGGCGGGGACAAGGGCAAGCGCGGCAAAGTGCTGGCCATCAACCGCGAAGGCGGCAAGATCACCATCCACGGCGTCGGCCTGGTGTACAAGCACCTGAAGGCCAGCCGCAACAGCCAGGGCGGCCGGCTCTCGAAGGAGATGCCGATCGCCATTTCCAACGTGCTGCTGATCGACCCGCGCGACAACAAGCCGACCCGCACCGGCGTCCGGTACACGGCGGACGGCACCAAGGAACTCTACGCCAAAAAGAGCGGCGCGCTGCTCCGCGTGCTGGCCAAGGCGAACCCCAAGTACGCGAAGAAGGCCTGACTCCCATGAAGAAAGACATCCACCCCGAGTACCGCGAAGTGGTGTTCCTCGACGCCGCCGCGAACTTCTCGTTCCTCTCCCGGTCCACGGTGAAGTCGAACACGACGATCCAGTGGCAGGACGGGAAGACGTACCCGCTCGTCCGCCTCGACATCTCCAGCGCGTCCCACCCGTTCTTCACGGGCAAGCTGAAGCTGATCGACTCGACCGGCCAGATCGAGCGCTTCCGCAAGAAGTTCGCCAACTACAAGAAGGCCGACGGGGCGAAGCCCGAAGAGGCCAAGCCCGAAGCGAAGGCGTAAGACGGGCCGATTGACAAGCGACTTGGGCGGGGCCGGCGAATACGCCGGCCCCGTTTCGTTTGGGGGGCTTAGTTTTTTCGGCCTGAAGGGCCGATTAACATAGCCCAGCCCGCAAGGGCTGGGAACACGAACCCGTCAGCGACCTCGGTCTGAAGGACCGATTATCTTTGGAGGTCCGAGAGGGCCGACGGTTTAATCGGTCCTTCAGACCGAAATTTAATACCCGCGTTTGTCCCAGCCCTTGCGGGCTGGGCTATGGTAAACGGCCCTTCAGGCCGAAAAACCAAAGCCGTGTCACTCGAAAAACACCGCGCTGGCCGTGAAGCCGTGGATGAAGTTCCGGCCCCCGACCGGCCCCAATTCGCCGGCGGCGAACATGCCGGCCAGGGCCACATTCCCCAGCGCCTCCCGCACCGTTTTCGCGTCGTGGTCCGGGGCGGGGAACAGGCGGCGGCCGCGGCCGTTGCAGGTGAACATCAGGCCGCCGGCGGGTTTGAAATCGTCGTCTTTCACGTGGGTGAGCAACTCCGCCAAGTCCTCGTGGGCGGCGGTCGCGTCGCGGATTTGGAACTGCACCGTCTGCCCGAGCCGGACGCGGTCCGTCACGGCCAAGGCCCCGGTCCGCGGGTCCAGACCGATCAGGTTGCGAATCAGGAAGTCCCCGCGCCGGAACTGGTCGCGGTACTCGCTGACGGCCAGGCCGATCAGCAGGCCGCGCTGCATCAACTCGCGGTCGGCCGGGGTCACGTCTTCGAGCAACGCCCGCAGGTAGTTCAACGGCGTCGTCGGGCCGCTGAGTTCTTGGATGATGTTGTCCTGCGCCTTGGTGACGACCAGCGGCTTGCCGACCGGCCGGCACCCCTGCGACACCAGCGTCCGCACGCGCGGCTTGCCTTGCAGCAGCACGCCGATGCCGCCGCCGGCGAGGACTTCGTCGTTCAGGAACAGCGGCCGGACTTCCGGGCCGAACGGGTTGCTCGACATGCCGCCGATCACGCGCAGGCCGGGGTGCTGCTCGTTCACCGTCGGGAGGAACATCTCGACGGCCGGGAAGGAGAACGGGTCCGCGAACGTGAGCAGGACCGCCCGCTTCGGGTCGGCCTCGAAGATCGCGTCCGGCCAGCCGAACAGCGTCGGCCCGTCCGGCGTCGCCTCCGGATTCAGGTGGAACGCGTCGACGGCCATCGCCCCGGCCCACGCCCCGAGCCACACCGAAAGCCCCGGCCCCTGCTCGACTTCCCGCGCCCCGCCGACGACCGATTCCCCGAGAATCCCGACCAACGGCACGTCCGGCAGCAGCCCGCTGAGGGTCCGCGCCAGCTCTTCGTTCTCGGCGGCGTGGTGCGGGGAGTAGAAGACGACGGCCAACTCCGGGGCGCCGCCGAGGCTCTCCAACGCGGCGTCGGCCGCCTCGCGCGCGGCGTCGGCGGCGTCTTCGAGTTCGGAGAGGGCGTTGGCGAAGGGCATCAGGCGTCTGCTTTTGGTGAGCCGAGCGGCGTCAGCCGCCGGGTGGGGGCTTGAGCGCATCACCCGGCGGCTGACGCCGCTCGGCTCACTTGGATTGTTTGGTCATCTTACCCCGCTACACGATGATCCGGTGAATCTCCGTCTGCGGATCGCCGCCGGTCACGTGGACGCCGCCGTTGCCATCGACATAGACGTTCACCTCACTGCGCACGCCAAACTCGGGCAGGTAAATGCCCGGCTCGATGGAGAAGCACGTCCGCGGCAAAATGCGGCGCTCGTCCCGGGTCTCCAGGTTGTCGATGTTGGCGCCGTTGCCGTGCGTCTCCTGGCCGATGGAGTGCCCGGTGCGGTGGATGAACCACTTGCCGTACCCGGCCCACTCGATCACGTTGCGCGTGGCGTCGTCCACCTCCCACCCGTGCAGCGGCTTGCCGGCCGCGAAGGCGTCTTGCACGCACTTGATGCCGGCGTCCCGGGCCATCGCCACCACGTTGAAAATCCGCACGTAATCGTCCGGCACCACGTCGCCGACGAAGGCCGTGCGCGTCAGGTCGCTGTACACGGCGTTCGGCTTGTTCAGCTTGGCCCACAGGTCGATGAGGACGAAGTCCCCCTTCCTGATCCGCGCTTCGTTCGCCGGGTTCGGGGCGAAGTGCGGGTCACCGGAGTGCGGCCCGCACCCGACGATGGGCGGGTGGTCCGTGACAAGACCGTTGTCCGCGAAGTGTTTCATGATGCGGTCTTGCACGGCGATTTCGCCGACCGACCCGGTGGCCCGAATTTCGTCCGCGATGAACTGGAAGGCCACGTCGTAAGCCGAGCGCGTGTGCTTGGCGGCCTCGAAGTGCATCTTCTCCTGCTCGTCGCTCCACGTCGCCTCGAAGTGCGAAATCAAATCCCCGGACGGGACCACGACCACGCCGAACGACTTGACAAGTTCAATGGTCCCGGCGTCTACGCGGGACACGTACGGGTTCGCGTTCCGCGGCACGTACTCCATCGCCACCGTCTTCGCCCCGGTCAACATGGCCCCGACGCCGGCTTCCAGCTCCTGCCACTTCAAATAAGCGTGGGCGGTCCCCGGCAGGTGTTCCAGCGCCCCCGGCTCGATGGCGTGGACGAGTTTCCGCGGCTCCCCCTCGGCCGGCACGTAGTAGAACCACCGCCGCGACAAGTGGGCGTCCGCCGGCAACCCGACGACGCGCCGGGCGAGAATATTCAGCCCGCGGAAGTCGTACAGCAGCCAGCCGGAGAACCCGAGTCGCGTGATCGCCGCCTGAACCGCCGAGAGGTCGAACATGGGGGAGGTGCTCCGTGCGCAAAGGGCGTGAGGGATGAGGTATGGGGCGGGGGCTGGAAAGTCACCTCATGCAAGCCCCGTTTAGCCGCGACGCGGAGGGCTTCCGGAGCGGATCGCGGATCGCGGTGGCACGCACGGTCAACGGCGAGCGTCGCGGCGTCAGCCCGACGTGTCTGCTTTTTCAAAACCAGAC
>JAYTTY010000176.1:0-8778 GCA_043744795.1 Zavarzinella sp. | reverse complement strand
CGGGCCAAGGGGGTATCGAACTCACCCGCCGCAGGTCGCAATCGTCAGAGCCATTTATAGGCTCTGACGTAACATACCAGGGGGTTAGGGGGTGAGGTTGCCTTTTGCTTTTCCACTGGCGCCCCGCCCTTAAATACCGGAAAATCGCACGGAAGAACGCACCCCCGTCGTCGTTAGCCTTCTCAGCCCGGAACCTGTCGCGGAGGTATTGCCATGTGCCGCTGTCTTGCGATCTTGCTTCTCCTGCCCGTCGCCGTGTTCGCCCAGGGGGCGAAGGGGACGCAGTACGCCTTCCTCGTCGGCTGCGCCGGGTATTCGGAGAAGCAGTTGCGGCCGTTGCCGTACACGGTGAACGACGTGGAACAGTTCCGGCAGGCGTTGCTGGAAACCGGGTTCGAAGCCGACCACATTAAGACGCTGCACGACAAGCAAGAACGGCGGCTCCTCCCGGAGAAGAAGAAAATCCTGACGGAGTTCGACATCCTGCTCGACGGGTTGAAGCCGGAAGACACCGTCGTCGTCGCCCTGTCCGGCCACGGCGTCCACTTCAAGAAGGACGCCACCGGCTACTTCTGCCCGTTGGACGCCGACCTCAAGGACAAAACCACGCTGATCCCGTTCGAGGGCAAGGACGGCCTGTTCGACCGGCTCAAGGCGTGCAAGGCGAAGCGGAAGTTGATGATCGTCAACGCCTGCCGCAACGACCCGACCAGCGACCGCGCGCAGGCGGCCGAGAAGATTGATTTGGACGACGCGGCCCCGGAAGCCGTCCCCGAAGGGATCGCCGCCATCTACTCGTGCAAGCCGGGGCAGAAGAGTTACTACGACCCGAAGAAGCAGGCCGGCATCTTCTTCGACCACGTCACCAAGGCCTGGCGCGGCGAGTACGCGAAGGGCCAGGACCACACGACCATCGAGGACTTCTTCCGCGAGGTCGGCTTGCGCACGAAGGCGGACGTGGACAAGGTGTACGGCGAGGCCCAAGTGCCGGAAGTGAAGCGCGAGTACAAGGAAGAATGGCGCATGGCCGTCAGCCGACTGGCCGCCGACTACCGGGAGTACGAGGCCCTCGTGACGCGGACGGGGAACGCGATCCCGTGGGTCAAGGAATTCGGCCCGAAGCGGTACGCCGAGTGGCGCCGGTTGGCCGACGGCGGCAACGTCCCGGCGATGGTGCTGACCGGCCGCTGCTTCCACGCCGGGGCCGGCGTGGACGAGGACAGCAAGGCGGCGTTCGACTGGTTTAACAAGGCCGCCGACGCCGGCAGCGCGTCGGGCATTTACTTGGTCGGCGTGTGCTACACCATGAAAATCGGCGTCGAGGCGGACGACAAGTTAATGGTCGCGAAGTACAGACAGGCCGCCGACCTCGGCTACCCCTTGGCGATGAGCAACCTCGGCATGTGTTACGCCGACGGCCGGGGCGTGAAGCAGGACAGCGGGCGGGCGGTCGAATTGTTCCGGGAGGCCGCCGACCGCGGCGTCGCGCCGGCGATGCACATCCTCGGCCTGCATTACTTCAACGGCGTCGGTGTAAACAAGGACCAGAAGGCGGCCGGCGACTGGTTCCGCAAGGCCGCCAAACTCGGGGACAAGGACGCCGCGGACATGCTGCGGCGGCTGGGCGTGGAATGACCACTTCAACGCAGGCCGCGCGCCTCCGCCCTTGGAGACGTGCCCTCCGCCGCATACGCTCGACTCTCTCACCTCCTGTCAGGAGCCAACCATGCCGTGGCAACGCAAGTCCGACGCCGACGCGTCGCACGAAGATCGTTTGCCGATCCCGGCGCAGATCGTCTCCAACGAAGAGTTCGTCCCCCCGCCGGCGACGCCGGAGCAACAGGAGTACGAGGCCCGCGCCTTGGCCATCAGCGGCGAGGCGGCCCAAGGCTTGGGCGTGAGCCGGCGCGACTTCCTGCGCACCGGCGGCGGCATGGCCGCGTCGTTGCTCGCGCTGAATCAGGTGTACGGGCCGCATTACGCCGTCGCGGCCGACGAGGTGAAAGACCCGAAGGCGTTCGAGGAGAAGTGGCCGAAGGAGCAATTCGTCTTCGACATGCAGACGCACCACGTGGACGTGTCCCGCAAGTGGTACGAGGACACGCCGGACGGGAAGGCCGTCCAGCGGTTCTTCAAGAACCTGCGGCCGTCGCTCAAGGGCATCACCGACTCGCTCGACCAGCTCAACCGGGCGCATTACGTCAAGGAAGTCTTCGGCGATTCGGACACCGTGATGGCCATCATCAGCGGCGTGCCGACGCGGACATGGGACCAGAACCCGTTGCCGCCCGACCAGATGGTGGCGACGCGCAAGTACGTCAACGACATCGCCGGCTCGCGGCGCGTGCTGTCGCACGGGCTGATCCGCCCGAACCTCGGGGCGAAAGAACTCGACGAGATGGAGCGGCAGGTCAAGGAGTTGAAGATTGACGCCTGGAAGATGTACACCGGCGCCGAGCTGGGCGAGAAGGCGTGGTTCCTGGACGACGAGAAGGTGGCGTACCCGTTCTGGGAGCGGACGAAAAAGCTGGGCGTCAAGAACGTCTGCGTTCACAAGGGGCTGCCGCTGGGCTGGTTCAACGAGAAGGGGTGCCGGCCCAACGACTTGGAGAAGGCGGCCCTCGACTGGCCGGACCTGAACTTCATCGTCTACCACTCCGGCTTCCGCGGCACCGGCGGCCTCGCGGCCGGCACCGGCGACAAGGTCGTGGACCCGAAGTCGGACGACCCGCAGGAAATCCCTTGGGTCAGCGACATCCTGCGCATCCTCAAGAAGCACCCGAAGATCAAGAACATCTACTTCGAACTCGGCAGCACGTTCAACCTACTGTCGGCTTACGCCCCCGTGACGTGCCTGCACCTGCTCGGCCAAATGATCCAAACCGCCGGGGCCGACCACGTCTTGTGGGGAACGGACTCGATTTGGAACGGCAGCCCGCAGAGCCAGATCGTCCGCATGCGCAAGCTCAAGATGTCCGAAGGGCTGATGGACAAGTACAAGTACGCCGACCTGACCGACGACGTGAAGGCTCAAATCCTCGGCCTCAACGCCGCCAAGCTCTTCGACATCGACGTGAAGGCCGCCCGCACGGCGATCAAAGCCGACAAGCTCACCCAACTGCGGGACGAATACCGGAAAGACCCGGCCCCGAGCAACACGCAGTACGGCTGGATCTGGCAAGCCGACGGCCACGAGCCGACCGTCCCCATCGGAACGTGTTGACACGGCGGCGTTGGTCCGCCCGACGCGGTTCCGTGTTGCTGGGTGGGATCGGCGTCCCGCCGGTCGGTTGGCGTACCGACGTTTGCAGCCGGCGCGCGCAGAACATCAATCGAGGTTTCTGAAGGACCGCTCACGGTATTGTTGCCCCGCCGGAACCCCGAGCCTTGTCGCACACGCAGAGAGGTCGAAAGCCATGAGACGCCCCGTGATCGCCGCCGGACTTGTGTGGGTGTTGTCAGTCGGTCACTGGCCCACCCCCGCGGCCGGCCAACCCGCCGCCCCGGCGGCGGCGCCGGAACTCATGAAGCGCGACGTCTCCCCCGAGGGGGTGGCCTACCTTCAGAAGCTGCGCAAGAACACGCCGTTCGGGACCAACGACTTCAACATGGCGGCGCTGCGGGCCGGCATGGGGACGCGCCTTGAGCCGACGATCAAAGACGTGAAACTCGCCAAGGTGACGGTCGGCGACATCCCCGGCGAATGGGTGCTGGCGCCCGGCGCCGACCCCGACGTGCGCCTGCTGTACATCCACGGCGGCGGCTTCGTGTCCGGGTCAGGCGGCCGCTACCTCCCGCTGGCGGCGCACATCTCCGCCGCGGCCAAGTGCGCCGTCCTGCTCCCCGACTACCGGCTGGCCCCGGAGCACCGCTTCCCCGCCGGGCTGGACGATTGCGTGAGCGCCCACCAGTGGATGACGGCGAACGGCCCGGCCGGCCCCGGCCCGGCGCGGGCCACGTTCGTCGCCGGCGATTCGGCCGGCGGCAACTTGACGTTGGCGACCCTGCTGGCCCTGCGCGACCGCAAGATGACGCCGCCGGCGGGGGGGGTCGCCATCTCGCCGTGCGCCGATTTTACCTTGGCGGGCGACTCGCTGAAGACGGTCGTTGACCCGATCATCAGCGCGAAAACCATGCCCGTGTTCCGCGACCACTATCTGGGGAAGGCCGACCCGAAGAACCCGCTGGCCTCGCCCGTGTTCGGCGACTACCGCGGCCTCCCGCCGCTGTTGATTCAGATCGGCGAGCACGAGATGCTCCGCGACGACGGCGTCCGCGTGGCCAAGAAGGCCCGCGCGGACGGCGCCGCCGTGACGCTCGAAGTGTGGCCCGGCATGTTCCACGTGTTCCAGTCGCACGAGCCACTGCTTCCCGAGGCCCGCGAGGCCATCGCCCACATGGCCGAGTTCGTAAACTCGGCGCTGCACGTCAAACGCGACATCCCCTATGTCGAGAAGGCGGACGGGCGTCAAGCGCTTGACGTCTATTCGCCGAAGGGGGCGAAGAATCTCCCCGTGGTCGTCTGGGTTCACGGCGGCGGTTGGCAGGCGGGGGACAAGACGGACGTGCAGATCAAGCCGCGGGTGTTCATGGACAAGGGGTTCGTCTTCGTCTCCGCCAACTATCGACTGCTGCCGGGCGTGGACATGGCGACCGTCGTGCGCGACGTCGCCAAGGCCATCCGCTGGGTGCATGACCACATCGCCGAGCACGGCGGCGACCCGAAGACTCTCTTGGTCATGGGCCATTCCGCCGGCGCCCAACTCGCCGCGTTGATCTGCACCGACGACCGCTACTTGAAGGCCGAGGGCCTGTCGTTGGCCGTCGTCAAAGGGTGCGTGCCCGTGGACGGGGACACCTTTGACGTGCCGGCCATCATCGAGACGGCCGAGACCCGTTGGCGGGTACACGGCCTGCCGCCCGCGAAGTTCGGGCACCGGGAGAAGTTCGGCAACGACGCGGCGAAGCACAAGGACTTCTCCGCCGTCACGCACGTGGCGAGAGACAAGGGCATTCCCCCGTTCTTCATCCTGCATGTCGCCGGCCACCCCGACACGACCGCGCAGGCGCTGCGCCTGGGCAACGCGCTGAAGGACGCGGGCGTCGGCGCCACGGTGTTCGCCGCCAAAGAGACCACCCACGGCAAGATCAACGCGGACCTCGGCCTGCCCGACGACCCGGCCACCAAGGCGTTGTTCGAATTCCTCAGCGCCGTCTTGAAGAAGTGATCAAAGGGTGTTTACGGCTCAGGTCGAATCGGGGGCCGGTGACACGATTATGGCCCCGGACCGCGGCCGGCGCACGGGAATAAACTATTCCGCCTCCTCGGCACGTGGGGCGGCTTCAACCGAGCATGCCGGTGTCTCCCTTCGTGGGCGCTCTGGGGTTGGCGTCGTCAAACGCTGACGCTTTCCGCTCGGCCCCCTTTGCGGGGGCGGCCCACTCCAAAACAGTGCGTCATGCCCGGTCGCGCGTCTCGCGGCCCGGCCGCGACTCAACCGCCGCCCGGACGGCGACCAGGGCGGCCCGCGCCCCCGCCAACAGGTGCAGGGTGTCGGTCCCCAGGGCGACCACCGTCGCCCCCCGCGCCAGGTGCGCCGTCGCGCTCGCGGCGTCCGGGGCGAACGCCCCCCACGGCACCCCGCGGGCGGTACACGCGGCGGCCAGGGCGGCGACCGCCGCGACCACGGCCGGGTGCGTCAGGTCGCCCGGGCGGCCCATGCTGGCCGACAGGTCGTACGGTCCGATGACCACGCCGTCGACCCCGGGGACGGCCACGATGGCGGCGGCGCACGGCACGGCGTCGATGTGCTCGAGTTGGACGAGCACCGCGACCTGCTCGTTGGCGGCTGTCACGCACTCCCGCACGGCCAGGCCGTACTGCTGCGCCCGGGCGATGCCGACACTCCGGACGCCCGCCGGCGGATACTTGGCGGCCGCGACCGCCCGGGCGGCCTCGGCGGCCGTCCGCACTTGCGGGACCAGCACGCCGTCGCAGCCCAGGTCGAGGGCCTGCTTGATGTGGACCGGGTCGTTCCACGGCACGCGGACGACCGTCCCGGCCCGCCCGGCCACCGCCTGGATGTGCCGCTGGACCTGCCCCAAGGACATGGGGGCGTGCTCGAGGTCGAGCCACACCCAGTCGAACCCGGCCAGGGCGAACAGCTCCGACACCTCGGCCGAGCCGAGGGAGACGAGGGGGCCGATCAGCGTGTCCCCGCGCCGGAGGCGGGCCCGGAAGTCCGTCATGTCACCCTCCACGTCCCCAAGGCCACGGGCCGCCCGCGGCGGCCGGGGGAGTCGGCCGCCGCGTCACTTCGTCGCCGCCGCCTCGGCCTTGGCCAACCACGCCCTCCATTTGGCGTGGGACGCTTCCCGCACGGCGTCGTCGGGCATGCGGCAGTAGTACCATAAATAGAGCGTGCCGAGCCGCGTCGCCGACGGTTCGAAGCCGTAGTCTTCCAACTTCTGGCCGGCCACGAGAACGCCGACGCCCATGGCCACGTCCCGGATCTGCGTCTGCTGTTGCTTCCGGTCGTCGCCTTGGGTCGTCCCGACGACCGTCCGGTCCGCCAGCAGCGGCCGCAAATTCTTTAAAGTGTCCGTGTCGGCCAGGACATTCAAGGCAAGCAAGACTTGGGCGCGGTTGAGGGCGGGCTGGGCCTTGTCGTTGGCGACGGCGAACAGACTGGCCAAGACCTTTTTCCGGTCCGCGTTCCAAGCGACGCCGCTGTAGCCACGCTTGAGCGCGTCCGGGTGTTGCTCGTGCCGCAGCCAGTGCAGGAACAGCTTTTCCATGGCCGGGAGCTTCCCCGGCCCGGCGATCGTTTCACGGATGACGGGGGCCTCGACCTGAAAGCCGATCAGGCGTTGCGCCCCGGTGGAGGAGTCCGTAAATCGCCGGTCCGCGCGGGCGAACAGGAACAGGGCCGCCTGGCCCCGGTCGGTCAGCAGGATGTCGTGGGTGGGATTGCCCTTGGCGTGCAGGATTTGGTCCCACCGCTCGTACGCGGCGTCGCAGAAGTCGTTCATCAGGCGGCTGCCGGCTTTCGGGTCCGCCTCCAGGGCCTCAATGATCGCGCGGTGCCCGCCCATCATCTCCGCGTAGAGCCGGCGGGCGGCCGCGTCGTCCCCAGTGATCTTGAGGAACGTTTCCACGCCGGCCAAGCCCGTCGGCGGCGGGCCGGCCGGGTCTTTGAGGAGTTGGGCCAATTTCTGATTCACTTCCCAGTTGGCGGCGGCCGGCAGCAGTTTCCGGCACCGCTCGGCCACTTCCGGGTCCGGGTCCGTCGTGCCGGCGGTCAGGGCCGGGACGGCGGCCGTCCCCCGTGTCACCAAGTCGCGGGCGGCGGCTTCGCGCGCGGCGAACGACTTGTGCCCGAGTCGCCGGACCAGTTCGGTCAGCTTCGGGTCCGGCGCCAGTGGCTCGGGCGGGGCGCCGAAAGGGATGGCGGCGAGGATCAAACCGATGAGCGGATTCATGGGCGCCGGCTCGGCGTTGAGGAATGGGGCGACGCTTATCCTAGCCCGCGGCGCCGAGTTGCACACCGAGCCGACAAATCGAACCGGCCGACGATCACGGGAAGAGGGACGGCACGCGGCTGAGACGACGGGATGCCCGGCCGAAAACCGTCGGGCTGTGTGCTCAGGCCCAAGGTAGCTCGGGCCCGGGAAAAAGGCGTTCACGGCTCCGGGCGGATCGTGGGGGCGGCTTCCGCGGGCTGCGCCCGCCGAAGCGCGCCACGGAGGGCCTCTTGACGCAGCGACTCGCTCAATGTTTGGTCGGCGTTGAGAGCGGCCGCGACCGCGGCCGGGTCGGGCGTCTGACGCCACAAGCTCTCGGCCAGTCGTTCCGCCGCGGGGCGAACGGCCGCGGCCTCGTGGCGCGTCTTCAGCGGCGCCGTGTCCCACAGGCGAACCGTGGTGTCCCCGGACCCGGACGCCAGGGTCGCGCCGTCGGGGCTGAACGCCAGCGACCAGACGAAACTCCGGTGCCCCGACAGTCGCGCCACCTCTTGCCCGCGGCCCAAGTCCCATAGCCAGACGGCGCCGTCCTGCAACTTCTCTAGGCCGCTGGCCGTCTGGAGGACGGCCGTCGCCCCCATGATGACGCGGTTCACCCCCACTACGGCCCGGCCCATGCCGCACACGTTCAGGCCGCGCGTCCCGAGCATCAGCGCCCCGCCGATTTGCAGGAACCCCTCCCGGTAGTTCCCCTTGGAAATGTTGTCGGCCCCGGCCGCCGTCATCTGCCCCGCGTTGTTGAGGTTCATCGCCTTCTGGACGACGCCTAAGCCCCCGCCGGCCCCGCCGAACATCGTGGCCACGTTGTGGACCGTCCCGACGTACCCGCCGATGGAGTACCCGACCGAGTTGTAGTCGACCGCGTCGTCGTACCCGGCGAACTGCCGGAACTTCGCCGTCTGATTGGTTAAATATCCGGAATTTCCACAAGGGGCTCAAGCCTACAGGGTCTACGCACTGAAACAGGCGGCTTGGGCGGTCTGGGCAACGCCTTCGGGCGGTGGTCCTCAAAGTTGATACCCTGAGCGGCAGCCACGATTCACAGACCAGCGAGAGCAGGCATGACGCCGACATCGGACACACGAGTCATCCCGGAGTCGGCGTCCGCGCTCGATCGGCTGTCGCGGCTGTTTCATGATTGTCCGGATTTCCGCATCGACAATCACAACAAGGCTCATCGCCTTGACGAGATTATTGTCACGGCGATTTGCGCCGTGTTGGGCGGGGCCAATTCCTGGGCGGCCGTCGCGCGCT
>JAYTTY010000175.1:0-31457 GCA_043744795.1 Zavarzinella sp. | reverse complement strand
TCTGAAGGACCGATTATCTTTGGGTTTCAGCCGTCGCGGCCCTAACGGACCTTGAGCGGATAATCGGTCCTTCAGACCGACGGTTCTCGACGGCTCGCCAACCCAGCCCTTCCGGGCTGGGCTATGGTAATCGGTCCGTTGGACCGAAAATCCGACCAGTCCGCTACACCGTTCCGTACTCCACTCTAAACTGTCTTCGTCACCGCCACGCCCAACGACTCCAGCGCCGCCGTCACCTTGCTTCGGATCAAGTCGCGCACGCCTCGGAACTCCTCGGGCGGCATGTGCTTCGGGTCGGGGATGGCCCAGTCGGCCCGCGTGCCGGCCCGGACCAGCGGGCAGGCGTCGCCGCAGCCCATCGTGGCGACGAAGTCGAAGTCCACGTCCGGCAACTCGGCCAGCGACTTCGACCCGTGGGCGGCCAAGTCGTAGCCCAACTCGGCCATCGCGGCGACGGCCTTCGGGTTGACGACCCCCGACGGCCGCGACCCGGCGCTGTACGCCTCGACGGCCGGGCCGCCCACCAGTCGGGCGAACGCCTCGGCCATCTGGCTGCGGTTGGCATTCTCGACGCACACGAACAGCAAACGCTTGACGGCGCTCATCCGCATTCCCCCGTGACGGTCCCGCAACAACACCCCTCCTCGCGGACGCACCGGCACGCGAGCGTGGCCAAGGCCGCGCCGGCCACCGGGGCCGAGAGGTAAAGCCACAACACGCCCAGGTTCCCCGACACCAGCGCCGGCCCGAGCGACCGGGCCGGGTTCATCGACGCCCCGCACACCGGCCCGGCGAACAGCGCCTCCAGCGCGACCACGCCGCCGATGGCGAGGCCGGCCGTGACGCCCTTCTCTTTCGCCCCCGCGGACACGCTGAGGATCACGAACATCAGCCCGGCCGTGAGCAGCAGTTCCAACACCCACGACTGGTAGAGTGGCCCGGCCGGGCGCGTCCCGCCGAGGGACGTGTCCTCGGGGAACAGCACGCGGACGACGCCGCTGGCGAGGACCGCCCCCGCGCCCTGACTCAGGATGTACGGCGCCGCCAACCGCCCCGGAAATCGCCTGGCGACGACGAAGCCGACGGTGACGGCCGGGTTGAGGTGCGCCCCGGAAATGTCGCCCAGCGCGGCGATCATGGCGAACACGACCAGCCCGAACGTGAGGGCGACGCCGACGTGCGACACCGCCCCGCCGCTGGCGCCGTCCGCGACAATGGCGGCCGTCCCGGCGAACACCAGCCCGAACGTGCCGAGGGCCTCGGCGAACAACTTCTTGCGGAGCGGGACATCCACGCGGCGGCCTCCAAGGACTTGCCGAGATTGTATTTGGGGGCGTGAAGAATGTGAGAAGGGCAAACCCATATCACGACGGTAACGCCCGCGACGCGCGCCGGTCGTTCGATCAAACAAGGCACGGCCCGTGACAAACCTTCGCCCCTACCGCCCCGCCGACGCCCCCGGCCTTCTCGCGCTGTTCAAGGACACGATCCGCCGCGTCAACGCCCGCGACTACGGGCCGGAACAAATCCGGGCGTGGGCGTCCGACGACATTGACCCCGCGGCGTGGGCCGGCAAGTTCGGCGGGCGGTTCGTCGTCGTGGCCGAAGAAGCCGGGCGGCCGGCCGGGTTCGCGGAGTTGGAGGCGGACGGGCACATCGACCGCGTGTACGTGTCGGCCGACCACCAGGGGCAAGGAATCGGGCGTCTGTTGATCACCGCCGTCGTAAACGAGGCCCGGCGGCTCGGGTTAAGCCGGCTGTTCGTCGAGGCGAGCATCACGGCCCGGCCGTTCTTCGAGGCCCAAGGGTTCGCCGTGTTGGCCCCGCAGACGGTGACGTGCCGCGGGGTCGAGTTCGTGAACTACCGGATGGAGCGGGCGCCGTGACGCCGCCGGAACTGCTGGCTCAACTGACGGCCCTCTTCCCCGCGTTCGCCGCGGTCTGGGCCGACCCCGGCAACTGCTTCCGGGAAGACGACGGCTCCTTCACAGCCCTCGGCCTGTTCAGCGAGTTCTACGCCTGGTTCCACGGGCGGGAGACACGCGAGCCGGCCGAGCGGTTGGCGGCGCCCGGCGCCTTCGTATCCGCGTGTGTCGCCGCCGGCGGGGACGTGGCCGACGCGGCGGCCCTCGGCTTTCTGGAGGCGACGACGTTCGCCCCGGCCTTCGCCCGCCGCCTGACCGGCGAGGCATTGCGCTAGTACGCGCCGCGGAACCCGCCGGCCGGATCAGTGGCCGCGGGGCACGTTTGTCCGTTTCGTGCTTGCCGATTGTTGGCGGGCCGGGATAGCCTAACGGCGACATCACGCGGCTGACCCATCGGAGACTCTCATGCGCTTGCGTTTCCTGTTCCCGTTCCTCATGCTCGCCGCCGCGGGGTGCCAAGACAAGACGCCCGACCCGGCGCCCGCGCCGCCCGGCGGGCCGCCCGCCGCCGCCCCGACGACGAAAACGACCCCCGGCCCGGCTCCGGCGCTGGCCGGGTCAATCAGCGGGAAGCCGTTCACGCCGGACAAGGTCACATTCGAAGGCGGCAAGCTGTCGTTCCGCAAGGGCAAGGAGTTCTTCGCGGACATGGAAATCGCTTTTGACCTCCCCAAGGCCCCCGGCGAGAAACTCGACGGCAAAGAGTGGACGTTCGGCGGGGACAACTTCGGCCACCCGCCCGTGACCGTCGCGGCCAAGGCGGGTGACGAGTTGCCCAAGACGGAGTTCGTGTTCCCCAAGGACTACACAATGACGCTGAAGATCACCAAGCACACGTCGCGGGCGCTGGAGGGGACCATCGACCTGCGCGTGGCCAACCCGGCGAACACGCACTTGGCCGGGCCGTTCGCCGCCGCCGTCGAGAAGGGGCCGGCCGAGGCGCCGGACGCCGACGACGCCCCGTACGTGAAGGGGAAGATGGCCATCGCCGGCGAGTGGAAAAAGGCGAACCTCACCGCCGGGTTCGTCGGCAAGGGGGCCGACGGCAAGAACCACTCGAACGGGGGGGGAACGAACTTCACCCCCGGCGGCAACGAGTGGATGTCCTCGACCACCTTCAAGCCGCAGGTCACGGCCGCCTTCAACTCCGCGGCCGACGGCCCGGCGTTCAAGCACGTGAAGATGGCGCCCGGCGAGTACCTGGTGTACGCCCGCCGCGACAACGTGACGGCCGCGTGGAAAAAAGTGACGGTCAAGGCCGGCGACCAGTTGACCGTTGACTTGACCATTGACCCGGCGAAGGCCGGGACCGTCGTCGTCACGCTGCCCACCCCGGTGGCCGACGACTTCTCCGACGGCGTGTCCCTCGTGCCGGCCGACTTCGACCGGGCGGACCAGTGGCTCCTGCAATCGTTCCGCGCGGGCGAGCCGAAGAAGGGGGACAAGACCGTGACCCTCAAAGGCGTGCCGGCCGGCAAGTACGTCGTCGTCCGCGGCGCGAGCGAGGCCCCGGTGGAAGTGACGGCCGGCAAGGAAACGGCCGTCACGCTCGGCGGGCCGGAGCCGAAGAAGAAGTGAGGCGGACGGCACCCGCGGCGGGGAGCAGATCGACCTCCGGAGTTTCTCCCATATCAACAAACACAAGGGCGAGGCGAAGCGCACGGTCATGAAGTTCCGGGGCGAAGCAGGCCGCCGGGAAGTTCGTAAAACACGCCCATGACGGGAGAACCGCGATTCCTGACGTTCGGCTGGTGGAACCTCCACAACTTCGCGCATTATGACGCGGAGCGGACAAGTGGGGATCGGTGGCCGAAGCGACTTGAAGACTACGAAGCCAAAAGAGGGCGAATCCTTGCCGCCTTCCAAGAAATATTCGGGGACAATTTCCCGGACCTTCTGGCGGTGTGCGAGATTACTCGAGAAGCCGCCGCGGACTTGGTCGTCCGCCTGCCCGGCGCGTATCAGGTTTCCATCTGCCCTCCTTACCCTCGGGATGACAGGTTTCAAGTCGCGGTGTTTTATCGGCCGTCGGCCGGGTTCTCGGCGGAAGCGCCCCTGATCCCGTCCGAACACGATGACGTGACGTTGGAAACGCGGCCGATGATCCCGATTCAGCTGGCGACCAACGGCCATGTGATTCGCTTCGTGGCATGTCATTGGACGGCGTTCGAAGACGAGTCGTCCCAACTCGCCAGGGAACGAATCGCGGACGTGCTCCGGCGTGATTGCCACAGGTTTCTCAGACCGCGGCTTCCGAAGCCGGGCGTTACGGCCCATGTCGTGATTCTTGGTGACCTGAACGATGAACCGACGGCGCGCATTTTCAGAATGCGACTTCTCGGACAGCGGGCTCGCGCGTCGTGTCGCCGGACGCACGGGCGCGACGCCCAAGCCAAGCGAATCCGCTTCTACAATGCGGCGTGGCGGTACTTGGGGGAACAAGTGGCTCACGGGACGCCCGGCCAGCCCGTTGGCGGGCCGGCGGGCACATGTGTGACGAAAAATGGCAATTGGAAGACTTTTGACCATGTGCTGGTGTCCGGCGGGCTGTTAAGCACAACGCCGCCCTACTTCGACGAAGCTCAGACCAAGATCGTTTCGACGCCTATAATGTGCGATGAGAGAGGCTTGCCGCAACCGTACGCGCCCGATGTGGCGACCGGCGTGTCGGACCATTTCCCGATTGTTGGCCGCTTGGTCCTCCCGGAGTGATTTCAATGAGCGCCGTTCCGGCGGAATACGAATCTCTCTTGCTCAACGCCGTCAGGCAGGCCCAAGAGAACGCGCCGCGGGCGTATGACGACGTACTCCGGTTTGCCTCGAAAGCCGCGGAGGCAGTCGCCAGAGTCACCGGCGGTGTCGCCGTTCTCGAACTACTGCCGATCAACCGAGGGAAGGCCGCGAATCCGGCCTTCCAACTCCAACTTCGCAAGGTGGGGAGTGAGGCCCCGCCGTCCGACTTGGGCGTCTATGCCTTGACCGCGGCAGGATACCCGGTGATGCGCTGGTATTCCCGCCCGAGATGGGAACGCCATCCGCAACAGCCCAACAAAACGTACCCGAATGCCGGTGAACTGGAAGGCAACTTTAAGTGGTTGGTCTCCAAGCCAGAGTCCCGACTCGTGACCCTTGTCACCTTCTTCCAGCAACAGGCTTCTCCTGTGCCAAGTGCGGTATAAAGGCAGACGCTCGGTGTCAGGCCGGCCGCGCGGCCTCCATTTTACTTCCCCATGTTCCAGTAAATCCGCGCGTTGTGCGTCGCCCGGCCGACGGCGATGATGTCGGGCTTGCCGTCGCCGTTCAGGTCTTCGGCGATCAGGTCTTCGACGGCGATGCCGCCGTCGTCCAGCAGGAAGCGGTCCCACTTGGCGCCGGTCTTGTCCGCCGCCTTGTAGAGGCGCACGCCGCACTTCTCGGTGAACGTGTCCCCCTTCGCCGGGTTGTCGCGGACGCCGATGATGAGTTCCTGGTTGCCGTCGCCGTCGAGGTCGGCGCACCAGACGCCGTGGCCCCAGCGCAGGTTGGCGTCGATGACGTGACGTTCGAAAATCCCCGTCTTGAGATTTTCCGGCTCAGTGTACGTCACGACTTGGTTGCCGTGCCACGGCTCGATGGTGGCGACGAACTTGCCGCCGCTCTTGAACGTCCCGAGCTTGATCTCGCTCGCCCCGCGACTGCCGGCCGGCGTAGCTTGGTTGCCGTCGCCGAACTTCGTTGTCGTCCACTTCCCTTCCGGGTCTTGGGTAATGATGTGAGCCCCGGCGTAGCTCACGGCCAGCAGGGCGAGTTTCTTTTCGGACGGCGTCGTCGGCCAAATGTTGTGAACCACGTTCAGCGACTCTGACAACACCACCGGCGTCCACGGGCCTTTGACCGGGTCTTTGGGAATCGGGAACGCCAGGATGCGCACGGGGCGGCCGTCCACCCAGTTCTTTTCCTTGGTGGAGTCGCGGCCCATCAGCGGGGCGAGGATGATGTGCGGCTTGCCATCAATCGGGGCGACGCGGACGCGGTGGACGGTCGGCTCTTCCGCGATGGGGTGAATCGTCCACTCGTCGTCGAGCGTCTTGCCGCGCTTCAGCCATTGCAGGGTGCCGCCCTCCTTGGTGTTGAACGGCTTCCAGTCGGCGCCGAGGACCAAGTCGAGTTGGCCGTCGCCGTCGATGTCGAGGGCGGCGACGCACACGTTGTCCGGCTTGGTCTTGCCCGTGATGACGGTGTGCATTTTCCACGTCGGGTTCTCGTACCAGACGACCCGCTTGGAATCGACGACGACGAGGTCCGGCTTCTTGTCCCCGTTGATGTCGGCGGCGATCACCGCGTACCCGACCGTGAGGTCGGTGGCGATTTCCTGCATCTTGAATTGGGGGAAGTCGGCGGCCATTACGGGAGCCGTCAACGGCCCGGCGACGGCAAGCAGGGAAAGGAATGCGCGCATATTCCGGTTATTCCGAAGGTGGTGGTTGTGGCGAAAACGCCTAGTGTAGCACATGATTCAGGCTGGGTCATTACAATCGTCTGTAACGAAAAAATGGCGCTTGCGTGGGCTTGACCACTGGCCAACAATGCAGCGATTGAAGATTTTGCAACGACGAAGAGACCTCACCCCCTAACCCCCTCTCCGCGGCGGAGAGGGGGGACCGGACTTTCTCCCCTCTCCCGGCTTTGCGGGAGAGGGGCCGGGGGTGAGGGTGGTTGTGAGCGAACGAAGAAAACTGAAACCCCCTCACCCCTAGCCCCTCTCCCGCAAAGCCGGGAGAGGGGGACTGTTTTTCTCCCCCTCTCCCGGCTTTGCGGGAGAGGGGCCGGGGGGTGAGGTTGCTTTCAAGGAACACGACCGATGACCATGGCCCCGTCCCAGAAACCGCACCGCGAATGGCTGTGGCTGTTCCTCGCGCTGGCCGTCGTCGGCGGCGTGACGGTCCCGCTATGGATGTGGGCCAACCCGCAGGAGAACACGGCCGCGTACTGGGCCAAGTGGACGCCGCAGCGGCTCGCCAAGCTCCTGCTCGGGCCGGAGCAGATTCTTTGCTACTTGTGCTTCGTGTGGGCCGGGTTCATGTTGCTCAACCGCTACCGCGAAGTGTGGCGGCAGCGGGCCGCGTTCCACCTGGAGCTGCTCCCGACCGACGAGGGGGCGCGCATCCTGCCCGAGGACGCCCGGCCGCTGGCACGCAAGGTGGACGCTACGACGCGGAACCGGCCGTACATCCTGGCCAAGATGATCTCGATGGCCCTCACCAAGTTCGCCGTCAGCCGCAAGGCCCCGGACGTGGGCGAAGTGGTCCGCACGCAGGCCGACGTGGAGCAGAACCGCCTCGTCACCAGCATGGGGATGATCTCCTACCTGACGTGGGCGATCCCGGCCGTCGGCTTCCTCGGCACCGTCCGCGGCCTCGCCGGCGGCATGAGCAAGGCCGGCGACCAGAAAGACCCCGACTTCATCAAGCAAGTCACCGACCAACTCGGCATCGCCTTCGACTGCACCTTCGTCGCGCTGGCCCTCAGCGTGCTGCTGATGTACCTGCTGCACGTCGTCACGCGGGCCGAGGAAATGCTGATCATCGACGCTCAAGAGTATTGCCAAGAGAACTTGCTGCTGCGGCTGTACGACCCGGAGCCGGAGCACAGTTTTGGGGGCGGGGAGCGGATGTGAGAACCCGGAGTTCGCGTTTAAGTCCCGGGGTTCGCAAAGCCTCACCCGCGGGCTACACTCCGTCGCCCCTCCGGGGCTGAATGCCAAAAGCAAGGTTTTAGCCCCGGATGGGGCGTCGGAATGTAGCCCGCGGGTGAGGCTTTGCGAACCCCGGGAATGTTTTTAAGGATGTCCCTCATGGCTTGGAACTGGTCCCGGAAGACTCCGGAGGCGAACGAGGACCGCGGGGCGCTCGGGGTGGACCTGAACGCCGGGCGGGCGCGCGCCACCTACGGCCGCGGGTCGCGCAACAAGCTCTTCCTCCTCGACGACCCGCACACCGACTTGCCGTTGGCGATTAGCCTGGACAAGCGCACGCCGGACGTTGGGCGGGCCGCCTTGGGGGTTAGTCGGACGTTGCCGCACGCGATGGCCGTCAACTACTTGCCGCAACTCGGGCAGGTCTTCGAGTGGAAGCACGGCCGGCACGCCGTCACGGCCGACGGCTTGGTGGCCCTCGCGCTGGAACGGCTCGCCAAGATCACCGCGTCGAACAGCGGGCTGTCGCTGGCGCTGCCGCCGTACCTGAGCGTGCCGCAAGTCACCCGGCTGTTGACCCTCGCGGAGAAGCAGAAGCTGCGCGTCCGCGGGACGGCCTGCACGCCGTTGGCCTTGGCCGCCGAGCGGGCGACGCACTTCCTGACCGCCCCGCGGGCCGAGGACTCGGACGACGGGACCGGCGTGCGCAAGACGATCAACACCACGGCCGTCCTGATCGTGGACGTGGACGAATTCGCCCTGACGGCCAGCGTCGTCCGCATCACGCAAGAAGAAGTGCGGATGCTGGCGACGGCCTCCTTCCCCCGCCTCAGCGCCAAAATCTGGCGCGAACGCCTGCTCGACACCTTGGCCGACCGCTGCGTGCGGCTGTGCCGGCGCGACCCGCGGGACAACGCGGCCGCCGAGCAGATGCTGTTCGACCAGTTGGAAGAGACCATCGACCGCGCCCGCACCGGCCAGCGTGTCTCGATTCACGTGCGCTCGGCGAACTGGTTCCAAGACCTGATCCACGCCCCGGCCGACCTCGACGCCTTCTGCGGCCCGCTCTCCAAGCAGGCCGCCGAGGAGATCAAGAACCTCCTGCAAACCGCCAACGACGGCGACGCCCCCGAGACCGTCTGGCTGACGCACGACGCCGGCCGCATGCCCGGCCTGGCCGCCACGCTGCACCAGCACATGACCGAGCGCAGCAGCGTCCGCGTCCTGCACCCCGAGGCGACCGCCGCCGCCGCCGCCAACCTGATCGACCGCTGGGACGCCGGTGATTTGCCGCGGAGTCACCTGGACACCGTGATCTCTCTTGCAACAAAAGTGGACCCGCGGCTCCTGCCGAAGGCCCCGCCGCCGGGGTTGAACAGTGGGGCGCGCGGGGCGGGCGTGGAGAAGCGGTTGTAGCAGAAGATCGGGCTGGCCGCGAAAGGCAACCTCACCCCCTAACCCCCTCTCCGCGGCGGAGAGGGGGGACTGGTTTTGCTTGTAGGGCGAGCGTCTCGCTTGCCCGTATCGTTCGGGCAAGCGAGACGCTCGCCCTGCAGACAGAAAGCTGCCGCCCGCTTGCTCCCCCACTCCGCCGCGGAGAGGGGGTCGGGGGGTGAGGTGGTTTTAGTTCGCCGCCCCCGAAGGACTCCCCCATGCGTCGTCACCGCCCCCCAACCCTCGTCAGCATGTGGATGCTGGACGTCTTCTGCTGTGCCCTCGGGTGCGTCACGCTGCTGTGGCTGCTCAAGACGCGCGACGCCGGCATCTCGTCGGACGAGGCGACCAGCGCCAACTCGTCGCTGATCCAAACGCAGGACGAACTGGACAAGTCGAAGACCGAGTCGGCCCTGCGCCTCGCCAACGCGGAGAAACTCGCCACCGACTTGGAAGCGATCAAAAAGTTGTTGGCCCTCGCCCGCGACGAGCGGGACGAGAACGCCAAGAACCTCGCCCTTGTGAAAGAGGAGCGGGACAAGACGGCCACTAACCTCGCGCTCGTCAAGGAAGAGAGCGAGAAGACCGCCAAGAATCTCGCCCTGACCACGACCGAGCGGGACGCGAACGCCAAGACCTTGGCCCTGATCCAAGCGGAATTGGCCGTCACCAAGAAGAACCTGACGCTGGCGCTGGCCACGGCCGACGAGTTGGACAAGACGCTCAAAGGGCTGAATTCCAAGATGACCGCCACCGACGCGGAACTGGCCAAGAAGCGCGGCGAGATGGAGGCGATCACCAAGAAACTCGACGCCGCCAAGAAGCAGGCCGACGAGCTGGAAACGCTGGTGCGCGACAAGGACAAGATGCGCACCGACGCCGAGGCCAAGTTGAAAGCCTCCGACGCGAAGCTGGACTCGATGACGAAGACCGCGTCCGACGCCGCCAAGGCGCAGGCCCGGCTCGACGCGATCGAACTGGCGATGAAGGCCCAGAAGACGCAACTCGACCAGGCGAACATCACCATCGTCGATTTGCAAGGCACGAAGGCCAAGCTCGCGGACAAGATCAACCAACTCCAAGTCGAGACGGACAACAAGTTCGCCGGCATCGCCCTCACCGGCAAGAACGTCGTCTTCCTCGTGGACATGTCCGGCAGCATGGACCGCACCGACGAGAACACGGTGGAGCCGACCAAGTGGCCCGCCGTGCGCGACACAGTCTGCAAGCTGATGACCTCCCTGCCGGCCCTCGAAAACTTCCAGGTGATTTTGTTCTCCACCAACCCCGGCCGCCTGCTGCCCGAGACGGGCTGGATCAAGTACGAGAAGGGCAAGAGCATCGAGCGCGTCAAAACCGCGATGACCGCCGTGAAGCCGACCGGCGACACGAACATGTACCTCGGCCTCGAAGAGGCGTTCAAGTTCCGGGCCAAGGGCATGGACACCGTCTACCTGATCTCCGACGGCCTCCCGACCTCCGGCCCCGGCCTGACGGCCGTGCAAGAGCGCCAACCCATCACCGACTCGGACCGCACCAACCTCCTCTCCCGCCACGTCCGCCGGACGCTGCAAGCCGAGTGGAACAAGCCGGACGCCCAAAAGCAGCGCGTCCGCATCAACTCCGTCGGCTTCTTCTACGAGTCCCCGGACGTGGGGGCGTTCCTGTGGGCGCTGTCGCGGGAGAACGACGGCAGCTTCGTGGGGATGTCGCGGCCTTGAAGATTCAGACTCGAATTGATTGACCCCGCGTCCGCGAAGTGTGCCGCATGTCTGCTCAATTCAAATGCAGCATGATCCTTAAGAATTGCCACAGGCATTTTTTCTGCCAAGTTCCAACTGCCGACATCGACTTGGTCGACAAACTTGGTAAATTAACTCATTAATTTAAAACAAATGGCAAGCCACCTGTGGCCGACCTAAACCGATCGTACGAAATCCGTTGCCCAGTACATGGATTTATCAAATTTAATGATTGGGAGCGGGAGATAATCAATCATCCCGCTTTCCAGCGGCTTCGTCGCATCCGTCAACTCGCTTGGACCGATTACATTTACCCTGGGGCGATGCACACCCGCTTCGAGCATTCCTTGGGGGTGATGCACGTTGCGACGCGGCTCTTCAACGCGATTGTCGCCAACTCTTTCGACATTCTCCAGCGGGAATACGGTTATGCCAAGCCAGACGACGAACAGTTGATTCGCGCTCGGACCATTGTCCGGCTGACGGCTCTGCTGCACGACACGGGGCACAGTCCGTTTTCCCATGCCGGCGAAGACATTTTTCCGATTGACCCGGAAAGCAAAACGCAAAAGCCGTTCAAGCACGAAGCCTATTCGGCGGCCGCGATCCGACACGTGTTCAATGATGTGATCGAACGCCACCCACTAAACACAGGCGGCCCGAAAATCATAGCCGATGAAATTGCGACTTTTTTAGAAGGGACATCTTCTTCGATTGGCAGTCTCGCTTTCTGGCGACAACTGATAGACAGCCAGATGGATGCCGACCGGATGGACTACCTGCTCAGAGATTCTCTGCATGTTGGCGTGGATTATGGGCGGTACGACTGGCGACGGCTGCTGAACACCATTCAAGTGATTGAAATGCCTTCAAACGACAGCGAGCCGAGGCGGGATCTGAGAATCGGGGTGGCGGAGGGGGGCTTCCACGCCGCCGAAGCATTGGTGCTCGCCCGGTACTACATGTTCACGCAAGTTTACTTTCACAAAACGCGCGTGGCCTATGACCACCACATCCGCGAAGCGTTGAAGGCAATTCTGCCGAATCAGCTATTTCCACAACCAACGGTCGATGGTATTAAAGAATACCTCACATGGGACGACTGGAAAGTGCTGGGAAAACTGGCTGACGGCGGCGGCGGCGACCACGGCCGGCGATTGCGAGAGCGTGATCACTATCGCGAAGTCTATCATACCCGGGAGAGCCCGGATGACGGTGACCGAATGTCGGTCAATGCGGTGCGCAACACCTTGGGCGACCTCGTCATCAGGACAGAATCTTCCAAGACGTCGGCGTACAAACTTGAAAAGTCGGCGGACATTGCCGTTGTTTCCGAAGACGGCCTGAAAAATGTCCAAGCCCTCTCGAATTTGTCTTCCGTCGTCAAAAGTCTGACCCAAAAACCGCTCGAGATCGTCCGGCTTTATTCTAAACCTGAACACGCGGCGGACGCCCGCCGAAAAATCGACGATCTTCTCAAGTAAGGCGAACCCATGAATTCTATCTCCACTGAAATGCATGTCGCAATCATGGCCCGAATGGCCTTGAAAGCCCCGGGGCAAAAAATCGGCCGCACTCAATTAATGAAACTCTGCTACTTCCTCCAAGAAATCGAGCAGGTGCCGATTCAGTACGATTTTCGCCTCTTCAACTACGGGCCGTTTGACGCCGAAGTGCTCGGCGACCTCGGCACGGCGTGCAACCGCAACGCCTTGAAGGAACAAACTGTTGTCCACAATCGGGGCTACGGCTACGAAATCACGCCTGGGGAATCGGCGGAAAAACTCAGTGCCGAGCTTGAGTCATCGAATCTGGAATTGGCAAATCGAATCGACAAAGTTGTCCAAGCATTTGCAGGCGATGGAGCGGGTGAGCTGGAGCTCAAGTCTACGATTCTTTTCGTTGATCGGGAGTTCTACAGAAAGACTTTGAAGTGTTCGCCTGACGAAATCGCCGAGCGTGTTCACGGGATCAAGCCGCACTTCTCTCATGAGATGATTCGTGATCGGATTCAAATTATGAGAGCAAAAGGTTTTCTCAACAGTCTTTCTGCATAGGTCCGGTAGTGCTGGCTTTCCTATGCCGCCGTGTCACCTTGTCACCGAAAGCCAAATCGGGATAATTCGCCGTACCGATGACACGGAGGCGAACTCTGCATGACGGACCATGACATTCCCAAGCTGCGGCCGGGCCTGAAGGCCGTCGCCGGGAACAAGCCGGACACCGTGGTCATCATCGACCAGTACCGGCTCGGGGACGCCATCGAACTGTCGCACGCGATGTTCGAGATCGTCACCCTCTTCGACGGCCGCAAGACCTTAAAGCAAATCCAGGCCGAGACGGCCAAGATGTTCGAGGGGCAGGCGGTCCCCCTGGAGACGCTCACGAATTTGGTGCGCGGGCTGGACATGGACTACCTGCTCGACACGCCGCGCCTGCGGGACAAGCTGAACACGCCGGACCGGCCCCCCGTGTGCGTCGGCGTGTACGACGCCGACCCGGACAAGGCCCGCAAGCAACTCAAGAAACTGTTCACCGGCCACGGCGGCCCCGGCCTGCCCGGCGAGCCGGGGTGCCGCGTGAAGACCGACGGCCCGGTGAAGGCCGTGCTGGTCCCGCACATGGACTACCTCCGCGGCGGCGTCACTTACGGCTGGGGCTTTAAGGAACTCGTTGAACGCACGGACGCCTCGCTGTTCGTCGTCGTCGGCACGTCGCACTACTCCGGCCGGCGGTTCAGCCTGAGCCGGCAGAACTTCGCCACCTGCTTCGGCAAAGTCCCCACGGACCAAGCGTATGTGGACCGCATCGTGAAGCACTACGGCGACGGCCTGTTTGAAGACCCCTACGCCCACGTCCCGGAACACTCGATCGAACTCGAAGTGGCGATGCTGCAATACGTGTTCGACGGCAAGCGGCCGTTCCGCATCGTGCCCTTGCTGACCGGCCCGTACCACGACTGCGTGGGGGAGAAGAGCCACCCGCGCGACCGGGCGGACGTCGCCCGCATGGTGTCGGCCCTGCGGGCCGCCGAGGCCGGGGCCGGGGAAAAGGTCTGTTACGTCATCAGCGGCGACCTCGCCCACATCGGCCCGAAGTTCGACGACCCCGACCTGTTGAGTGACGAGCAACTCAAAGACAGCAAGAAGCAGGACGACCGGCTGACGGAATTCCTGGAGGCCGCCGACACGGACGGCTACTTCGGCGTGATCGCCGACGAGCAAGACGCCCGCCGCATCTGCGGCCTGCCGCCGACGGTCCTGACGCTGGAGGCGTGCAACCCCAAGCGGGGCAAGTTGTTGCACTACGGGCGGTTCGTCCAGCCCGAGGGCTTCGAGAGTGTCAGCTTCGCGGCGGCGTGTTTTGAATAACACCTATAAACCCACGTGATCGGCGGTTTTCCGGCCTGAAGGGCCGATTAACATAGCCCAGCCCGTCAGGGCTGGGATAGGAACCACCGAGGATTTTCGGCCTGAAGGGCCGATTAATATAGGCCAGTCCGTGAGGGCAGATCCGTGGCGCAAAATCGGTTCTTGGTGGACCGGCGACAAATAATCGGTCCTTCAGACCGAGACCAAAATACGGTCGCTTTCCCAGCCCTTTCG
Organism: Zavarzinella sp.; assembly: GCA_043744795.1. Lineage (GTDB taxonomy): Bacteria > Planctomycetota > Planctomycetia > Gemmatales > Gemmataceae > Zavarzinella. Next base: position 17,077 of record JAYTTY010000175.1, on the reverse strand, counting down.
GGCTGGGCTATGTTAATCGGCCCTTCAGGCCGGAAAACCGGCCCGTCGGCGGGCGGATTTTCTACTCGCCCCACCCCCGGCGAGAAAGACTTTTCCCCCCGTCCGTATAATCTCTGGACAGGCCAACCCTCGATACGACGGAGCAGCGATGACGAATCTGATTCCTCCGGGCGGCTCGCGGCGGCTCATGGCGGCGGTGGTGATGGGGACGGCCCTCTCGGCGATGGCCGGGGAGGCGTCGGCCAATCAGCAACCGGCCCCCGACGCGGTTCACGACATTTCCCGCTATTGTCAGGCGTGCTGGCGCAACGCCCGGCTCCACCCGGACAGTTGGCAGGACTGCACCCAAGAAGTGCTGATCCGCCTGCTGCAAACGGTGGAAGCCGAGCGCTGGCCGAGTTTGCTGAAGCAGGAAGGCGACGACCGCCGGGAGTTCTTCCGCGCCATTGACGCCGTCAAGAAGCGGACCCAGCGGGCCAAGAAGTACCAAGTCCTTGCGGACGAAGTCCCGGACCGGCCCCGCGCCTCGACGGCCGGCCGCAACGAGATTCAGGAAGAACTCGACCTCGTCTCCGGCAAAGTCCTCAGCCAGCGCCAGCAGCGCATCCTGCACCTGACCCGCGAGGGCTGGACCGTCCCGGAGATCGCCGCGGACATGCACACGACGGTCGAGCGCATCAGCGACGACAAGTACAAGGCCATCAAGAAGTTGCGGAAAGAATTGAACGTGTAGTTGGAAGGAAAGACTCACCACAAAGGCACGAAGGTCACACAAAGTTTCACAGAGAAGACATGAGAAGAAATTTCTCTGCCGTCTTCTTTGTGAAACTTTGTGTGACCTTCGTGCCTTTGTGGTGAGTCTTTCCTTTAAGCCTTCTCGGCGGCCTTCTTCTTCCCCTTCGCGACCGGGGCTTCGATTGGCTCCGATTTCGGCTCCTCGATCTCGTCGTCGATGTCCCCCGGCTCGGGCACGCCGCCGATGATGCCGGCCTTGACGGCCACCACTTGCAACACCTTGGCCTTCACCTGCTCCGCAAGCCCCGCGTTCTCGGTCAGGTACTGCTTGGCGTTCTCCTTGCCCTGGCCGAGCCGCGTCCCCTCGAAACTGAAGAACGACCCGCTCTTCTCCAGCACGTTCAGGTCGGTCGCGATGTTCACAAGGTCGCTGAATGTGTTGATGCCGCGGTCGTGCAGCACCTCGAACTCGGCGGTGCGGAACGGCGGGGCGATCTTGTTCTTCACCACCTTCACGCGCACTTCCGTGCCGATCACTTCGTCCCCGTCCTTGACGGCCGGGCCGCGCCGCACTTCCAGCCGGCAGGAGGCGTAAAACTTCAGGGCCAGCCCGCCGGTCGTGGTCTCGGGGTTGCCGTACATCACGCCGATCTTCAGGCGGATCTGGTTGATGAAGATGATGCAGGTGTTCGTCTTGGCGATCAGCGGGTTCAGCACCCGCAGGGCTTGGCTCATCAGCCGGGCCTGCTGGCCGACGGACGGCGTGCCGATCTCGTTGTCCGTCTCGTTCTTCGGCACGAGGGCGGCGACGGAGTCGATGACGATGATGTCCACCGCGTTCGACTTGATCAGCATTTCCGCGATGCGCAGGGCCTCTTCCCCGAAGGACGGCTGACTGACCAGCAGACTTTCGAGGTCCACGCCGAGCTTCTTGCACCACGTCGGGTCGAGGGCGTGTTCCGCGTCGATGTACGCGGCCACGCCGCCGGCCTTCTGGGCGTTGGCGACGGCGTGCAAGGCGATGGTCGTCTTGCCGCTGGACTCGGCCCCGTAAATCTCGATGATGCGGCCGCGAGGCAGCCCTTTGCCGCCCAAGGCCACGTCCAAGCTCAGCGATCCCGTTGAGATGCCGATGACTTCGTTGTTGGTGGCGTCCCCCATCTGCATAATGGAGCCTTTGCCGAACTCCTTCTCGATGGCCGCCAGTGTGTTTTGCAGTTCCTTGCTCGGTTGAGCCATGATCGACCGTCCCTTTGGGTATGTGGCAGATAGTGGGTTGTTGTATGGGTGGATTTTACCCAAGCGCGTCGGGGAAAACGATGTCGGTAGGTCGGAATCGGGAACGGAGATTTTCCACGGCGGCTCGGGTAAGATAACGGGGACTCGGAACCAACGGGCAAAATCTCGTGGCACATGAGAAAGACCGCGTGTTCCCGGACGCGGTGCTGTTGTTGCTCCAACCACGCGGCAACGCCCAAGCTACGGGGGAAGTTCGAGTCGGCTCGCCCGGCGGGACGCTGACGGGCCAACTGAAATGGCACGTCGTCCGGCTCTGGGAGTTGGACGCCGAAGCCTTGTTCGCCCTCAACGACGTGAACTTGGTCCCGTGGATTACGCTCACGCGGACGGCCCAAGAACCCGAGCCGTTCCTCCGGCGGTGCCGGGCTATGATCGACGCCCACGCCCCGCCGAGAGACAAGGAAAATATGCTAGTCGCCGCCAACTTCCTGGCGGCCATCCGGTATGATGAGCGGTATCTGTCAACCATTTTCGCAGGAGCACGCGCCGTGATCGAATCTCCCTTAATGGGCCGTATCAAGAAGATCATTGCGAATGAGGCCACCGTGGCAAACATTATTCGTTTTGTGACGAAGCGGTTTGGAGAAATGCCGGCCGACCTCGCCGCTCAATTGGAACAGGTCACGGACGAACACCGCTTGGAAGAACTGATCGACTTGGCCGCGACTAGCCCCAACCTCGCCGACTTCCGAGCCAAATTGTGACGGACCTCTTCCCCCGACCTCCCCTCTTTCCTCACCCGCCTCGGAATCCGCCACTTTCCCGTTGACACCAGTCGCTCGCCCGCTTATGGGGCGGGGCGACGCGGCTCGGGACTCACCGTCCCGGAGGCGCGGGGCGTGGCCGTCGGCTCTTCGGGGGAAGGGCCGGGCCGGCGCCGCGGGCGGGGGACACAGGGAGGGACGGCCCCATGAAGCGCTTCTATTGGCTGCTGCTGATCGCCCAAGTCGGCGCGGCCGGGTGCATGCCGACGAACCCGTTCCTGACGCCGACGGTGTCGCGGTCCCAACTCGACGAGGCCGGGCCGGACAAGGACGCCGTCCGCACCATCCGCGACATCGCGGTCTACGACAACTTCAACACCCTGCCCGTGAGCGGCTACGGCATCGTCTTCGGGCTGGACGGCACCGGCGGCATGACGCCGCCGGGCGACGCCCGGCAGGCCGTCGAAGACCGCCTCAAGAAAATGAAGGTCGAGAACGTCGCCGAGGTTCTCAGCTCGCCGACGACGGCCATTGTGGTCGTCACCGGGACCGTCAAGCCGGGCGTCCGGCGGAACGAGGTGATCGACCTCGAAGTCACGCTGCCGCCGGGCAGCAAGGTCAAGAGCCTCCGCGGCGGCGTCCTTCAAGAGACGCCGTTGATGACGTTCGCCACGCAGGAAGACGTGCGCGGCTACCTCAAAGACAACTCGTTGAACACCGTCTCCGAGGGGAACCGGCTGCTGCGCGGGCACGATGTCGTTGTCGGCCAAGGGCCGCTGCAAAGTTCGCTGAAGCCGGCGAAGGACGGCGACGAAGAGACGGCCGCCGTCGATGCGATGAAGACCGCCTACGTGTGGAAGGGGGGCAAGCTCCGCGAGGGGCGGGCCATGTTCCTGATCCTAAACACCGAAGAGCAGCGCTTCCGCGTGGCCGAGCAGGTCGCCACCCGGCTCAACGACACGTTCCACGGCGGGGAGACGGCCAGTTCCAAGGTCGCCATCGCCAAGCACAAGGACTTGGTGGCCGTCAGCGTGCCGCCGCGGTACAAGCTGAACCACCCGCACTACATGCGCGTCGTCATGGCCGTCCCGCTCGACCCGCCGGCCGACCCGACCGCCTACCTGAAAAAGCTCGAAGCCCAACTCCAGAACCCGGAGACGGCCGCCGCCGCCGCGATCAAGCTCGAAGCCGTCGGCGCCCAGGCCATGCCCGTGCTGCGGGCGGCCATGAAGAGCGAGTACCCGTTCGTGCAGTTCTGCGCCGCCGAGTCGCTGGCGTACCTGGGCCAACCGCTGGCCGCCGAGACGCTGGCCAAGATCGCGGCCGACCACCCGTCCTTGCAGGCGTACGCCCTGACGGCCCTCGCCGCGCTGGACGACGCCCTGAGCGTGTCGAAGCTGGAGGAACTGCTGGCCGCCAAGGAGCCGAGCCTGCGCTACGGGGCCTTCCGGGCCATGCGGGAGATCGACAAGGAATCGCCGCAAATCAAGGGGCAGGCGCTGGGCAAGGCCTTCATGCTGCACGCCGACGTGGGCGTGGGCCAGCCGATGGTCCACCTGCTCCGCGAGGGCCGGGCCGAGTTCGTGCTGTTCGGCGAGAAGCCGACGCTCGTGGCCCCGTTCTCCTTCACCGCCGGCCCGCACGTCACCGTGACGGCCAAGCCGGGCGACGAGGTCGCCACCATCTCGTACTTCTCGACCAAGGGCGACAAGGAACTGCACGCCCAGTGCGGCCTGACCGTGGCCGAGGTGCTGAAGAAGATGGCCCAACTCGGCGCCAATTACGGCGACTGCGCCGAGATGCTGATGAAGGCCCAGGACCGCAAGGCGATCAACTGCCGCGTCGTCGTGGACGCCCTGCCGAAGGCCGTCCCGATCCAGCGGCTGGCCGAGGCCGCCCGCGAAGACCCGTGGATGACCCTGGAGTACGACCTGCTCTCCGAAGTGGACGACGCCGCCACGCCGACGCTGTTCGAGACGACGGGGGACGTGACGCGGCGGTAAGCGAAAGCAACCTCACCCCCCGGCCCCCTCTCCGAAGCGGAGAGGGGGAGCAAGTGGGCGAAAGTCGTTTTGGTTTGGTCCCCCCTCTCCGCTTCGGAGAGGGGGTTAGGGGGTGAGGTCGCCTTTCCGTGCTCAAGCGGCTCGAACTCATCGGCTTCAAAAGCTTCGCCGACCGGACGTGGTTCGACTTCCCCAAGGGCATGTCGGCCATCGTCGGGCCGAACGGGTCGGGGAAGAGCAACGTCGTGGACGCCGTCCGGTGGATCCTCGGCGAGCAGAGCGCCAAGAACCTGCGCGGCGGCGAGATGGCCGACGTGATCTTCAACGGGGCCAGCGGCCGGCGCGGGCTGAACACGGCCGAAGTCACGCTCACGTTCGACAATTCCAAGAAGCTGCTGAACACCGAAGCCGCCGAGGTGGCCGTCACGCGCCGCGTATTCCGCGACGGCACCGGCGAGTACCTCGTCAACGGGCAACAGTCCCGCCTCAAGGACATCAAGGAACTGTTCCTCGGCAGCGGCGCCGGCTCAACCGCGTACTGCATCATCGAGCAGGGCCGCGTGGACGCGCTCTTGCAGGCCAGCACGAAGGACCGCCGGGCAATTCTCGAAGAGGCGGCCGGCATCAGCCGGTTCAAGGCGAAGAAGCTCGAAACGCTCCGCAAACTCGACGGCACCCAGGAAAACCTGACCCGGCTGCGCGACATCCTCGGCGAAGTGGAAACGCGCCTGCGCCGCGTGCGCCTGGACGCCGAGAAGGCCAAGCGGTTCCAGGAATACCACACGCGCCTGCGGGACTTGCGCGTCGGTCTGTCGCTGCGGGAGTACCACGCCCTTTCGCGAACGCTCGCCGCGGAGACGGCCCGGCTGGAAGCCATGCGGGCCGCCATGTCCGGGTCGCAACTTCGGCTGACCGGCTGGGAGACGGAACTCGCCGCCCTCGGCGCCGCCTTGGCCGCCACGGAGAAGACGACCCGCGACGCCGGCGAGGCGCGGGCCGAGGCGCAACGCCGCATCGCCGGCCTGCGCGAGCGCCAAGACAACGACTTGGCCAAGGCCGGGGAACTCTCCGCGGAACTGTTGGCCCACCACCGCAAGGCCGCCGACCTGGCCGGCCTGTTGAGAACGCTCGCCGCCGACGCGGACGGGGCGACGCGCGGCGTGGCCGAGGCCGAGGGCGAGGCCGAGACGTGCCAAGCCCGCGCCGACGCCGTCGCCGCGGCCGCCGCCGAGACGGACAGCCAACTCGCGCGCCTGCGCCGGCAAGTGTCGGACGGCCGGGACAAGCAGTACCACTTGGTGGGGAAAGCCGCCGCCCTCGCCAACGACGTGACCAAGACGCGCGAGCAACTCGACCGCTTCCAGCGCGACCGCGACCGCAAGCGGCGGGAGCACGACTCCAAGACCGGCGAACTCGCCTCCGTGCGCCGAATGTTGGACTCGCTCGGCCTGCGCGACACCGAACTGCAATCCCGCATTGGGCTGGCCCATCAAGCCTTGCAAGACCGCCGCCGCGAGCGCGACGACCTGACCGCGGCCGCCGAGCGCTTGGGCGGGGAACTCGAAGACCTGCGCGTGCGCCGCAGCGACTTGCGGGCGCGCATCGACATCCTCGACCAGTGGGACCGCAACCAAGAAGGCCTCGGCGCCGGCGTCCGCGACGTGCTGGCCGAACTCGCCAAGCCCGCGTCACCGTTCGCCCCCGCCGTCCTCGGCCTCGTCGCCGACGCCCTGCGCGTGCCGCGCGACTTGGCCCCGCTGATCGACGTGGCCCTCGGGGATGTCGCCTCGCACTTCGTCGTGCGCGAGGCCGTGGACCCGCTGCTGGCCGAGCGGGCGTTCAGCGGCCGGGTGAGTTTTCTGCCGCTGGTTGTCGAAGAGACCCCCCCCGCCCCCCCTTGCCAAGGGGGGGAGAAGACAGAGCCGGCCGTCGGAGACGGCATTAGTTCGCGCGCGGTGGCCGGTTTTCCTCCCCCCCTTGGCAAGGGGGGTGGGGGGGTCGGATTTTAGGAGACGACTGCCCCCGAGAAGCGCTACGCCTCGGCCAAGCCGTCTCTCATGCCGACGTAACTGTGATACCGCCGCACGCTGATTTGCCGCCGGGCGACGGCCCGCTTGATGGCGCAGTCTTCTTCGTGCGTGTGCGTGCAGTCAGGGAAGGCGCATTTGGGGACGAAGGCACGGAACTCGGGAAAGTAGCCCTCGATCTCTTCCGGCATGGTGTCCCACAGTTGCAATTGCCGGACGCCGGGCGTGTCCACCACCCACCCGCCGGTCGTGAGCCGGATCAGTTCGGCCGTCGTCGTGGTGTGTTTGCCCTTCTGGTTCACTTCGCTGACGACACTGACGCGGAGCGCCAAGCCGGGCTGGATGGCGTTCAACAGCGACGACTTGCCGACGCCGCTCTGGCCGGAAAACACGGTGGACCGATCGGCCAGCAATTCCCGCAAATGCGGGATGCCTTGCCCCGTGCGGGCCGAGGTGAGCAGCGTGGGGACGCCGAGTTGGGCGTAGGCCCCGATCATGGATTGCAGGTTGGCGTGTTCCACCAAGTCGGCCTTGTTCAGGCACAGGATGGCGGCCAGTTTCCCCTTCTGGGCGCTGGCCAAGTAGCGGTCGATCAGGTGCGGCTTGAGGCTCGGCTCGACGAGCGACATGACGATGACCAGTTGATCGACGTTGGCGACCAAGACGTGTTCCCGCCGCCGCGATTCGCGGGTCAGGACGCCGTGCCGCGGCTCGACGCGCTCGATCATCCCCTCGTCGTCGGCCGCCGGCCGGAACCACACGACATCGCCGGTCGTGACCACGCTGCGCTCGTCCGTCAGCAGACTTTTCAGCAGCCGCCGAACCGTGCAGCGGAAGATTTTGCCGTCTTTTGCTTCCACCACGCTTTGCAAGCCGTGGATACGGATGACCCGCCCGAGTTGGCACACCGTTTCGTCAATCGCCGGCATGAGGGTCGTCGGGGCGTCCCCGGAGACGAGTGGGGTGTCGTCCTCCATGATCGTCCGCTTGCGGGAAATGTCCCCCTTGGCCCGCACGCGCTCGTCGGCCACCGTGGCGTCGTTCTCGTACCCGTGTTCGCGGAACCCCTCGGTCCAGGTGTGCTCGCGCGGCGGCTTCGTCCGGTTCTTGCGCAGATCGACGCGGGTTTTCTTCTTGGCCATGCGCTTCAGGATAAACGGGATGGGGAGGGGATGCAACTTTTCGCCCCGTTGACCGACTCTGCCCCCTATGCCTTTCGGTCCAACGGACCGCTTAACACAGCCCAGCCCGCAAGGGCTGGGATAGCAAGTCCCCAAGGACCGCGGTCTGAAGGACCGCTTATTGGACGCAATCAATCCCAAACATACCGCTCATCGAATTCGATTTCGTGCCGCTTCAAAAAATCGCGGTACTCTTCCTGAAATGACCGCGTGCGGTGATGTTCGGCTTGATTGGCGATGTACTCCGTGACGGCTTTGACATTCGAAGGGCTGACGGAAAAGGCTCCGTACCCGTGTTGCCAGTGGAAGTCGGCCAAGGGGATGAATTTGTCGTGAATCCATTTGCTGGAGGTCGATTTTAACGTGTTGACAACCGCGGCCACGGACTCGGTCCGGGACAAGAGGTACAGGGCATGAATGTGGTCGTCCACGGAGTTGATGAGGATGGGCGGGCAGCCGGCGTCACGCAGGATTGCCCCCATGACGTTGTGCAGTTCATCACGAATGGCGTCTTTCAGCAGCAGTTGCCGATCCTTGGTTGAGAAAATCAGGTGGATGTACAGGCGGGAGAGGGATTGGGGCATGGGGGAGTGCGTCTGGAGTGGGGGTAAGATAAGCGGTCCTTCAGACCGCGGTCGTTGGCGGGTGTCAGTACCCAGCCCTTGCGGGCTGGGCTATGTTAAGCGGTCCGTTGGACCGAAAACCGAGGCCTCGTTGACGCCCAGCCCGCAAGAACTGGGCAGTAATAAGCGGTCCGTTGGACCGAAAAGCCGGTAGCCTCATTCCCGTTGCAAGATCAGTCGGTCGTCCATCAGGCTTGCCTCTTGCCGGATCACTTTGCCGTCTTCGATTTGCACCCACGTTTTTACCAGGAAGCCCTCGGCCTTGTACACGATCACTTGGCACTCGTAACTCTTGTCCCGGTGCGTGATCGTCTCCGGCTCGGCCTGCACTTCGGCCAGCAGTTCGCGCGGGGTCTTGGCGGTCGGCAACTTGAACGGGAGTTTGCCGATTTGTTCGGCGATTTTGCGGTTCACCACCCGCTCGATGGCCGTGTTCAGCGCCTCGGTGACGGGGTCCACGTTCGACTCCCGCCACGTCTGGCCGGGCCGCAGGGGCGGGAAGCGGTGCAGCGGTTGCAGCGGCGAGGACGCCCGCTTGTTCGAGAGGGGAATCGGGTCGAGTTTTTCCGTGGCCTTTCCCAGGTCGGAGTCGAAGTCGCACGTGGCCAGCAAATTGTCGCCGACGACTTCCCCCTTTAACTTGGCGTCCAACTTGAAGGTCATGACCAGCACTTTGAACTCGATCTTGGCGGAGGCGTCGAGTCGCAGCAGTTCGCCGTCGCGGTTCACCACCTTTGTCGTGGTGAAGGTGGCGATCTTCACCGTCATCAGGGAGACATTGAGTTCCACCTCGCGCAGGCGGTGCATCAGTTCAAAGTTCCCGTCCTTGAGCGGGGCGATGCGGGTCTCGGCGCCGCCGATCTTCTGGTCTTTGCGGTACAGCGTCCAATTGGCGTGCTGCGGGGCGACTTCGTCGGAAAGGTCGAGGGCGAACGCCGGTTGGTCGGACGGCCGCAGCCACGGCAGCCAACGGTCGTAGGCCACCCAGCCGACGGTGGCGAGCCAGCCCAGCAAAATCACGACGACGATGGGGCGGCTCGGCATGGGGCACGGGACTTTCGCCGGGTGTTGGCCTTGTATTGGTTCCCCGGTTCTTCCCACAATACCCCAAAGGCCGGGGCAAGGGAACAGGTGAGCCATGATTGTCGGCGTGCCGCGCGAAGTAAAGTCGGACGAGTACCGGGTGGCGATAATCCCGGTCGGCGTCGAGGAATTGAGAAAGGCCGGGCACCGCGTCCTGATCCAAGCCGGGGCGGGGCAGGGGAGCGGCATCGCGGATGAGGCCTACCAGGCGTCCGGGGCCGAGATCGTCCCCGCGGCCGAGCCGATTTGGAAGGAAGCCGACCTGATCGTGAAGGTCAAGGAGCCGTTGCCCGAGGAGTGGCCGTTGCTGCGGCCGGACCAGACGGTGTTCACCTACTTCCACTTCGCGGCCGACGAGCGGCTGACCGGGGCCGTCATCAAATCCGGCATCACGGCAGTCGCCTACGAGACGATCAAGGACGCCAAGGGGAACCTGCCGCTGCTGACGCCGATGAGCGAAGTGGCCGGGCGCATGAGCATCCAGGAGGGGGCCAAGTACCTCGAACGGCCGCAGCAGGGGCGGGGCATTTTGCTGTCCGGCGTGCCGGGCGTGGCGCCGGCGACGGTGGCCGTGTTGGGGGGCGGCGTCGTCGGGGCGAACGCGGCCAAGATCGCGGCCGGCATGGGCGCCAACGTGTTCATTCTGGACATCAACTTGGACCGGCTCCGGTATCTCGACGACGTGATGCCGCCGAACGTGACCACGCTGTTCAGCGACCGGCACACGATCCTCGAATGCATCTCCCGGGCCGATTTGGTGATCGGGGCCGTGCTGATCCCCGGGGCGCGCACCCCCATGCTGGTGAAGCGGGAAGACCTGCAGCGGATGCCGCCGCGGGCCGTCATCATCGACGTGGCGATTGACCAGGGCGGGTGCATTGAGACCTCGCGGCCGACGACGCACACCAGCCCGACGTACATCGTGGACGACATCCTGCATTACTGCGTCACCAACATGCCCGGGGCCGTCGGCCGCACCAGCACCTACGCCCTCACGAACGTGACGCTGCCGTACGTGTTGCAGATCGCCAACAAGGGGCCGGACAAGGCCTTCAAGGACAACAAGGGCTTGGGCCTCGGCGTCAATATCATGCGGGGGAAGGTCACGAACCAGGCCGTGGGCGAGACGTTCGGATTGAACGTGGTCGGGCTGGAGGCGTAACGGCGGCGTGCAGGGAGGCCATTGATGAAGCTTCGGCTCGCGGCGCTCTTGGTCTGGTGCGCGCTGCTGTTCGGCTACGGGCTGACCGGGGCGATGTTCCGCACGGAGGGGCTGCGGGGAATGATCGCCAAGGAGACCTTGGACGGGCACTGGCTGGTCCCGTACCTGTACGGCAAGGCGTTCGTCACCAAGCCCCCCGGCATGTACATCGCCATCGCCCTGTGCAGCATGCCGTTCGGCCACGTGACCGACTGGGCCGCCCGCATTCCGTCACTGATCGCCCTGTCCCTCACGCTGGTGTTCGTCTTCCTGCACCTGCGCCGGCTGATCGGGGAGGGGCAAGCGTTCTGGGTCGCCATGTTCATGCCCGTCTCCTTCATTTTGATGGAGAAGTCCCCGAGCGCGGAGATCGACCCGCTGCAACTGGCGTGGGTGGCGTGGTCACTGCTGGCGTTCCACCGGGCGTACCTCGCGGAGACCGAAGACCGGAAGCGGGCGGCGCTGGGCTGGTGGTTCCTGTCGCTGACGTGCGTCGCCGGCGGCCTGCTGACCAAGTGGACGGCCCCGGCGTTCTACTACCTCACGGTCCTCACGTTCGTCGCCGTCCAAGGCCGGTGGAAGATGCTGTTCGGCTGGCGACACCTGACGGCGGGCCTGTTCTGCGCCGGCCTCGCCGCCGGGTGGGCCGTCTTGGCGGCGAACGAGGTGGGGTGGGAGAAACTACGGGATCACATCGGCACGGAGGCCGCCCAGCGCTTCGCCCCGGCCCAGGTGAACAAGCGGTATCCGTGGGAAGAAACACTGCTCTTCCCCCTCGTCGTCTTGGCCGCCAACGGCTTGGCCACGGTCGCGGCATTTCTGACCCTGCGCCGCCGCTTCCGCGACACGCTTTCTCCGATGGAGCGGTCCGTGTGTCTGCTCGGCCACTGTTGGATCTGGCCGAACTTGCTGTTCTGGACGCTGCCGGCCCAGCACAGCATACGGTACATCTTCCCCATGATCCCGGGGTTCGGCCTGCTGGCGGGCTTGTGGTGGGTCAAGTGGTTCGAGACGCGGCCGGCCGTGCCCTGGCGGCGCGCATTGTTTATCGCCCCGCTGGTCGGGTGGCTGGCGGTCAAGGTCGTCTTCACGGAGGTGGTCCACCCCGAGCGCGTCGCCAAGCGCGACGCCCGCGGCATCGGCGCCCGCATCGCCGAATTGGTCCCCCCCGGCGAGACTTTGACCATCTCCAAGATGAAGGATGAGGGGGTGATGTTCTACTACGACCGGCCGATCACGCAGGACCGGTGGCCCGACGCCGGCCCCCCGTTGAAGTTCCGCTGGGCCTTCCTGATGGAGGACGAGTGGAAGCTGGTCGAAGGCCGGCCCGGCGTGCGCCTGGTCGCCGAACTGCGCGAGCAGGACGAGAAGAAGCTGGCCTACCTGGTCGCGGACGAGTCGCCATGACATTGTTTGAGCCGCCCGCCACCGCCGAACTGCACACCGTCGGGTCGCTGACGCGGGAGATCCGCGCCCGCGTCGAAGAGGGCTTCTCGTCCGTGTGGGTGACGGGGGAAATCTCCAACCTCGCCCGGCCGGCGTCCGGGCACATTTACCTGACGTTGAAGGACGAACGGGCCTCCCTGCGGGCCGTCATTTATCGCGGAGTGGCCCTGCGCTTGCGGTTCGACCCGAAGGACGGCATGCAGGTCATGGCCCGCGGCCGGCTGACGGTGTACGAGCCGCGCGGCGAGTACCAACTCGCCATCGAAGAACTCAGCCCCAAAGGCGTCGGGGCGCTCGAACTCGCTTTGCAGCACCTGAAGGAAAAACTGGCGGCCAAGGGGTACTTCGACCAAGCCCGCAAGAAGCCGCTGCCGGCGTTCCCGCGCTCCATCGCCATCATCACGAGCGGGACCGGCGCCGCGATCCGGGACATGTTGGAACTCCTCGCCCGGCGGTGGCCGGTCGCCCGCGTGTTGGTCGTCCCCGTCCGCGTTCAGGGGGAAGGGTCGGCCGAGGAAATCGCCAAGGCCCTGCGGACGGTCAACCACTTGCACCGGCGCGGGGACGTGACGCTGGACGCCGTCATCGTCGGCCGCGGCGGCGGCAGCCTCGAAGACCTGTGGAGCTTCAACGAGGAGGCGGTGGCCGAGGCCATCGTGATGTCGGCCCTGCCGGTCATCAGCGCCGTCGGCCACGAAATCGACGTCACCATCGCCGACTTGGTCGCCGACCACCGGGCGCTGACACCGAGCCACGCGATCACGGACCTGACGCCCGACCGGGCCGAACTCCTCGTCAGCCTGCAAGACCGCGAAGATCGGCTGAAAGCGATGCTCGTTCGACGGGTGGAACTGGCCCGCGAACGCCTGAGCGTCATCTTGGACCGCCGGGCGTTCCGGCGGCCGCTGGAGTCCATCCGCGATTCGGAAAAGAAACTCGACGACTTGGCCGGGCGATTGAACCGCGGCATTCGCCAACGCCTCACGGCCGCCGGCCATCGCATGGCCGCCGCCGCCGCCCAACTCGAATCCCTCAGCCCGCTGCAAGTGCTGAAGCGGGGCTACTCGCTGACGCTAAACCAACGCGGGTTGCCGGTCCGGGCCGCCGCGGACGTGGCCGTGGGCGAAATCATCCGCACCCGCTTGGCGGCCGGCGAGATCGTCAGTCGGGTGGAACGTGTACAACCGCCGGAGGCCGACCGCCCATGAGTGAGCCAACCCCCCCCGCTTTCGAGGAGGCCGTCGCTGAACTGGAGAAGATCCTGCGGGCGCTGGAAGACGGCACGACCACGCTGGAGGAAAGTCTCGCCAAGTACGAGCGCGGCGTTTTCCTCATCAAGGCCTGCTACGGCCAACTGGCGACCGCCGAGGGCCGCATCACCCAACTCATGGGGTTGGACGACGACGGCAAGCCGCAGTTCAAGCCGTTCGCCCACAGCAGTTCCGCCGAGACGGTGACGCCGGAGCCGAAACGCCGGCCGCGGAAGGCGGAGTAGAAGAAAGACATTTCACGCAAAGTTCGCCAAGAGGCAAAGCTCGCAAAGAGGCAACAACCATTGCAGCCAACTTCCGAATCGCCTTGGCGGATGAAGAAATTCTTCCCTGTCTTCTTTGCGAGCTTTGCCTCTTGGCGAGCTTTGCGTGAAATGTCTTCTCTGTTTTCTCCCGGCTTTCTTTCTCACGGATAGGGCAGACAAAAACGGCTCCGAAAGCCTATCATGGACGAAAGATACTGACGGGGCCAACCCCGTCCGGGGTTCCGCTTTGTCCCTCGTGATCGTCGACCGGCTGAAGACGATCCGGGCACAGGCGGACGCCGCCCTGCGGGCCGCGGTCGGGCTGGTGGTCGCCGGGACGTCTCCCATTTTGTCGGAGGCCATTTCGTACAGCCTCTTCGCCCCCGGCAAGCGCCTTCGCCCCGCCTTGGCGGTCTTGGCAGCGGAAGCCTGCGGCGGCGCGGCGGATGACGCCTTGACGGCCGGGGCCGCCGTGGAAATGGTCCACACATACTCCCTGATTCACGACGACCTCCCGGCGATGGACGACGACGACTTGCGGCGCGGCTTGCCGACGAGCCACGTCAAATACGGGGAGGCGTTGGCCATTCTTGCGGGCGACGCGCTGCTCACCGGGGCGTTTCAGGTATTGGCCGAGGGTTATCCGCCCCGCACGGCGGCGGTTGGGTGTGCGGAGCTGGCCCGCGGCGCCGGGGCCGCCGGCATGGTGGACGGGCAAGTCCGAGACATGGCGGCCGAGGGCCGCATCGGCGGGTTGCCGACGCCGCGGACCATGGACGAACTGGAAGGCATTCACCTGCGGAAGACCGGCGCGTTGTTCCGCGCGGCCGTCCGGCTCGGGGCCATCGTCGCCTTGGCCGAGCGGGACGCGGGCCGGTTGGCGGAGGTGGCGCCGATGTTGGACGCCTACGCGAGAGCCTTCGGGCTGGCCTTCCAAGTGACGGACGACCTGTTGGACGTGGAAGGCCACGCGGCCCAGACGGGCAAGCGGACGGGCAAGGACGCAGGCCGGGGGAAGATGACGTTCCCCGGCTTGGTGGGGGTGGCAGCGAGTCGAAAGCGGTTGTCGGAGTTGCACGGGCAAGCCGTCGCCGCCGTCGAGCCGCTCGGGCCGGCCGCCCAACCGCTGATCGACTTGGCGAGGTATGTGACCGACCGGGACCGATAAGCCGGGTCGAGTGGTACGACGGACCGTTACCGAGGGAGATTTCATGAGCACGCTGCTGTCCCGCATCGCGTCCCCCGTGGACCTGCAAAAGTTGTCGGAGGACGACCTCCGGCAGTTGGCCCAGGAAATCCGCGACGAGTTGGTGCGCGTCCTCAGTCTGCGGCCCGCCCACTTCGCCAGCAATCTCGGCGTCGTCGAACTCACCTTGGCCCTGCACACCGTCTTCGACTTCCGCACGGACCGCCTGATCTGGGACACCGGGCACCAAATCTACCCGCAAAAGCTCATCACCGGCCGCTTCCGCGACTTCGACACGATCCGCACCAAGGGGGGCTTGATGGGCTACCCCAACCCGCACGAGAGCGAGTACGACCTGTTCATGACCGGCCACGCCGGGTCGAGCGTCTCCACCGTATCGGGCCTCAAGGCCGGGGACGACTTGCAGGGGAACACGGACCGCCGGGCCGTCGCCGTCATCGGGGACGGGGCGTTCGTCTCTGGCGTCGTCTTCGAGGCGCTGAATAACATCGCCGGGATGAACCAGGACGTGCTGGTGATCCTGAACGACAACAAAATGTCGATCTGCCCCCGCACCGGCGGCATGGCCCAGTACCTCGACCAGTGCCGGATGACTTCCCTTTACCAAGGGTCGAAGAAGAGCATCAACTACCTGCTCTCGAAAATCCCCGTCCTCGGGGACATGGCCCACTCGGCGCTGGAGCAAGTGCGGGACGGCCTCAAGGCGTCCCTGAAAGAGGGGATGCTGTTCGAGGAGATGGGCTTCCGCTACTTCGGCCCCGTGGACGGGCACGACTTGCCGAATTTGCTCCGCATCTTGGGCGATTTGCGGGACCAAAAGGGGCCGCTGCTGCTCCACGTGTTCACGGAAAAGGGCCACGGCGTCGCCCAGGCGAGCGCGGACCCGGTCGCGTTCCACACCCCGCCGGTCTTCACGAAAGTGGGGCCGGAGCGCACGAACATTGAGACCAAGAAGGGCGGCTCCAAGGCGTACACCGACGCCATGAGCGCCGCCATCGCCGCCGCCATGCGGGCCGACCCGAAAGTGACGGTCCTGACGGCCGCCATGTGCCAGGGGAACAAGCTCGAACCCCTGCGGGACGAGTTCCCCGAGCGGTTCTTCGACGTGGGCATTTGCGAGAGCCACGCGGTCGCCTTCGCGGCCGGCATGGCCAAGACCGGCATGAAGCCCGTGGTGGACATTTACTCCACCTTCTTGCAACGCTCCTTCGACCAGATTTTCCAAGAAGTGTCGCTCCAAAACTTGCCGGTGGTCTTCACCCTCGACCGGGCCGGCCTGACCGGGCCGGACGGGCCGACGCACCACGGCGTCTTCGACATCCCGTACATGCGGCTGTTCCCGCACATGATCGTGATGGCCCCCGGCGACGAGGCCGACGTGAAGCCGATGCTGGACTTCGCCCTCACGCAAACGTCCCCCGTATCGATCCGCTACCCCAAGGCCGGGCTGGAACAGGTGAAGCGGGAGTTTGAGCCGGTCCAACTCGGCCGGGCCGAGGTGATCGAGGAGGGCGACGACGGGGCCATCATCGTCTTCGGCACCCAAGTCGCCACCGCCCTGCAAGCCGCCCACAAACTGCGGGACGAGGGGCTGAACCTCACCGTGGTCAATGCCCGCTTCTGCAAGCCGCTGGACCGCCAAACGATCCTCCCGCTCGTCGAGCGGATGCCGTTCGTCATCACGGTCGAGGAAGGGACGCTCGAAGGGGGTTTCGGCAGCGCCGTCTTGGAGGCGTGCAATGCCGAAGGCGTGGACACGCGGGGCGTCACCCGCCTCGGCGTCCCGGACCGCTACATCCAACACGCCGAGCGCTCCGAACTGTTCGCCGAATTGGGGTTGGACTTGGAAGGCATTTGTCAAGCCGTTCGGAAGGCCCTCGCCAAGGGGGAGCCGGAAGGGGAGTTAAGCGAAGTGGGGTGAAGGGCAGCGCTCCCGTCTGGCAACGGGTTTTGTAAGCCGCGACGCGGAGGCTTTGCGGAGAGGAGCGCGTTCAGCGACTGTCACCGAAGTGCGTTGGCCGTCAGGTTCGGGTGAGGATCTCCGAACGCGCT
>JAYTTY010000174.1:0-31470 GCA_043744795.1 Zavarzinella sp. | reverse complement strand
GAAAACGCGGCATGGTCGCACTATTGCGACTTCCGCCTGAATTCTTCGCTCTCGCCTGACCTACCCCTGTAAGGGGCCGGGGGGTTAGGTTGCCTTTGCGGTCGCCGGCTGGATCAACACCACCGCGTGACACCCGATCGCCTCGCCCCGCCCAATGTGCCCGACGCCCTCTCCAGTCTTCGCCTTCACACTCACGCGGTCGAGCGGGATGTCCAAGATGGCCGCCAAGCTCGCTTTGATTTCCTGCTTCCCCAAGCCGAGCTTCGGCACTTCGGCGAAAATGGTCACGTCCACGTTGACGACCGACCAGCCGGCTTGGGTCAGCTTCGCCAAAGTTTCGGCGACGAACAGCCGGGAGTCTTGGTTAAAGTAATTCGGGTCCGTGTTCGGGTAACACTCGCCGATGTCGCCGAGGGAGAGCGTCCCGAGCAGGGCGTCCGTAACGGCGTGCAGGACCACGTCCGCGTCGCTGTGGCCGTCGAGGCCGTGCGTGAACGGGATGTCCACCCCGCCGAGGATGAGCCGCCGGCCGGGGATGAGCCGGTGACTGTCGTGGCCGCTGCCGATCCGCATGGCGTCCCTCACTCGATGCCGAACGTGCCTTGGCCCGCGTAATTCTCGTACCGCATGATCGACTTGTGGTACGCGAGCGTGATTTCGCCGGTCGGGCCGTTGCGCTGCTTGGCGACGATCACTTCGATGATGTTGTCTTCCACGCCGCCGTCGAACTTGCCGGGGCGGTGCAACATCAAGCACGTGTCGGCGTCCTGTTCGATGCTCCCCGATTCGCGCAAGTCGGCCAACCGCGGCCGGTGGTCTTGCCGGTCTTCGGACGCCCGGTTCACCTGGGCGAGGGCGATCACCGGGATGTTCAACTCGCGGGCGAGGAACTTCAGCCGGCGGGAGATCTGGGCCACTTGTTCCTGCCGGGGGTCGCGGCGATTTTCCGGCTCGATGAGCTGGAGGTAGTCGATGACGACCAAGCGGATGTCGTGCCGCAGTTTTAGGCGGCGGGCGTTGGCGCAAATGCGGAGCATCCCTTGGCCAGGCGTGTCGTCGATGAATAATTTCGCCGTCCGCAGCACGTCGCCGGCCCCGTGCAGTTTGCCGATGTCTTCCGAACTCAAATGGCCCTTGCGGAGCTTCTGGCCGTCCACGCGGGACTGGCAGGCGAGGAGCCGCTCGGCCAGTTCGATCTTGGACTGTTCGAGGCTGACGAAGAAGGCCGGCAACTGCTCTTCGATGACGATGTGCCGGACGATGTTGAGCGCGAACGCCGTCTTCCCGATGCTGGGCCGGGCCGCGAGGATGACGAGTTCGGAGTTCTGCAACCCGGCCGTCAAGGCGTCGAGGTCCACGTAGCCGGTGGCGATGCCGCTGATGGCGTTCGGGTCCGTCCGGCCCATGCGCTGGTCGAGCCGGGTGTACGCCTCGTCGAGGGCTTGAACGAGCGTGGACGTGGTCCCGGTGACGCCCTTCTCGGCGATGTCCAGCACCTTGCGCTCGGCGGCCCCGAGGAGTTCGTCGGCCGGCATGATCTGGTCGTAGGCGTCCCGGAGAATTTCCGTGGAAGCGTGGATGAGGTTCCGCGTGATCGCCTTGTCGCGGACGATGCGGGCGTAGTACTCGGCGTTGGCGGCGGTCGGGGCGGCGTCCCACAACTCGCCGAGGTAGGCGTACCCGCCCACGTCTTCGAGGTGCTTATTGTTCTTCAGCTTCTCTGCGAGGATGACCAAATCGACCGGGTGGCCGTCCTGGTAGATGTCCTTGATCGCCTGGAAAATCTTCTGGTGGGCGTCGAAGTAAAAGTTGTCCGGGACGATGAACTGGACCACGTCGTTGATGACGGCGTTGTCCCGGAGGCAGGAGCCGATGACGCTGCGCTCGGCATCGCGGCTTTGGGGGGGGAGTTTGTCGGGGCCGGGGCCGTCCGAAGACATGGCTGACTTCCTGTCAATGTGTCATCCGGCTAAAGCCGGGTAAGACCGAAGAGTTTCACGCAAAGCTCGCAAAGAGGCAAAGCTCGCAAAGAAGACAAAACAAGAATGAGTGGAGTCCTGCCGCCGGGAACTCCTGCCAAATCTTGCGGCTCTTTGCGAGCTTTGCCTCTTTGCGAGCTTTGCGTGAAACTCGTTGCTTCCGTCTTCGTTACTTCTTCTTGCTGGCGGCGGCGGGGATGATGGTCACTTCGATGGTGGCCTGGATGTCGTACCCGAGGCTGACGTGAATGTCCGGGTAGATCCCGCAGTGCCGCAGTGGCTCGGGGAGGTGGATCATCTCCGGTTCCACTTGCAGGTTCTTGCCGCGCAAGGCCCGGCAGATTTCCTGCGGGCCGACGGAGCCGTACAGGTCGCCGGCCTCGTTGGCGTTGGCCTCAATGGTGACGCTCTTGGTCCGGCCGATCTGGTCGGCGACGGACTTCAAGTCGGCAACGCGGGACTCGCGCATCTGCGTGACGCGGACCTTGAACTTGTCAAGCCGCTTCATGTTGTGTTCGGACGGGAGGATGGCCAGCCCGTTCGGGATGAGGTAGTTGCGGGCGTACCCCGCCTTCACCTCGACGACCTCGCCCTGCTTGCCGACGTGGACCACGTCGTCGAGCAGGAGGATTTGGGCGCCGCCGTGGTCACCCTTCGTGACTTGGTTGCGGCGCTGCCGGACCTTCTTTTCCGGCTTCGCGAGTTCCTTCGTCGTCGGCTCTTTCGTCTTCGCCATCACATCACCGTAAGTGAACTTTAAAACGGAATTTCTTCGCTGCCGCCGGCCGGCTCGCTGTCCGGCCCGTCCCCGTCGCTAAAACCGGACCCCGTTCGGGCCGCCGGGGCCGAACTTCGCCCGGCGGGGGCCGACCGGGCCGGGGCCGCGGAAGAGTACCCGCCGCCGCCTTCGCCGCCGCCCGTGCCGTCTTCGCGGCGGTCGAGCAACTGCATCGTATCGACCACTAACTTGTGCTTGCTCCGCTTGGCGCCAGTTGTCTTGTCGTCCCACTGGTCCAAGTGCAGGTGGGCCTCAATGCAAATCTGAGACCCCTTGCGGCACCGCTCTTCGATGATGTTCGCCAGCGTCCCGTTTTCCCCGCGGTTGAACGCCTCACAGTCGATGAACATCGGCTCGTCTTCCCACTGGCCGGTCTGCGTGTTCTTCTTGCGGTTCGTGACCGCGAAGCCGAACTTGACGACCTTGCCGCCGTTGGAAAACGCCCGGACTTCGGGGTCGCGGGTCAGCCGGCCGATCAGGATGACTTTGTTCAGGTTGGCCATGGGAAACGGTCCTCGGGGTGGGGGGCCGTCTCTGTCGGACGGGCCGCCGGGTACACTGGGGTTGTCATTCCCCAATTTTAACCCCCGCCCGAATCGCCTCAATGTCAGTAGGCCGGAAGTCGGCGATTATTCCTTGGTCGTTTCCGCTTCCGCCGGCCGGCGCGGCCCGCGGCGGTGGCGGTCGTCGCCCCGGTCGTCGCCGCCCTCGCCGGTCACGCCGTCGGAGGAGTCGTCCACGATGATCTGGAAGCCAAACTTCGTCTCGTCCTTGGCGGTGGCCAGCAGTTCGTTTTCCCACTTGGGGTCAACGACCGTGATCATGTGCCGCAGGACGGTCTCACTCAGGCGGAAGTCGTGGTCGATCTTCGTGACCTTGAGGGAATCGACCTTGAAGAAGAGCAGGTAATACAGGCCCTTCTTGTGCCCGTCGATCGGGTACGCGAGCTTCCGGTCGTCCCACTTGCGGCTGACGATGATCTCGGAGCCGTACTTCTCCAAGGTGGCGTGGATTTGCGTCTTGGCGGCCTCCACGTCCGTCGTTACCTTCGTGGGGTCCAACAGGATCAGGCACTCGTAACTATTGACTGGCATGGCGGTTCCGCGTCTCGTTCTCAGGGTTTCTCTGTCGTGGTCTCGTCCGGCTTCGGTCTCGTCTTCTCGGCGTCGGGCTTCTTTTCCGGCTTCGGCTTGGGCGGCCGTTGCTCGCCGCCGTTGGCGTGATTCATGGCGGCGTCGGCCCCGCGCGTCGCCCACATCAAAACGGCTTGGGCGGCCTTCGCCACCGCCTCGTCAATCGCGGCCCGTTCGGCGGGTTTGAACCGGCCCAACACGTAGTCGGCCGCGTCCAAATGTTCGCCCGGCGACCCGATCCCGAGTCTCAGCCGCGGGTAATCCGGCGTCCCGAGCGCCTCGCGGATGCTCCGCAACCCGTTCTGCCCGCCGTGCGACCCGGTCGTCCGGAGCCGCAATTTGCCCAACGGCAGGGCCAAGTCGTCGCAGATCACCAGCACGTCGGCCGGGGTGATTTTGTAAAAATCGACCGCCTGCCGCACCGCCCGCCCGCTCAGGTTCATGAACGTGTCGGGCTTCATCAGGAGAATCGGCTCGCCGTTCTCGGCCGCCTCGGCCACCAAGGCCTGAAACCGCGACCGCCACGAGCCGACCGACGGGGCGGCCGCCAAGTAATCGGCGACCTCGAACCCGACGTTGTGCCGGGTGCCGGCGTATTTGGGGCCGGGGTTCCCCAGCCCAATCACCAGTTTCATGGCGTCACGCCGACGAGGGTCACTCCTCCTCGCCCGCCTTTTCCTTCTTCTTCGCGATCACTTCCGGCTCGTTGGCGCCCGGCTCGGCCATCGCCGGCACGTCGATCACTTGGGCCGTCTTCACTTGGACGACCACGGCTTCGGGGTCTTCCAAGGACGTCACGCCGGCGGGCAGTTCAAGATCCTTGGCGTGGATGGCTTGGCCGAGGGCCAAGGCGTCGATCCGCACCCGGATCGAGTCCGGGATGGCCATGGCCGGGCACTCGACGTGAATCTTGTGCAGCGGCTGGTCGAGGACGCCGCCGGCGAGGGTGCCGGGGGCGATGCCCTTGAGTTCGACCGTCACCGTCGTGCGGACGCGCTCGTCGGCGGAGATGCGGCGGAAGTCGATGTGGAGGATGTCCGACCCGAGGTGGTCGCGTTGGACCTCTTGGATCAGCATCGTCTCGGCCTTGCCGCCGACGACGACGGACAGGGTGCGGGAGTGCGCCCGCAGGGCGGCCTTCAAGTCGTCCTTGCCCACGGAGATGTGGGCCGGCGTTTCCTTGTGGCCGTACACCACGGCCGGGATGCGGCCGTTCTTGCGGAGGCGGGCCGCGTCGCGGCCCCCGGTGACTTGCCGCGTTTCCGACTTCAGAACCAGTGCGTCCGCCATCGTCGATTGTCCCGCGGGAGTCCCGCCAATAACACCACCACAACGGTCGGCCACGGGCGCCGGCCGTCGAATTGCTTGTCAGATCGAACAGTGATTATCGGAAACGCCCCGCCAACGGACAGGGGGCGGCCGGAAAAATCAGCCCGCCGCGTCCGCCGCGGCCCCGTCCACGGGGCGAATCAGCCCGCGCGTGGAGGTCGCGTAGAAGGCCATGAGTTCGGCGACGAGCGGGTGGTCCGGGAACGCGGCGGTCAGCTTCTGGAACCCCACCTTCAAAATATTCCCGCTGCGGTAAATCATCTTGTAGGCCGTGCGGACGACGGCGATGTCCGCGGGCGAGAACCCGGCCCGCCGCATGCCGACGACGTTGACCCCCGCCACGATCTCGCGGCTCTTGACGGTCATGTAGGGGAGCAAGTCTTGCACAATGGTGAGGCACCCGGTCGTCATCGACAGCCGGCCGAGCCGGGCGAACTGGTGCAGGGCGGAATTTCCCGAGATGAACGCCCGGTCTTGCAGGATCGCGTGGCCGCCCAACATGGAGGCGTTGACCATGATGACGTTGTTGCCCACCTGGGCGTCGTGCCCGACGTGGACGTTCACCATGAAGTAGCCGTCGTTGCCGATGCGGGTGACGCCCCACCCGGGCACGTGCGACCCGCGGTGGACGGTCACGTATTCCCGGAAGACATTGCGGTCGCCGATCTGCACGCCGGCCGGCTGGCCCGCGTAAGAGGTGTGCTGCGGCTCGCTGCCGAACACGCACCCGGCGCCGATGTGGTTGTTCGCCCCCACCGTCAGTGGCCCGATCAAGTTCGCGTGCGGGGCGACGACCGTCCCGGCCCCGAGCGTGACCGGCCCGTCCAAGACCGTGAAGGGGCCGATCCGGACGCCCTCGCCCAAGACCGACTCCGGGGAAATGATCGCCGTCGGGTGAATCACGGCCGTCGGGTGAATGGCCATCGGTTCCTTCCGTGGTAAGTCCGGGGCGGCGGGCGGCCCGGCCCCAATTCCCGCAAGGTGTGATAGGCGCCGGCCGCGGCTTCGCCCATCCCGGCCCGCGGCGTGTATACTATCGGGGATTCGACAGGGGGGCCGGACGATGGCCGACGACTTTTCCCGGGAACACCTCTGCGCCTACCTCGACGACGACCTCGACGACGCCGAGACGGCCGCCGTCGAGCGCCGCCTGCGCGAGTCCGCCGAATTCCGGGCGCGCCTCCAGCGTCTTCGCGAAGACCGCGACCGCGGCGAACACTCCGTCGGGGCCGTGTGGCGGCGGGAGCGGCTGAGTTGCCTCACCCGCGAACAACTCACCGGCCTCCTGCACGGCGTTCTCGCCGCCGACCTTGCCGCCTACGCGGACTTCCACCTCAAGACCGTGGCCTGCGCGAGTTGCGCCGCGAATTTGGAAGACTTGCGGGAGAAGCAAGCGGAAGAGGCGGCCGGCAGTAAGCGGCGCCGCCGCTACTTCGAGACGAGCGCCCGGCTGCTGACCGACCCGAAGAAATGACGCCGCCCCGGCCGGTCACAGGCCGCGGAGGATGAAGAACACCAGCAGGCACAACCCGAACAGCAGCACGGACTCAATGATGATCCGCAGGACGGGGTTCTTCATCGGGTTCATCGAGCGATCTTCCGCGGGGCGCGGGTGTTTGGCCGGCTCGCGCCGCTCCCGGTTCGGGGAGCGCTCCGTGGACTGGCCCATGCGGGCCGGCGTCTCGTTCGTCGGGCCGGTCGGGTTCGGCACCGGGGGCAGGGCGGCGGACCCGAGCGCGGAGGCCATCGGCGGCGGGTCGAAGAACGTCGGCGACATTTTCACGGAGGAGCCGGCCCCCGGCCGCGGCATTAGGCCGGAGCCACGCCCGCCGGGCGGGCCGGACATTGGCGGCGGCATCACGCCGGACGTGCGGACGGCGCCGGCCGGGGCCTGGTGACGGCCGGACCGCTGCATGATGTCCGCCCGCAGGATGGCCGAATCTTGCCGGAAGGAGCCGGACATGTTCGCCGACGACCCGCCGCTGCCGTGCGACATGCTGTCCCGGGCGGCCGGGCTGAGGACCGGCATTTCCTCCTCCGTCGGCAGCATCACCGGGTTCTGAACGAACGGCAGCAACGCCTCGTATACCTCGGCCGGCGACTGGAACCGCTCGTCGAGGCTCTTTTCCATCAGCCCTTCGACGATGGCCGCCAGTTCGACGGGGATGTCCGGCCGCAGTTGCCGGATCGGCGTCGGCTTGCGGGTCTGGTGGGCGATGAGTTTTTGCGAGATCGTCCCCTCGGGGAACGGCGGGT
Organism: Zavarzinella sp.; assembly: GCA_043744795.1. Taxonomy (GTDB): domain Bacteria; phylum Planctomycetota; class Planctomycetia; order Gemmatales; family Gemmataceae; genus Zavarzinella. The sequence continues at coordinate 23,995 of JAYTTY010000174.1, read as the reverse complement.
GGCCGGCGAGCAGGAAGTAAAATGTCGCCCCGAGGCTGTACAGGTCGGCCCGCACGTCTACGTCGTGGCTGTTGACCGTCTGCTCCGGGGCCACGTAGTCGGCCGTCCCCAGGACGCTTTTCTCGTCGTATTTCATCGTCAGCATGTCGTCGTCGCTGTGGTAGAACCGGGCCAGCCCCATGTCGAGGATTTTGGCGATGCCGAAGCGGTCCACCAGGATGTTCCCGGGCTTGATGTCCCGGTGAATCACGCCGACGCGGAAGGCGTGGTCCAGCCCTTGCACGGATTGCCACACATAATGGGCGGCCCGGTCGGCGGCCATCGGCCCCTTCTTTTTGACCATTTCCAGCAGACTCGACCCGTCCACGTATTCCATCACCAAGAAGTGCAGGTTGCCGTCCTGGTCAATGTCGTGCGTGCGGACGATGTTCGGGTGGTCGAGAGCCGCGGCGGCGCGGGCCTCGCGGTAGAAGCGGCCCAGCGCGGCCGGCTCTTCGGCCTTCGCCGGCGGCAACACCTTAATGGCGACGCGGCGGCGCATGTACATGTGTTCGCACAGGAAGACTTGGCCCATGCCGCCGAAGCCGATCCGCTCCAGCAGTTTGTACTTGCCGATGGTGAAGCCGCGCCACTTCCCCAGCATGAACTGCTCGGCCTGAAAGTACGTCAGCAAGCCGTCGCGCACCATCGACCCGGCGAGCTTGCGGACATCGTTCGGGGGGCCGCCGGAGCCGCGGTAGCGCTCCAAGTACGCTTCCAAACGCGGCTCGTCCACCATGCCGCTTTTCCGGATCAGCTTCAAGAGGTCGTCGATGGAAGCGGGAGCTGGCATGAGAGGTCGTCCGATGAAGTGGCCGGACCGGGAGCCGGGCGGTACGCTCCGGTCTCAATTCGCCGAATGAAGATACTATAATTCAGGCTCAAAAAAAAGAGGAAGTAAATCGCCCAAACTCGGCAACTTTGTCAATCTTCCCCCAACCCATCAGGTCAAATCGTATCCGCTCATTAAGAGTCTCTTCACGTCTGTAAATCAAATGAAAAATTGACTGTTAATATCACTCAATAACTAAACATCTAATGTCTACTTAGACGATAAATTTAGATATTTTACTCTTGCCAAGGTTAAGATCAAAGTTTATCATTCCGATGAGATTGGTGATCTTGATCGAGTTTCGCTGCACTACATTCGCTTTTGAGGTTTTGAAATGCTCCGGTTCAAAAAAGTCCGTCGTCCGGGTCGTCGTGGGTTCACGCTGATCGAGTTGCTGGTGGTCATTGCCATCATCGCGATCTTGATTGGCCTGCTGTTGCCGGCCGTCCAGAAGATCCGTGAAGCCGCCAACCGCTTGAAGTGTTCCAACAACCTCAAGCAACTCGGGTTAGCACTGCACAATCACGAGAGCACATACGGGTACTTCCCGAGCAGTATCCGCCCGGGCGGCGTCGCCTCGTCCCCGCGCATCAGTTGGATGGTCCCCACGCTCGCGTATATCGAGCAGGACAACATGCGGAAGAACTACGACATCACCACGTCATGGAGTTCCGCGACGAATCAGCCGACGACCTCTCAAGTGATCAAAATCTTGCAGTGCCCCTCGTCTCCGAACCCGGGCCGGCTCGACGGCGACCCGCAGACGAGTACATGGAACATCGTTGCCGTCACCGACTATGCCGCCTCGACGGGCGTGTCCGCCATTGCCAGCAATGTGAACGCGACCGGCGTCGCCCAACCGGGGATTCTGGAGAAGAACAAGTTTAACGGCAATTACTTGGCCGAAGTGACGGACGGACTGTCGAACACCATCGCCGTCACCGAGTCGGCGGGGCGGCCGCAAATTTACCGGGCCGGCAAGCCGTACGGGACGCCGACGGCCCAAAAAGTAAACGGCGGCGGGTGGAGTCGGCCGGCCTCGGATTTGGACCTGTACACGTCGTCCGCGGACGGGGCCACTTACCCCGGCCCGTGCGCCGTGAACTGCACCAACGGGTTCGACTACCCGACGTATAACGTCGGCCCGTTCTTCACCGAGGGGACCAGCGCCCCGTATGCGTTCCACACCGGCGGCGTGAACACGCTCCTCGGCGACGGGTCGGTCCGGTACATCAAGTCCTCCGTAACCGTGACCGTCTTCGCCGCCTTGGTGACCCGGCAGAATGGCGAAACGAACGTCAACGACTGACCGTCGTGGTTGCCGCCGCGCACCCGCTCCGGTAGATTCGCTGCGTCCCCCCCGCGGGACGCGCGGCGAATCCACCAGAGTTTTTTTATGCCCGCTCCCCGCCCGGCCGGCCCTGACTTCCTCCAGGCCGCCCGGGACATTGACCCGCGCGTCCGCTTCGTGCCGCTCCGCGCGTTGCGCCGGGTGATCCGCCGGTCCCGCCCGTGGGACGAATTCGCCTCGACGGTCCCGCACGACTTCGCGTGGCCGATCTCACGGGGGGCGTTGACGGCAATTCTGCCGCTTGACGAGTTGAACATCTCGCCGGCCGACCCCGCCAACGAGTGGCTGCTGATCCCCCAGCCGGATGACTCTTCCCCCGTCCGAACATGGACCGATTTGTGGCGGACGCTGTTTCACAGCCGCGTCGATGAGGCCGTGGACGCCCGGTACCGCGACCCCGCCCGACTCACGGACCTCCGCCGGCGCTGCCGGGCGTTTGGCCCGACGTTCTGGCATGAAATCCGGACCGTGTTGGAAGCGGGGCATCTCATCACCGACGCCGATCCGGACGCCATCGTCTACCGGGAGTTCGTGGCCTTCCTGCTCGAATTGCACTACTTCGCCCCGGGCCACGTCCACGATTATTTTCCGGGGCTGGCCGACGCGCACGGCGTGATCGACCACCTGTTGGCCGAATTCCCCGCCGCCCGCTGGTTCGCCGAAACGCGGCCGCCCGGGACGGACCTTCCCGCCGCGGCGCCACCGCACACCGGCCACATGGACCCCGTGGCGCCAGCGCCCGTCACATCAAATGCGGTCGGAGTGACTGAGACGCCCGGCAATGACGTGAAGGCGGCCATCGTCTTCGCCCGCGAGAACCCCGGCGCGCCGAATCCGGCGCTTGAGTCCTTGGCCGACCGCCTCGGCCGCGTGTTCCATGCGTCGGGGCCGGGGCGGGAAGAGTGGGCCGCGTGTCTGCGGGCTATTCTGGCCGGGATGACTGAGACGGGGTGGTCCACCGAGCGGCGGTTGTTGTACGACCTGCAACGCGCCTGCCTGACGGTGGAACGACAGACCTACGCGGCCGACGTGGTCGAGTGGGTCGTCACGTTCGGCAAGAAGAAAATCAAGCGGCCGCTGACGATGCCCAAGCGGCTTCTGGTCGGCCGGCACTTGCGGGCGGCGGCCCGCCGGGCGGCGGCCTTGGCCCCCCGTGACCCATTTCCGGCTTTGGAAGATGTCCTGCACCGGGCCTTGGGACACGCGGAGCAAGCGGCCCGGGAACAAATGCGCCCGGCAATCACCGAGACGCTGACCGAGGTCGGCCTGCTAGCCGGGAACTTGCCGGAAGAAGTCTCGCGCCGCATGGCGGTCGAGGAACTGCTCGACGCGGCGTGGTCACGCGGCTACCTGCGCCTCGGCGACTTGCGGGACGCCCTCGCGCGGAGCCGCATCAAGCTGCCCGACTTGGCCGGGCCGGCGGAATTTTTCTCCGGGGATCCGCTCATCCGGGCCAACCGCCTGTTGGCCGTCCGGCTCGACGGCGTGTATCACCGCGGCGAAGTCTACATGCGGGTGCTGCAACGCCTTTGCTCACTGTTCTTCGGCACGCCAGTGGGCCGGGTCTTCTCTCTGTACGTCGCCCTGCCGTTCGGCGGGGCGTTCGTGTTCATGGAAGGCGTCGGCCACATGGCCGAGGCCGCGACCGGTCTGTACCACTGGTTAACCGGCTCGACCGGCGACGGACACTCGCCGTCGGATGCCGAGGGGTTTCACTGGCCGTTGCTGCTCGTCACGGGGGCCGTCTTCTTCCTGCTGATCCACTGGCGGCCCTTCCGGCAGTCCGTCGGCCTCGGGGCGGCGTTCCTCTTGTACAAGTTGCCGAAGGCCGTCGCCCGGTCGCGGCTCGTCCGTTTCGCCGTGGATAATCTGGTGACGCGAATTATCCGGCGGCACCTGGTGCTTCCGTCCTTAACCGGGTCGGTCGGGGCCGTGGCCGCGTGGGTGGTCGGCCATCACGGGTGGGAGCCGCCGTTGATCGGCTTGGCCGTCGCCTTCGTCACGGTCGTCTTGGTGCGGACGACGCTCGGCCGCGGGCTGGAAGACCGCTTCAACGAGGCGGTGGCCCGCGCGTGGCGACTCTTTTCGGTCAACTTCGCGCTGGGCGTCCTGACGTTTGTCCTCCTCGTCTTCAGCGTGATCCTCGAAGCCATCGACCGGGCCATTTACGCCGTGGACGAGTGGCTGCGGTTCCGGCAGGGGCAGGGCGGGGCCGTGTTCGCGGCCAAGCTGGCCCTCGGCCTGTTCTGGTTCCTGCTCACGTACGTCTTCCGCTTCGCCTGGAATTTGTTGGTCGAGCCGCAGATCAACCCGATCAAGCACTTCCCGGTCGTGACCGTCTCCCACAAGCTGCTGCTGCCGCTCATCCCGTCGCTGGCGACCCAATTCGCCATGAACGAAAAGACGATGGGGACAATCGTGTTCGGCATCCCCGGCATCTTCGGATTTCTGGTGTGGGAACTCAAGGAGAACTGGAAGCTGTACCGGGCCAACGCCCCCAAGACGCTGAAGCCGGCCGTCGTCGGCGCGCACGGGGAAAAAATGCGGGCGTTGCTGCGGCCGGGTTTCCACTCGGGCGTCGTCCCGAAGACGTGGGCGAAGTTACGCAAGGCGGTGGCGGGAAATCACCCGCGGCGGGCGGCGAAGCACCATCACCACTTGGCGCACATCGCCGAAGCCTTGCACCACTTGGCCGCCCGAAATTTCGTCGCGTACTTGGAGGCCAGCCGGCGGTGGGGCGGGTTGCCGGTGACGGCCGAGGCCCCGAGACTCGCGACCAACCGCGTCCGCTTCCCCATCCGCGTCGGGGCGGGCGTGGCGGCGGTCATCAGCATTGAGGAGCGCGGCGGCTGGTTGATCGCCGGCGTCGAACACGCGGGTGCCCTCGGGGCGCTGACCGCCGCCCAGCGCCGGGCGTGGGACGACGCCCTCGCCGGCCTGTACAAGCTCATCGGGGTCCACGCCGTCCGCGAGCAATTGGCCGCGGTGTTCGGGGAAACCGCCGCGCCGTTCGACGCCACGCCCGAGGGGCTGTTGATCCCCCAACCGGACGGCACGGTCAAGTTCTTCGACCGCGACGACGGCCCGGACATCGGCAAGGCCGACGGCGACTTGGAGAAGTGGCCCGTCGTGTTCAGCGAGACAGACTTGCGCTGGGACGACTGGGTGGAAAACTGGGAGGCCGACCGCCACGGCGCGCCGGTCAGCGAGCCGGTGATGCCCGGCTGGCGGCTGACGGCGTGGCCGGCGGGAGAGAGTGTGTAGCCGCCGGGGCATTTACAGCGGCGTTCGGCACTCAAGCCGCTGAGGGACCGGCAACCCCACTTCTATCCGCCCGCCGTTTCATTTACAATCTTTAAACCGTTCAACCTGCCTCCATTGCCGAGCTTCCCCCCGTTCCCCGGCAAGCCCGACTTGCCTGGAAGGTTTTCCCATGAGTCTTCGGAAGTCCGCCCGTCGCGCCCCGTTGCAATTCCAGACCCTGGAACAACGGGAGAATCCCGCCGGCAACATCGTCACCTCCGTCGCGGGGGGCGTGCTGACCCTCACCGGCACGGACCAAGCCGAAAACTTCAACATCCGGCAAATCACCGGGGACAAGTTCACCATCACCGGAATCTCCGGAACCACCATCGACGGGGTCGCCAACGCGACCACCGCCGTGGCCGCCACCTCGGTCAAGATGTTCCTCAAGGGCGGGGACGACTCCGTCACCCTCGACCCGTCGGCGGCGCTGACCCTCGCCGGTTCCCTGTCAATTGACGGCGGCGACGGCAACAACGGGGTGAAACTGTTCACCACGGCCAGCGCCATCTCCCTGAAGGATTTCACCTATGTCGGCGGCGACGGTCTGGACTCCGTGATCCTCGGCCAGGCCGGGACGGCCTCCACGGTCGGCGGGCCGGTTTCCCTCACCCCGGGCAACGGCGGCTCGAACATCTCGATCACGAACACCACCGTCAACGGCGAATTGTGGGACAAGGCGGGTGTCGGGACCGATTTGCTCACGCTGACCGCGGTGACTGCGAAAAAGAACGTGAACGTCGATTTCGGCACGGGCGGCGGCTTGCTGACCACCCAAACGACGACCGTCATCACCGGCGGCTTGAGTTACAAGGCGCTGGATGGCGACGACACCATTTCCCTGGCGGACACCACCGTCAACGGCCCGGCCGGGGTGAAGATCAACGGCGGCCTCGGCGACGCCAACCTGACAACCGCCGGCGCGGTGGCGATTCCGGCCGGCGGGTTGAGCCTCGCCGGGATCAACGGCTTGTCCAATGTGAACGTGTCCGGCACGCTCACCATGCCGGGCGACTTGAAGGTGAACAACCTCGGTGTCAGCGTCTCGAACTCGGGGACGATCACGGACGGCAATCTGACCCTCATCGGGGCCGACTCGGTCAACGTCAATTCGACCGGCGTCTGGAACGTCCATAAGAACCTCTCATTCGCCGCGACTTCCCCGATCGGGTCCGTTGATGCCACTTTCGCGGCACTGAACCTGGACGGGAACCTGACCGCCACCGCCACACAAAGCGACTCCTTCAACATTGCCAGCGGCCTCGTCAAGGGGAGTGTGTTCATGACTGGCAAATCAGACGAGGCGGTGTTGCGACACACGAACTCCGGACGGGACTTGGAAATCCAGAAGGGTGTCACCCTCAAGTCCGATGGCGATGCGACCATGGCTTTGGACTCGACTGGAAAATGCAAGGTGGGCGGGGATATCTCCCTCACCAGCACGACGGGGTTTGCGACCATGGCCAACACGGCCGGCGACATGACCCTGCTGGGCGGCATCAAGGTCTCGGGTAAATTCAGCGCGAACGTGTCGTTCGCCTCGCCGTCCGCGACCGGAGGGACCGTGGCCAAGGATGTGACCCTGACCTCGGCTCCGGGCAATGCCGTGGCGGGGATCTTCGCGGCGAAACTGACCCTGAACGGGAAACTGACCCTGAACGCAGGGGTGGACGCCCTCCTAGCCGGAACGTCTTTGGGAACCGTCACCTTCAACAAAGACGTGACGGTCAACGGGAAATATCATGATTCAACTGTGTTGTTCGACGGATCCAACAACGAAGTGTTTGGCGGCAAACTAACGCTGACCGGCGGAAACAACGCCACAATCAACCTATTCAACACCGGAACGACTTCGGCCGTCGCCGGAGACGTGTCCGTCACGGCCGGCCGGGGCGCTGCCGTCTTGCTCTTGCAACAGTCGTCCTTCTCGCAACTGCCGACGAGCGGGAAGGCCTTCAACGGCAACGTGGTCTTGAAGGGTTACCAAACGAATCTGTACCAAAACACGTCCTCGGTCACGACCTTCGCCAAGAATCTGACCCTCACCGGCGGCAACGGAAACGACACGGGCACGATGAAAGGGCTGTACACGGTCACCGGGGACGCGATGTTCAACCTCGGCGAGGGATCGAATTCCGTTGATCTCTCGAGCAGCGATGCGACCACCGATTTCGCCGGGAAGCTGACGGTGAAGACCGGCAACGACAGCGACACGATCCGGTTCGTCAACGTGCAGGCCGCGAAGGATGTGTCGGTCATCTCGCTGGCGGGCGACGATCTGATCTCGGTGGACGGCGGCTCGGTCTTCGCCGGGGCGTTCACGGCCGACACCGGGGCGGGTGACGACACCATCGACCTCGGCATCACCACCAACCTGATGGTCAAGGCGGCCACCTTCACCGGCAAGGTGACCATCAAGACCGGGGCGGGCAACGACAAGCTGCGGCTGGGCACCAACGGCGGGGACGGCAACAGCGTTCCGGTGTTCGGCACACTCGGCTCGACCATCGACGGCGGAACCGGCTTCAACCTCTACGACCCGCTCGGCGTGGCCCTGCCGTTCGCCAACCTGACGGTGACCGGATTCTGATCGGCGTCACCCGACGGCTGACGCCGTCGGGTGGCGCTTCCCGCATGGGGGAAGTGTTACCACGACAGCGCAAGCCATGCGTGACGAATCCCGACTCGTCGATGGCCGTAGCGATGGGTGAAATCGGTTCGGCGGGTGGCCTGCCCACGGCTTTGCGCGGGCATGTGGCTTCCGGTCCCCGACATGCCCACGCAAAGCCGTGGGCAGGCCACCCGCCGCAGGTCATGATCTCGTGCGGAGATTGCGGAGATTTCCGGGCACCGCATTCCACCCATGCCCCGCTTTTTGACGATTGCTCATTCAATTCCTGGCCGTTTCAGGTAAACTCACCCCATCGGCGAGTTCGGCTCCGCACGCTCGCTTTTTCCCAAGGCCACCGGCAAGCCCGTCTTGCCTGGAAGGTTTTCCCATGAGTCTTCGGAAGTCTCCCCGGCGCGCCGCGTTGCAACTCCAGACCCTGGAACAACGGGAGAACCCCGCCGGCAACATCGTCACCTCGGTCGCGGGGGGCGTGCTGACGCTCACCGGCACGGACCAGGCCGAAACCTTCACCATACTGCAACTCACGGGCGACAAGTTCACCATCACCGGAACCGGCGGGACCACCGTTGACAACGGCGCGGCCACGTCCACCACCGTGGCCGCCACCTCGGTCAAGATGTTCCTCAAGGGCGGGGACGACACCGTCACCCTCGACCCGACGGCGGCGCTGACCCTCGCCGGTTCCCTGTCGATCAACGGCGGCGACGGCAACAACGGGGTGAACCTGTTCACCACCGCCAGCGCCATCTCCCTGAAGGATTTCACCTATGTCGGCGGCGACGGTCTGGACATCGTGATCCTCGGCCAGGCTGGGACGGCCTCCACGGTCGGCGGGCCGGTTTCCCTCACCCTGGGCAACGGCGGCTCGAACACCTTGATCGCGAACACCACCGTCAACGGCGAACTGTGGGACAAGGCCGGCGCCGGGGCCGACCAACTCACGCTGACTGCGGTGACCGCGAAAAGGAACGTGAACGTCGATTTCGGCACGGGCGGCGGCTCGCTGACCACCCAAACGACGACCGTCATCACCGGCGGCCTGAGTTACAAGGCGCTGGATGGCAACGACAGCGTCTCTCTCGCGGGCACGACCGTGAATGGCCCCGCCGGGGTGAAGATCAACGGCGGCATTGGCGACGCCAACCTGACGACTTCCGGCGCGGTGGCGATCCCCGCCGGCGGGTTGAGCCTCGCGGGGATCAACGGCCTTTCCGACATGAACGTGTCCGGCACGCTCACCATGCCGGGCGACCTGAAGGCGGGCAACCTCTTTGTCTACGTCTCGAACACGGGGACGATCACGGACGGCAATCTGTCCCTAATCGGGGCCGACGCGGTCAACGTCAATTTGACCGGCGCTTCGACCGGCGCCTGGAACGTCCATAAGAACCTCTTCCTCGCCACAAAATCCCCGATCGGGTCCGTCTATGCCAATTTCGCGGCGCTCAACGTGGACGGCTCGATCACCAGCATCGCCGCCCAAGACCAGACCATGAGGATCGACGCCGGGTTAATCAAGGGCGGCGCCGTCCTCACCGCCAACTCCGGCGTATTGTCGTTCTTGCAGTTTGGTTCCGGAAACTTGGAAATCAAAAAGGGCCTCACCATCAAGGCGGCAGGCTCGGTTTTGGTCGAATTTGACTCCACGGGCCTGGTCAAGGTCGGCGGGAACATCGCCGTTACCAGCTCCGCGTCGTCCGCAAACTTCGGCAACTCGAACGGTGACATGACCCTGTCGGGCAGCCTCTCCGTCTCCGGGCTGACCAGCGGAAGCGTGACGCTTGACTCGCCGTCCGCGACCGGGGGAACCATTGCCGGGGACGTGACGGCCACGTCCCAGGTATCGGCCTTAGTTTCGCTCAACGCCAAGAAGCTGACCCTGGCCGGGAAGCTGACCGTCAGCGGGGGCGTGGACGCCTCCCTAGGCGGAAGTTCCCCGGGAACCGTCACTGTGATGAAGGACGTGACGGTCAGCGCAAAATACGGCGATGCGGCCGCGCAGTTCGGCGGGGGCGGCGACGCCGTGTTCAACGGCAAACTGACCCTGAACGGCGGGAACAACGCCGGTGTTTCGCTGACGAACACGGGCGTCGGCTCGTCCGTGACTGGCGACTTGGCGCTCACGGCGACGCGCGGAAAAGCCAGTCTGGTTGTCTCCGGCGGCGGCAAGGCGTTCGACGGCAACGTGACGGTGAAGGGCTACGGGGCGCTCGTGGCCCAGAACTCGACCAGCACCATCACGACTTACGCCAAGAACCTGACGGTCACCGCCGGATACGGCAACAACGACACGGTCCTAATGAGCGGGCTTTACTCCGTCACGGGGGACGCGAACTTCAACCTCGGCGACGGGTCGAACGCCGTCATCCTGTCGAGCAGCACGACGGCGGTTGACTTTGCCGGGAAGCTGACGGTGAAGACCGGCAACGGCAACGACACCACCACGTTCGTCAACGTGCAGGCCGCGAAGGATGTGTCGGACATCTCGCTGGCGGGCAACGACGTGGTCTATGTGGACGGCGGCTCGGTCTTCGACGGGGTGTTCACCGCCGACACCGGGGCGGGCGACGACATCGTGGACCTCGGCCACACGACCGGTCTGACCATTCCTGCGGCCACCTTTAACGGCAAGGTGACCATCAAGACCGGAGCGGGCAACGACAAGCTGCGGCTGGGCACCAACGGCGCCAACGGCGGGGACAGCAACAGCGTTCCGGTGTTCGCGTTCGGCTCGACCATCGACGGCGGAACCGGCTTCAACACCTACGACCCGCTGAGCGTGGCCCTGCCGTTCGCCAACCTGACGGTGACCGGATTCTGACCGACGGCCGGAATCGCGGGGGATGCCCCGATTGCTGCGGGATGTGTCACGCCGCCCGCGCCCAAGAATGATGCCGCCGACCGACGAAGATGTCTCATTTGAGTCCGAACGGCGTCGGTCAGTTGTTCCAAGCCCTTCCGGGCCTGACTACCACCGGACGCTCCGTTGGAGCAACAAACCACTCGGCCACGAATGAGCCGTCCTTGCCGTTCCGCGGGGATGGCGAGCCGCGGGGCCGCATGTTTTTTTGCGAGCGTCACGACGACGCGGAAACTGACGGGCGTTTCCGCACGCGGGCCAACACCGCCACAATCACTGATCCGATGAACACGCCCAGCGCGTCGAACAGCACGTCCCGGACGGCCATGTGGCGGCCGACGAACTGTTGGAAGTATTCCGTCAGCGCCCCGTGGGTGACGAGGACCGCGGCCAGCCACCCTTCTTTGCCTCGCATGAGCCAGAGCGTGCCGCCGAGGGCCATGATGGCCGCGTAGACGGACACATGCAGCGTTTTGCCGAACAGGAACGCGCCGTCGTCGCCGAGAACCTCGGTCGCCCCTTCCGGCACGGGGGAGAGCAGGGCGTAGGTCCACGCGGCGAGTAGGCCGATGAAGGCGAGAAGGTGCGACCGGCGAAGGGGAGTCATTCGGCCCCGACGGAGCGGAGTTTGTTCTTGAGGTGTCTGGCCCGGGCGGCGTTGCGCTCCTCGCCGTCCAGTGGCACGCCCATGAGCTTTTGCAGGTGGGCCGGCTGCGTCTGGATGAACAACTCGTTCAGGGCCGGCAGGGTCAGGTCGCCGAGCATCTTCAGGTGGACCCCGAGCCGGACGGCCGACAGGAGTTCCATCGTCTCTTCCGAGGTCATCATGATGGACGATTGCAAGGTGCCCAGCGCGCGGGCCACCTTGTCCTGAAAACTCTGGCGGGCCTCGCGCATGAGCGTGGACCGGGCCAGCCGCTCGTACCGGATCACTTCGCTAATCACGGCCCGAATGTCGGCCAGGGCGGCGGCCTCGCTCTTGCCGAGCGTGATCTGGTTGGAGATTTGGTAGAAGTCCCCCAGCGCCCGGCTGCCTTCGCCGTACAGGCCGCGGACGACGAGGTTAATCTTCTGCAGGGCTTTGAACGCCTTTTCGATCTGCTTGGTGAGGCCGAGGGCGGGCAGGTGCAGCATGACGCTGGCCCGCATGCCGGTGCCGACGTTCGTGGGGCAGGCCGTCAGGTAGCCGAAGTCGTCGCTGAAGGCGTACTCGACACGGGACTCCATCAGGTCGTCGACTTGGTCGATGGCGGACCACGCGGCGTCGAGGTCGAACCCGCTGCGCATGGACTGCATGCGGAGTTGGTCCTCCTCGTTCACCATCACGCTGACGGATTCGCGGTCGTCGAAGGCGACGCCGCGCGGGCCGTCCAGCACGACGGCCAGTTCCCGGCTGACGAGTTGCCGCTCCACGAGGAACTGCCGGTCCACGGCGGAGATTTCCGTCATCCCCACGTACCGCAGCGGGTGCGTGAGGCCGAGACTGGCGATGGCCTCCCGCAGGCGGGCCTCGACCTCGGCCTTCTGGTGCGGGGACGCCCGGTTGGTGAACGGCAGGCCGGCCAAGTTGCGGGCCAGCCGGATGCGGGTGGAGACGACCACGTCGCTTTCCGGGCCGGTGCCGCGCAGCCACTCGCCTTGGTGGTCGAGCAGGCGATCAAGGTTCATGGTCCGCCTCCAGCGCGCGGATGTCGTCCCGCAGTTTCGCCGCCGCCTCGTACCGCTCGGCCTTCACGGCGGCCCGCAGTTGGGCCTCCAACTCCGCTTTGCGGGCCAACCGCAGCCGGCGCCGGTGCCGCCGGGGCACTTTGCCGAGGTGTTGGGTCGCGTCGTTGTGGACCCGCTCCAACAGCGGCTCCAACAAGGCCCGGAACACCGCGTAATCGTTCGGGCACCCGAGCCGCCCTTGGTTGCGGAAGTGGGTATAGTGTATGCCGCACGCCGGGCAATTCACGTCGGTCGGGTCCGTTTTGGCGGCCGGGCCGCCGGCCCCCAGCACCAGTTCGAGCAGGGCTTGGACGTTGAGTTCCGACGGGGCCGCCGGGAGGACGTTCTTCTCGCGGGCGCACGCCTCGCAGATGTGCATCTCCCGCTTCTTCTTGTGGATGAGGTCGGTGAGGTGCACGGTCGCCGGGGCGCCGCAAAATTTGCACGGTTCACTCATCGCCGTCCCCTCCGTCCGTGTGCCGGCCGCCGCGCCGGTCAATCGCCGTGGTAACTGAGCAGTTCTTTCAGCAAGTCCCGCAGCTTGGCGGCCTGCTCGTAAGCCTCGGCGTCGATGGCCGCCTGCAAGTCTCTCTGCAGGCGGTCCAACTCTTGCTGCCGGACTTTCCGCCCCGGGCGGCCGCGCGGCGTCTTGCCGGCGTGGCGGAGGCCGCCGTGGATGTTCTCCAACAGGGGCAGCAATTCATCCAGGAAGACCGCGTAGTCGTGCGGGCAGCCGAGGCGGCCGGTGTTGCGGAAGTCGATGAACTTCGTCCCGCACTGGTCGCACTGCTTGTCCGTCAGCGGGTCGGCGGCGTCCGGGACCGGCTTCTTTTTCGGGGAAACGGCGTAGAGGTACTTCTGGGCGCACTCGTCGCACAGCCGGAACTCCTCGAAGTCGTTGTCCCCGTGGATCTCCGTGATCTGCATCGTCGAGAGTTTGGCACACTGTTGGCACTTCATGGCGCATGTCCGCGGTGTCCGCTTCGGGAGAAGTCATCTTAGCAGGCGGCCGGCGGAGCGAACAAGTTGGGGACAATCGACGGCCGCCGCCGCCGCGAACCCGCTCCGCACACCCCCCTCCATCGTCGCCGGCCACCCGGTCGCGGTCCAATCCCCGGCAAGGAAAAGGTTGTCCAATTTCGTACTCGGCCCCGGCCGCCCGGCGTCCACGCCGGGCGCGGGGGCGAACGTCGCCGCGTGTTCCGTAACCACCTTCGCGCGGATCACCGTCGCGCCGTCGGCCGGCGGGAACAGTCGCCGCACTTCCGCCAAGACGGCGGCCTCGATGAAGGCGTGCCCCGTGTCCAACAGGGCCTGAGACGCGCTGATGACCACCTGCACGTACCACTCGCCGGGGGCGACTTCCCCCCGGTTGAACGCCCACTGGCCGAGACAGCCGACCAGCACGGCGTGCGGCAAGTCCATCACGGGGCGGTCAAACCAAAGGTGGATGCTCGTGATCGGCACCGGCGAGAACGGCCCAATGGGCGGCAACACGCCGGCCGGGAGCCAGTCCAGCCGGTCCCACGGAACGGCCGAGACGAAGGCCTCGGCCGACCGCGTCGAGCCGTCCCGCAGGTTTACGCTCGTCACGCGATTCCCGGTGATGGCAACCCCCGTCACGCGGGCGTTGGTCTCGACGGTCACGCCGTTCTTGGCGAACCACGCCAGCAATTCTTCGCCGTAAAGCCGGCCGAGCGGGACCGTCGGCACATGCACCTCGAAGCCGCGGCGGTCGTTCAGAAAGGCGTCCGCGAACACCTTGCGGGCGTACTTGAGGCCGACGTTTTCCACCGTGTCATTCAACGCGCTGGTGAGGACGACGCGCCAGAACAGGTCGATGGCGCGCTCGCTCTGCCGATGCCGTTTTAGCCACGGCAACAGCGGCCGGTCGTCGTCCGGGCGAGTGAGTCGCAGGCACGCCAGCCCGTAAGCGATGCGGAGTTTGTCGCCCCACGTCAGGTAATGCAGACGGGCGAACGCCCGCGTGAGGTGGAACGGGGCGGGCAGGCGGTCAGCCGCGAAGCGGGACACGCGGCGGTCGGCGGTCATGAACCACAGGACGGGTTCCGGCGTCAAAAAATGGGCGATGCCGACGAGCTTGGCGAATTCCGCGAACGCGGTGCAGCAGCCCATGCTGACGTGCTGGCAGGCGTCCACCAGTTGCCCGGAACTCGGGTCGGTGAAGGAACCGGCCCGGCCGCCGAGGCGTTGCCGGGATTCGAGGACGGTGACGCGGTGGCCGACAGTCGCCAGTTTGGCCGCCGCCGCCAGCCCGCTCAAGCCGCCGCCGATGACCAGGACACTTTTTTTTTTGGACCGTCATTCGCCGAGGTACGCGGCTTGGATGCGCGGGTCGTTGAGCAGTTCGTGGGCCGGGGCCGCCGCCGTGATGCTGCCGGTCTCCATCACGTAGCCGCGGTGGGCGAGTTTCAGCGCCATCCGGGCGTTCTGCTCCACGAGAAGCACGGACATGCCGCCCGTGTTCAACTCGCGGATGACCTCGAAGATTTTCAGGACGATCATCGGGGCGAGGCCGAGCGACGGTTCGTCGAGCAGCAACAGTTTCGGCCGGGTCATCAGGGCGCGGGCGATGGCCAGCATTTGCTGCTCCCCGCCAGAGAGCGTCCCGCCAAGTTGCCGCTGACGGTCCTTCAGGATCGGGAAATAGTGGTACGCCTTCTCGATGTCTTCCTTCACGCGGGCGGGGTCTTTGACCGTGAAGGCCCCCATCTGGAGGTTTTCCAGCACAGTGAGCCGCGGGAAAATCTTGCGCCCCTCGGGGGACTGGGCCAGGCCGAGTTTTACGATCTCGTGGGCCGCGACCGCCGAGAGGTCTTGCCCACCGAAGGTAATCGAACCCCCGCGGATTTTGACGAGTCCGGAGACGGTCATCAGCGTTGTGGTCTTGCCGGCCCCGTTGGCGCCGATAACGGTGACGATCTCCCCGGCGTTGACTTCCAGCGAAATGCCTTTCAACACTTCGATGGGGCCGTAGCCCGCCCGCAGGTCGCGCACGTCCAACAAGGGGGAACTCACGAGACTTCCTCCTTGCCCAGGTACGCTTCGATGACCTTCGGGTTGTGCCGCACTTCTTCCGGCGTCCCCTCGGCGATCTTCACGCCGTAATCCAGCACGGCAATGCGGTCGGAGATGCCCATCACCAGGCTCATGTGGTGTTCGATCAGCAACACCGTGATGCCGCGGTCGCGGATGCGGCGGATCAACGCCATCAGGTCGCCGGTCTCGCGGGGGTTCATGCCGGCGGCCGGCTCGTCGAGCAGCAACAACTTTGGCCCGGTGGCCATCGCCCGGGCGATTTCGAGCAGGCGTTGTTCGCCATAGGGAAGATTCTTGGCCAGCGTGTGGCCCTTCCACGACAGGCCGACGAAGTCCAGCAGCGTCTGCGCCTCGGCGGCCAGGCGGTCTTCTTCTTTGCGGAGCCACGGGGCGCGGACGGCCATCCACGGGATGTTGCCGGAGAACTTGCGGTCCATGCCGACCAGCACGTTTTCCATCACCGTCATGTTCTGGAACAGCCGGATGTTCTGGAACGTGCGGGCCATGCCGCCGTGGGCGATGTAGTCCGTCGTCCGGCGGGAGCGCCGCCAGATGGCGAAGTTGCCGAGCACGCCGAGCAGCACCCCTGCAAGGCCGGCGATTTTCGCCGTCCGGCGGCGGCCCTCTGACTCGCGGTACACGTTGTCGAGCGCCGCCAGTTTCTCGCGGGCGCTCTCCTCGGCGAGCCTTTTCTCTTCTTCTTCCGCCTCGTCGAACTCCTCGGAGAACAGCATGACGGCGCCGTCCGCGCCGCGAATTTCCCACTTGTCGGCCGGGTTGGCCGAGAGGCCGACGGTCAGGCCGCCGGCTTGGATCGCGGCCCGCATCCGTTCGGCCTCATCTTGGTCTTTGGCCGTCAGCAGCGCCACGTCACTTTCCGCCCCCTTGACCGTCCACAGCGGTTTCCGGCCTTCGCGGATGAGCCGGGCCTGCTCGACAATCAACTCGCCGTCGTAGTAGCGCACCGCCGCCTTCGCGGCCTCGCGGTACGAGAAGTCGTCCCCCTTGGCCGCGTACTCGCGCTTGACGGCCGTCTTCCACATTCGGTCCACGTTCAGGCTGAACAAGAACGCGACGGCGCCGATGAACAGGCCGACGAGCAGCGAGCCGAGGATGACCTTCCACCCGAACGCCCGCTTCTGGTCATGACCCTCAAAGAGAATCTTGCCGGCCGTCGGGTTGTAGATGCCCGTGACGGCGTTGAACACGGTGGTCTTGCCGGCCCCGTTCGGCCCGATGACGGAGAAAATCTGGCCTGGCTCAATGGTCAGGCTCACGTCCTTGACGGCCGTCAGTCCGCCGAACCGCATCGTCAGCCCGTCGATTTTGAGGAGGGACATTTACGCGGCCCCCTTGGTGGACTTGGCGGCGCCTTCCCGGGTCGCCGGCAGAATGCCGGACGAGCGGAACCGCATCATCAGGATCAGGGCCATGCCGAAGATCGCCAAGTTCCACATGGAGAACTTCAGGTAGCCCTTGTCGTTCGGGTTCATCTCGTTGCGCTGGAGCCAGGCGTCGGCCGTCGGGGCGAACAGAAAGTCGTACCCGGCGACGAGGAAGACGCCGAGCAGGACGCCCGCCCGGTTGCCGAGGCCGCCGAGGATCAGGCACGACAGGATGGTGCAGGAAAGTTGGAAGTCGAACCGGGTCGGCTCCGTGGTGTTGGTCATCTTGGTCGCGTACAGGCTGCCGGCCAGCCCGGCGAGGCCGGCCGCGAGCGTGAAGGCCAGCAACTTCAGCCGGGCCGCGTTCAGGCCCATGCACGTCGCCGCCAGTTCGTCTTCGCGCAGGGCGACCCACGCCCGGCCGAGGCGGGAGCGTTCGAGATTCCGCAGCAGCACGAACACCAACAGTAGGTAGCCGAGCGTCAGGTAATAGAAGAGCCGGTAGTCTTCCGTCCAACTGAGGTTCAGGCCGAGCGCTTCGAGCGGGCCGGTCAGGAAGCCGGGGATCTGCGGCGGCGGGATCGGGTTGAGGGTCTGCATCCCGCCGGTGATCTCCTGCAAGTTTCGCAGGGCCGTGACCGTGATGAGGCCAAAGCCGAGCGTGACGAGGGCCAAGTAGTCCCCCCGCAGCCGCAGCGTCGGCACGCACAAGACGCACCCGAGGGCGGCGGCTGCCAGCGTCGAAACGATCAGCACGGGCAGGAAGCCGAACTGGAACGGGTACTGGCCGACGGTGAGGATGCCGGTGGCGAACGCCCCAATGCCGAAGAACGCCGCGATGCCGAGGTGCAACAGCCCGGTGTACCCGACGACGACGTTAAGGGCCAACGCCAGGATGCCGTAGATGAAAATGGTCGGGAACGAGTCGCCGATCTTCTTGCCGGCGAGCGCCTCGATCTTGTCGTTCAGCCCCGGAATCAGCGGGTAGGCGACGACCAGCGCCAGCGCGAGGCCGGCGACGACTTTGCGGGCGGCGCCGCTCATACCTTCTCCCGCGTGCG
This sequence comes from Zavarzinella sp., assembly GCA_043744795.1. Classification (GTDB taxonomy): domain Bacteria; phylum Planctomycetota; class Planctomycetia; order Gemmatales; family Gemmataceae; genus Zavarzinella. The sequence goes on along the minus strand of JAYTTY010000174.1, from coordinate 5,765 downwards.
GGCCCCGAGCAGGCCGGTGGGCCGGAAGACGAGGATGACGATCAGGATGACGAAGACCATCGCCGTCGCCCACCGGGCGTCGATGTAGGCGCTGGCGAGGGAGTACACCATGCCGATGACGATGGCCCCGAGAACGGCCCCCGGGATGTTTCCGATGCCGCCCAGCACGGCCGCGGTGAAGGCGTACAGCCCGTTCTGGAAGCCCATCTGGTAGCCGATGGTCTTGATCTTCAACCCGTAGATGACGCTGGCGACGCCGGCCAACGCCCCGCCGATCAGAAACGTGACCGCGATCACCCGGTCCACGTTGATGCCCATGAGCCGGGCGGCCACCGGGTTCTGAGCCGTCGCCCGCATGGCCTTGCCGAGCGACGTGGTCTTCACGAAGACCGTCAGCCCGATCATCACCGGAATCGTGACGAGGATCACCAAGAGGTCGGTCGTCGTGAACTGGATGCCCCCCTCTTCCGAGAGCAGGTTTCTCTCCTCGATCAGGCCGGGGAAGTTCACGTCCTGGGAGCCGCCCCAGAATAGGCCGATGTTCATGAACACGAAGCTGACGCCGATGGCCGAGACGAGCGGGGCCAGTTTCGGCGCCGTGCGCAGGGCCTTGTACACGCTCAGGTCCACCAGCATGTTGACGACGGCGCAGAAGACGGGCGTGGCCAGGAGCATGAGGGCGATGGTCGCCCACGGCGAGCCGGTCTGGGCCATCACGACGCCGCCGAGCGTCAGGGCGAAGAAGCACCCGAGCATGAACAGGTCGCCGTGGGCGAAGTTGATGAGTTCCACGATGCCGTAGACCATCGTGTAGCCGAGGGCGATCAGGGCGTAGAGGAACCCGGTCGTGAGACCAGTGATGCAGATGTTGATGAAGAATTGGGTGTCTGCGGAGGCGAACACCGGGCCGGTGAGTCCGGGCATCGAGTCGTCAACTCCCTTGGAGGGGGGGTGTCCGCCAACAGTTCGGTATTTCGGTCCAACGGACCGATTAACATAGCCCAGCCCGCAAGGGCTGGGAACTCGACCCGTCAACGGTCTCGGTCTGAAGGACCGATTATTTTCGCTCGGGCTATGTTAATCGGTCCTTCAGACCGAAAAACCATTTCGACAACTGACCCAGCCCTCACGGGCTGGGCTATGTTAATCGGTCCGTTGGACCGAACAAACCAAGACGGCCGGCCGGCGTTATTCTTTGCCGATCCCCAGCACCTTCTCGAACACGAACTTGCCGCCGGAGACTTTGCTGCCGCTCATCATCTTGAGGTCGGTGTCGCCGTTGGCGTCGAACGACCACGTCCCCAGCGCGCCCTCGAAGTTCTTCAACTTGCCGGCGGCGTCCACGATGGCTTCCCGGTTTTTGACGCCGGCCTTGCGGATGGCCTCCAAGGCCACTTTGGCGCACTCGTACCCGTACACGGCATACGCCTCGTCCGGGATCTTGCCGAATTTCTTCTCGTAGGCTTTCAGGAACGCTTCGCCCTTGCCCCCCTTCTTGGCCAACTCGGTCGGCGGCAGGCCGCCAAACGTCACATAGCAACGGTCGTTCAGCACGTCGGCGCCGGCCGACTCGATCATGGCCTGTTCGTAGCACCCGTCCGGGACCATCAGCGGGGCGGTGATGCCGGCGGCGACCATGTCTTTCGCGAGTTGCCCGGCCTTGGTCTGCGTCGTGCCGCCGAAGTAGATCAGGCCCGGTTTCAGGGCCTTGATCTTCTGCATGAGGGCCTTGAACTCTTGGGCCTTCACGTCGATGCTCTCGTGGCCCAGCACCTTCAACTTGAGGTACTCGCACTCCCCTTGGAACAGGTCGGCGATGCCCTTGCCGTACACCTCGTTGTCGTCCAGCACGTAGACGCGCTTGACGCCCATTGCCTTGGCCCAGTGGGCGGCGACCGGCCCCTGCACGTCGTCCGTCGGGACGACGCGGAAGTAGTTCACCTTGCCGCTCGGCCGGTAGCGGGCCGGCTCGTCCTTCTCGCCGAACTTCGGCTTGGTCAGGCTCGGGGAGGTGTTGGCCGGGGAGATCATCAGGACGCCGGCCTTGTTCAGGATCGGCATGGAGATCTTGGCGGCCCCGGAGTTGTAGGTGCCGATGTAGGCCATCACGTCCGCGTCGTCGCGGGCCTGGTTGGCGTTGGACGTTTCCTTCTGGGCGTCCCACTGGCCGGCGGCGGCGGTGGCGTCGTCCAGGTCTTCGTAAACGATCTTGAAGTCGCCGACCTTGGCGCCCTCTTCTTCGATGGCCAACTTGATGCCGTTGACGATGGTGTCCGTCTGCCCCTTGGCGCTGCCGGTCCGCGGCAGGCTGGAGACGATCTTGATCGTCCCGCTCGTCGGCCCCTCGAACTTCTTGTCTTCGGCCCGGCCGCCCCCCGGTGTGAGAGTGGCCAGCAGAGTCAGCCCGGCGACCGCAAGGGCGGCCCGCATCAGTCGGTTCATGGCGCAATGTCTCCGAGACTGGGTCAGCGTGTAGCGATGCTAGATGATCGTAGGGGCCGGGTCAAAGCAATTCCCTCACGGCGAGTCGATCACCAGCGTGACCGGGCCGTCGTTCGTCAGGTCCACGCGCATGTCGGCCCCGAAAACGCCGGTCGCCACCGGGACGCCGTGGGCCTTCAACGCGGTGACGACCGCCTCGTACAGCGGGGTCGCCGTCTCCGGCCGGGCCGCCGCGATGAAACTCGGCCGGCGGCCCTTGGAACAGTCGCCGTACAGGGTGAACTGGCTGACGACCAGAATGGCCCCGCCGACGTCGCCGACCGCCAAAGTCATCTTACCCGCGTCGTCCTCGAAAATCCGCAGGCCGGCCAACTTGTCCGCGAGCCACCGGGCTTGCTCAGGCGTGTCACTCGTATGGACCCCGAGCAACACCAGCAGACCCCGACCGATCTCCCCGACGACGTCGCCGGAGACTGTCACCCTAGCCGACCGGACTCGCTGGACGACGGCCCGCATGGGTTCGCTTGGCCTTTTCGCGGGACTCGGGTACAGTGTAGAAAATTGTACGCGCAACACCCCCGGCGACGCGGAAAGGCCGACCATGAAGGGCGAATTCACCAAGCACCAGCAAGGCATCATCAAGCGGTATTACGACAACGCAGACCAAATTCAGTCACAACGCCTCGCCGAACTCGTCACGGACATTTACCTGGCCGAGGGAAAGAAACTGGAAAAGCTGTGGACCGCGGCCGGCGAGAGCATGAAAAAGCTCGAAGTCCCGCAAACGCAGATCGACAACCTGTTGGCAAAGCGCGACCCGACGTTGTTGGCTGCGTTGGTGAAGCAGTTGATGGGGAAGTGAGTTTGGAAAAGACATTTTTAGCCGCGGATCGAACACGGAAAATCACGGATCAGACCAAAACGGAAGAGGGATATAAAACCGGATGCGACACAGAAGCCCTCTTCCAATTGGCAGGGAGTCCGTGTCTCATCCGTTCTTCATCCGTCTTCCGTTTTGGTCTGATCCGTGATTTTCCGTGTTCGATCCGCGGCTAAAAATGTCTTTACTCGTCCGCTCAATACGCATTCCGGTGGATAAACCCCTGCCAAACGGTTAGCCAGATGATGCGCAGGTCGAACAGCGGGTTCCAGTGGACGATGTAGTACAGGTCGAACATCACCCGCTTCCGCAACGACGTGTTGCCCCGCCAGCCGTTCACTTGCGCCCAGCCGGTGATGCCGCACTTGACGGCGTGGCGGGCCATGTAGTTCGGAATCGTCTTCTGGAACTGCTCGATGAACACCGGCCGCTCCGGGCGCGGGCCAACCACGGACATGTGCCCGAACAACACGTTGAAGAACTGCGGCAACTCATCTAGGCTCGTCTTGCGCAAGAATCCGCCGATAGCCGTCCGGCGGTCGTCATTCTTGGCAGTCATCACCGGGCCGGACGCCGCCTCTGCGTCCGCCCGCAGGGACCGGAACTTGAGCATGGGGAACTTCTTCCCGTTCAACCCGCACCGCTCTTGCTTGTAGAAGACCGGCCCCCGGCTCGTCAACTTCACGGCCAGGGCGATCGCCAGCATCACCGGCGAGAGCAGAAGGATGGCGAAGAGCGAGAAGGCGATGTCCATCAACCGCTTCACCACCACGTTGACGCCGAAGTGCGGGCTTTCCCGCAGGCCGACGATGGGCATGCCTTCCAGGTACGTCGTCGTCAGCGTCCACCCGGCGAGGTTCGGCACGTCCGCGATCAGCCGCACTTCGACCAGTTGCTGCGACAGCGACGTGAATACCTGCCGGGTCTCGTGGAAGCGGTTCAACGGCAAGGCGATGAAGACGTGCTCCAACCGGTACTTCTGGATGAGCGCCGGCAGGTCGGCGACGGTGCCCAGAATGTCCAAGTCGCTGGTCCACCGCGTCGGGTTGTCCTCGACGAAGCCGACGTTGCGGATGCCCATCCAGTTGGCGCTGCGCAGGGCGTTGGCCGTCTTGCGCGCCACCCGGCCCGTGCCCACGATGACCGAAAACGTCGGGTTGTACCCCCGCCGTCGCAGTAAGTGGATCACCCCCCACATTGTCCGCCGGCTCGTGAGGACGGTGACGAACGCGATGGCGGCGAACAGGGTCATGGCCCCGCGGGAGACGTACGGATCTTGCAGGTAAAAGCCGACGCCGGTGATGAGCAGGACCAACAGCGGAATGCCTTTGAAGACGGCCCACATTTCTTCCCGCAGCCGCCGAAGTCGGCTGATTTCGTAATTCTTGGCGAGCCAGAAGGCGAAGACGGCCAACGCCCCGACCACGGGCAAGTCTTTGTAAACCCAATCGACCGGCGGCTGTTCCTTGGTGACGGGGAACCACCCGGAGAACCGGGCCTGGTACGCCGTCAGCCACGCGACGGCCACGGCCAGCAAATCGCAGCCGGCCAACACGACCGCCAGACTTTGACTTCGCCGCTTAATCATGAGTCGCCGGGCCGAAACATAGGAACAGGAATCGTACCGTCCCGACGGCAATCGGCCAACGCCCCTACCGGCGACCCGGCCGAATGACAGTCGCGCAATAGAGCAATTTGGGCCAATATGGGGAGATTTCCGAGCCGCCTGCCACCTGCCTGCCAATCGTCATTGGGAGTTTGGCGAATTCCGGGCAAAATTGGTGGCAGACGCCGACACGGGCTGAAAAAGGATCATAGCCTTTTTCCCCCTCATCGGTGCCGACACGGCTGCCCATGGTCATCGACGCGACGGCTGACGGCAATTATGAGTTAGGCCGCCAAGTAAGGCCGCCAACGGGGGGTGACTTTCCGATTATTTGGCCCATTCCGGCCGGATTCCTGTTTTCGCCGGCCACGACGGCAATACGCCTTTGGGGATGGCCTGCGGCGAACGCCGTTCCGCTCAACAATTTTGACAATTCTCGCGGATTTTTGACCGCGATTTTTTGTTTTTTTTCGTGTCCGAAACGTTCATTTTGACCTCCAAAATGGCCCGATGGGGAGGGGGATCCGGGGTGGAATCGGAGGATATCGGATCCGGCCGCGGCCTACCTTGACATCGATTTTCCCCGAAGCTGGACCGCATAGACGGGTCCGTTCGTGTGTTCGCCGTTGGAGAGGTCTGTCGCTGTTCAAAACGGAATCGGCTCGTTCACGGCCCCTTAAGGGCCCGCCTTCGGGAGGAAACGCCGCTCGGCCGTAGGCAGTCCCTCCAGGAGCCGTGGCCTAGGAGCCTGTCCGAGTAATCCTGTTGTCTTGTGGTCTTGAGCGTTCCTCTCGTCGTCGCGTCCTTGGCGGCCTCCGTTCGGCTCACGGCGCGCAC
>JAYTTY010000173.1:0-8789 GCA_043744795.1 Zavarzinella sp. | reverse complement strand
TGGCAAGGGGGGGCCGGGGGGGGTCTTCGCCCGCACCAAGTCAACAAGCCAGTCACAACCGCGAGGAGAATACGTCATAAGCTCACGCGAGGTCCGTCGTGGACAGTCGGGCCGCGCCCCGCACGGCCCGGTCGAACGCTTCTTGTTCAGCCGTTAATTCTAGGCCGATCCGCAACGCATAGACAGGTCGGCCGGCCAGCGTGTCGATGCGGAGTTTCACCCAGTCCTTTTGCGTCGTCACGACCCAGGCATCCGGGGCAAGACTGTTCGCCCAGCGGGTCAGTTCATCCACGTCGGCCCGCGAGTACGGGTGGTGGTCCGGGTATTCCCTCAACTCATCGGGCTGGACGACCGCCCCGAGGTCCGTCAGCGTGCGGCGGAACGCGGCTGGGTTGCCGATGCCGCAGAAGGCCATCACCGTCTTCCCGGCAAGATCGGCCACGGGCCGCGTCTCGGAGCCGTTGACCAGTTCCGTCGGCCGGTGAACACTTTGCGCGACCGGCTTACCCGGAGCTAGTTTCTTCACCTCATCCAACAACTTTGGCAAGTCGGCCGCTTGGTCCACGCGCGTCAGCAGAATGAAATCAGCCCGACTCAAGCGACTCTTCGGCTCCCGCAGGCCGCCGCGGGGCAGCAAGTACCCGCCGGCCCACGGGTCGGTGGCGTCGATCAGGACGATGTCCAAGTCCCGGCCCAGTTTGCGGTGTTGGAAGCCGTCGTCCAAGAGCAGGCACTCGCTCTCCAACTCGGCGATGGCCGTGCGGGCCAACTCAGTGCGGTCGGCCCCTTGCAAGTGCGGCACGTCCGGCAAGTTCTCTTCGAGGACCATCGCCTCGTCGTTTCGCCCGGCTTCCGAGCCGTAACCCCGGCTCAGGATGGCGACCTGAATCTCGTGTTCGCGGAGCAACTTCGCCACGTATTCCACGCAAGGCGTCTTGCCAGTCCCGCCGACGGTGATGTTCCCGACGCTGATGACCGGCACGCCGACGCGGGTCACGTTCGCCGGCTTGCGGTACTTGCGGTTGTGCAGCCAACTGCCGACCGCGTACGGCCCGCGAGCCAGCCAAAACATGCGCCGCAGCACGAACGCCCCCGGCCCCCCGGCCGAGCCGCGGACGATGGCCCGCCACCGCTCGGGAGAGAACGCCACCAGTCGATTACCCGGGTTGCCCAAAGTGCGGAGTGTAGCCGGAAACGGCGAACGGGGTCAATGCCGGAAAACCGCCCTGACCCCCGGCCCATCTCCCGCAAAGCCGGGAGAGGGCCGGGGTGAAGGTCTTCAATGTTGCCTGTGGAAATGCGGCTCCTGCCCCCTCTGCAGCATTCCGAACTCTGCTCTATGCCTTCTTCGCCGCGATCTTCCGGGTCCACGTCTGCGGGGTCCACGCGCTGGTCTCCCAGCGGTCGGGGGTGGCGAGTTCGCGGACGGTCATCTCGTCGCCGCGGAGGTGGAAGTAGAAGATGGCCTGTTGCTTCATGCCGTAGTGGGCGGAGTTGTCCACGTTGAAGACTGGGAAGCCCTTGTCGCCCTTCTTGGGGGAGCCGTCCCACTGGTAGACGTTGCGGGCGTGGGTGTGGCCGTAGAGGATGGCGACGACGTTGTAGGCGGTCAAGGCGTCGAAGTAGCCGCGCACGTCGGCCGGGTCCCATTCGGGGTTCGTCATCGGCGCGTCCGGCACGGGCGGGGTCGAGTAGCGGACCATGTCCACGTGGTGCGTGATGACGACGGGGCGGCCGCTCGTACCGACCTTGTCGGCCAGGTCAGCGGCGAGGAAGTCGAGGCTCTCCAGCGGATTGTACCGCCGCTTGCGTGTGACGGCCTTCACGGCCCCGACGACGATGCCGAGGTTGACGAAGTGGACGCCGTCCCAGTCCCACGAGTAGTGCAGGCCGTTCTTGGAGACGTGCGTGACACCGGGCCGCGTCTTGTTGCGCTCGGCGATCTTCTTGACGATCAACCCGTCGCCGGGCGGGCTGTCGTGGTTGCCGTGGACCTCGTAGACCGGGAACTTGAGCTTGCCGTCCGTGCCGGTGTGGCCATAGTCGGCGTGAAAGGCCGCCCACTCGGTCTGGTGCATCTTGGGGTAGGCGCCGCCGTTCTTGTCGCCGCTGTCGATCAAGTCGCCCGCGTGGATCAGCCCCCGCGGCGTCTCCACGGTTCCGCCGCCGGCCGCCTCGGGGATCGCCGTCCCCGGCAGGCGGTTCAGCACGTCGATCAGCCGGGCGTTCGTGGCGGCCGAGACGGGGTCCATCTTGTCGGGGCTTTCCTTGTCGGCCAAGTAATGCGTGTCCCCGACGAGGAAGAAGGCGAAGTCGCGCTTCGCCTCGTCGGCATGCGCCTCGCGGATGGATGACGCGGCGACGGCAGAGGCGCCGAGAAACTGGCGGCGGGAGAGGATGGTCATGGATGGCTCCGGTGCGATTTGCGACACACCCCCGTTATACCGCCGTTAGGCGGTCGCGTTGGAGTTCCGCGTTCACGCGGTCTTGGGCGAACGGGGCAGCCCAATCGCGCCGCGGCCGGTTTCGGCTTTCGTTGGAGTCCCGGCTTCAGCCGGTCTTCGGCGGGCGGCCGGACCCGCTGGCGACCGGCATTTGAGGGGTAGAATCTCGAAGACCGGCTGAAGCCGGGACTCCAACGCAAGCCAAAACCGGCCGCGGCGCGATTGGGCTTAACGCTTTGCCCATGCCGCTTCCGCCGCCGCCAAGTGTTCCGCCAGTTGGGCGTTGACGCGGTCCGCCCACTGAATTGGCAATCCGTGCGAGGCGTCCGCGTGTTCAACGTAGCGGGCGCCGGGGATGCCGGCCATCCCGCGATTGTCGAACGACACGCAGGTGTAAGTCGCTGACAGGGCATCAACCTGCGGCAGCCACCCGTCCCCGTGGACGCCCACGCCTTGGATGAACAGGACTGGGGGGCCGTTGCCGCGAACGTCATACGCGAGTTGGCAGCCGTTGTGTTCGACTGATCGTGGGGGGAGGCCCATGCGTGGCTTCTTGAGAAGGGCTTGTTGAAAGAAGTGTATCGAGCCTGTTGCTCGCCTCGCTGAGTCATTGCATCACAGGTCAGGCGCCACCTTCGCCAACACGCGGCCGGAGCCGGCGGCCAACGTGAGGATCGCCGCGAGTTTGAGCAGTTCCCAGCCGTAGAAGTCTGTGATCAATTGCTCGGCGTCGAATTGGCGAGCGACGTTTGGAACGGAAGACAGCATCTCCCAGAAGGGTGTCCAATTTGCGGACTTTTCCCATCGGCCGACATACCATGCGGTCCAGATCGGAAGGACGGACGCCGTCAAAAAGGCCGCCCCCGTGAACAGAATGGTAAACGGCCACGGGTGGCGATGGCCCCACGCGAGCAATTGCCGGGTGGCGGACGGCGCCATGGGATCCGCTTCGGAGGGGTGCGGGCGGGGGTAGAACATCCGGGAGCCTCCGCCATCCAACGAGATCGGTTGCCCGCCCGCGTCACTGTTATCCCAAGGCTCTCGCACTCCCTTCGGCGGCAAATTCCACGCCCGAACGGCGGGCGCGGCAGCAATTCAACGGGGTCAGGCGTCCGGCATCACCTCGATGTACCGGTCCCCTTTTAAGACGTGGATCGCCCGGTCCTTGGTGAGCGGCGCGGTGTCCGTCCCCTTCGCCCGAAAGTGCATGAACGTCCCGACCATGTTCGACGCCGGCTTCGGGGCCGTGGTCTTGACGCCCTTCTGATTGTTGAGCGCCCCGCGGACGTACGCGGCGTCCGGCGGCCCGCCGTGGAGGAGAACGTCCACGGCGCCGCCGGCCATTTCCTTGACGCGATGAACGCGGATTCGCGCGCCGACGGACGAGTACTCGGTGGGCGTCAGTCCGGCGATCATCAGCACCCGGCGCTTCTCTTCGCGGGTGAGGGCGGCCGCCTCCAACGCCTCGTCAATTTTGCCTTGGCGGTCCCACGACGACATGCCGGCGAACGCGCGGGTCACAATGAACCCGGAGATGCCGTCGTCGTCTTCCAACCGCATGTATTCCGGTTCTAAGGCCCGGAGGGCGGTCAGGATTTTGTCTTCGAGGTCCATAGCGTCACTCCGCGGTCAATGACCATTTGGGCAGCCGTCACCAAGTCCAAAGCGTTCTTCTTGAGCGCGTCCCCCTTAACGCCTTGCACCCGTCGTTGCTTCCTCAAAAACGTCCTCACTCTTGTCTCTGAAGCGAACCGGAGGTTGTTGTGCCACAGGACGATCACTTCGTTCATCGCCGTGCGAAGCTTCTTGCCGGACTCGACAATGGCCTCTTCGGGCTTGTTGTTGAGCCGCATGTATTCGTCGTCGATTTGCAGCAAGCGGCTCGCTTTCAGTAACTCCGCCAAGTCGTGCCGCCCCTCAAAACTGGCGTCTTCCAGCCACCGAAACGCCCGCAAGAGGCATTCGACGGCCAACCCGCCGCAGTACATCGTGAGCGAATACGCGGCGCCGTCCTGGTACAGCCCGCGGGCCTGTTTCATCCGCTCCAGGCCGGCTTTGTAGTATTGCTCGTCGGTGAATTGCATACGACGGCCCGGACCCAGTTGTTTCGATCATACTCCCATGACTCTGATCACACGACGGCATTTCGCAGGCCCCGCCGACCATCACTCCTTCGGCGGCAAGTTCCACACGCGGATGGTGCGGTCGCGGCTGGCGGCGGCCAACAGGTTGCCTTTGATGCTGATGGCGGTGACGGCGTCGGCGTGGCGGAACGGCGGGCCGACGGTGAAGTCGTGCGCCGGGTGCCAGACGCGGACAGCGCCGTCGGCGGCGGCGGTAATCGGGCGGTCGCCGTGGAAGGCGGCCCGGCGCACTTCGGTGGGATGTTTGAGCGTCCGCAGTTTGTCCCCGGTCTGGAGGTCGAAGACGACGGCCCGGCCGTCGGCGCAGCCGGCCAGCACGCGGTCGCCGCGGTAGTTCACGGCCACGCAGATGACGCGGGAATCGCAGGCGAACTCGCGGACGAACTGGCCCTTCGGCGCGGCCGGGTCCCAGAGGCGCACGAACCCGTCCTCGCAGCCGAAGATCACGAGGGCGTTGTCGGGCGTGAAGCCCTCGCAGGTGATGCGGAACGGGAATTGGACGGCCGTCTTGTCGCCGGTCGGGTCGGTCCCGATGGGCGTCTTCCAGAAGCGGACGAACGCCTCGCCGGGGGCGCAGGTGTCACACACGGCCACGGTCTTGCCGTCGGCGCTGACGGCGACGCCGGTCACGGTCTCACCGCCGGGCACCTCCGTCTGGGTCGATTGCTTCGGCGCGTCCCCCCCCAAGTCCAGCAGGGCCATCTTACCGTCCACGCCGCCGAGCAGGACTTGCTCCGTCGCGTCTTCTTTCGTCGGGCCGCGGACGGCCATCGCCCGGAACTCCGGGGTGTTCCGCTTCTTCCGGTCCGAGAGCATCATCTGTTCCGTGGGGACGACCTCCGGCTCCCCGGCGAACTTCTGCCGGACGGCCGTGCGGACCGTCCAGCGGGACAGGCCGCGCGGCGTCGTGACGTACAGGGAATCGCCATTCGCGGAGAAGGCGATGTCCACGATGTCCCGGTACGGCCCCGGCTCCAACCGCATGGCCGGGGAATAGTGCGGTTGGGCGTGGAACTGGAAGCGGTGGACGGCTTGGTCGTCCGTCACGGCCACCACCGTCTTCCGGTCGGCGGCGATGTCCACGGCCACGACTTTCTTGTTCAGGCTGGCGTCCCCGGACAGCCGGGCGCGGGCGTGGATGTCCCACAGGCGCACGGTCCCGGCCCGCGTCCCCACCACCAAAATGTTGCCGTCCGGGCTGAAGGCGGCGGCCGTCGCCGACCCGTCGGCGGGCAAGTCCGCCCAGCGGCGGTCGGCGAAGTCGTACAGGCGCACGCCGCCGTTGCGCAGGACGGCGACCAAGTGCGACCCCGTCGGCGAGAACGCGACGGCCGCCGTCGCCCCCGGCGACGGGATCGCGGGGAGGGTCTCCTTCGCGGTGGTCAGCACGCGCCAGCCGTCGGCGGTCTCCACGAGCCATTGGCCCAATTCGGAGACGGCGGCGACGGCAATGAACTTCGGGTCGCCCGGCCCGGCGGCGACGGGTTGCGGGGCCGCGTTCGGCTTCTTCGCGTCCACGACCCACCGGCCCGTGCCGTCGCTGACGAGGACGGCCGAGCCGTCCGCGAGCGGCTGCACCAATTTGGCCGCGGCGGGGAGCGTCACGGTGCGGACGATGTGCGGCAACGGCTCGGCGGTCCCCACGCTCAACTTGGTCGGGTCGGCGGCCGAGACGACGGCGAACAGCGGCGACGACCGCGACCGGCCGATGACGAACGCGGCCTTCGCCGGGTCGGCGGGCGTTTCGCCCAGCGGGTCCGCCTTCGCCACTTCCCCGGTGTCGGCGCGCACGGCGACGAAGTGGGTGTCCGTCGTCGCCAGCAAGAACCGGCCCGAGGGGTCGAAGACGGCCCGCCGCGCCGTTGGCGCTTTCGCCCACGGCGCCGGCTCCAAGTCGTACTTGCGGTACTCGGCGACGACGGCCCGGTACTCCTCGGCCGGCTCCCAGCCCGGCTCCGCCAAGGCGTGGAAGTCCCCGCGGTCCGCGAGCAGCAGGGCATTGCGCAGGTTCAGCCGGTGGGCGTCCTGGTCGCGGGCCTCGTACTTGGCCGCCCACTGGCGTTCCTCCCGCGCCCAGTTGCGGTGCGTGACGCGCCACGACACCAGGATCGTCAGCAGCACGGCGACGACGGCCGCCGCCGGCCAGTGCCGCCACGCGGACACCCGGCGGTCGATGACGGAAAAAGAACTTTCCGGGGCGGCGGCCGGGGCCGCGAGCGTCGCCGGCTGCGACCCGTGGACGTAGTCGTGCAGGGCGTCGGCGACGGCTTGGGCGGTCGGGTAGCGGTTCTCGCGCTTCTTCTCCAAGCACTTCAGACAGATGCGTTCCAGCTCGGGCGGGATCGTCGGCCGCAGCACGCTCGGCGGCACCGGCTTGCGGCTCACCACCTGTTGCATCGTCTCCAGCGAACTCCCGGCCCCGAACGGCGGGTGGCCGGTCAGCATCTCGTACAGCACGGCCCCGAGGGCGTAAATGTCCGTGGCCGGGCCGATCATGTCGGCCCTGCCCAGCGCCTGCTCCGGGGCCATGTAGTGCGGCGTCCCGACCGCGAGGCCCGTCTGCGTGAGAGCCAGCGGCCGGTGCAGCCGCTTCGCCAAGCCGAAGTCCACGATCTTCGGCACTAGCACGCGGCGCGGCGTGGGCAACTCGGGCGGCGAGTGCCCGTTGCCGCCGGCTCGGGTTCTTAATTCCGCACTCCGAATCCCGGATTCCGAATTTTCAAGGAGGATGTTGCTCGGCTTAATGTCCCGGTGGATGACGCCTTGGCAGTGGGCGTAGTGGATGGCGCGCGCGACCGGCTCCAGCAGCGTGGCGGCCATCACCGGGTCCAAGGGCTGCTTGCTGATGAGCTTGTACAGGCTGCCGCCGTCCACCAGTTCCATCGCCAGGAAGGCCAGGTGGTCCATCGTGCCCACCTCGTACACGGGCACGATGTTCGGGTGGTGCAGGTTGGCGGCCGTCTCGGCCTCGGCGTTGAAGCGGGCCACTTCCGTCTGGTCGGCGTCCGGCCCGGCCGAGATCACTTTGAGGGCCACGTCCCTGTTCAGGTCATCTTGGTGGGCGAGGTACACGACGCCCATGCCGCCGCGGCCGATTTCCTTGATGATCGAATACTTGCCGATCTTGCGGCGCACGGGGACGATGTCGGCCGGCTTGGTGGACGGAACCGGCGGCGGCGGGTAAGCAGCCGTCAGCGAGGACGACTGCGTCACGGGCGGCGGCGCCGGCGTGACGGTCGGGAAGCCCCCCGAGTCCCCGGGCAACGGCGACGCCGGGCCAGACCGCGTTGGTTCGTCGCCGTTCATGCGCGCCCTCTTTTGGTGGATGGTTTATTATAGGTGATGGGATTGGTTCGCCGCGACAAGCAAAGGCAACCTCACCCCACTTGCTCCCCCTCTCCGCGGCGGAGAGGGGGAGCAAGTGGGGGAACGCCTTCTTTCGCTTGGTTCCCCCTCTCCGCGGCGGAGAGGGGGTGAGGGGGTGAGGTTGCTTTATCTTCGCACGTGGCTCCGCACCCCGCGCTCCCGCACCCACTCGTCCAGCGTCGGCGTGATCTCCTCATACACGGCCGCATCCATTTCCAGCGAGACAGTCACGCGGCCTGGCGGGACTTCCGGTTCTTTGTCGAGAGCCAGCGGTTCCAGCGCCAGGTGCCGGAGCGTGGCGGCGGTGAAGCCGGTCAGGTCGAGTTCGGGGAGGGGGGCCAACTCGGTGAGGAGGGCGCCGAGTTTCGCGGGGTCGAAGTCGGCTTGGGCCTCGCGGTTGTTCAGCACGACGTTGAGGGCCTTCTCCCGCTCCGGCGTCAGGCGCACGACGGACACCGAAACCTCGGCGACGCCCTGCTCGCGCAGGATCGCCAGCCGGGCGTGCCCGCCGACGACGTGGCCGCTGAGTTCGTTCCAGATCAGCGGCTCGACGAGGCCGAACTCGCGCAGGCTGGCCGCGAGTTTGCGGTACGCCGGGTCGGTCGGCTTCAACTTCTTCCGCGGGTTGTACGGGGCGGGGACCAAGTCGCTGACGGGCAGCAGGCGGACTTCCAAAGGGGGCATGAGCGAGTCTCCGGGGGGAAGTGGGGACAAACTCTCACCCGGTATCGCGGCGGCGGGCCGGCGGAAAGGGCAGGCGGCCGAAGTGGGCGGGAATCAGGGCGACGCGGCCGGCCGACGAAAAAAGGCGGGCGGCCCGGCGCTGTCGCGCCGG
>JAYTTY010000172.1:0-8838 GCA_043744795.1 Zavarzinella sp. | reverse complement strand
CGAGGGGGCTGCGACGGATGCCAACAGCGACCCCCGCCTAAATTTCCCTCTGCCCCGGCCGGAAACCTACCCTTGTAAGGGGGCCGGGGGTGAGGGGGTTTTCGCCACAACGGTCGCCCAAGAGAATGTGGCAGCACTAAGGCTTGGAACGGCCGGATTTTCCCCCGCCGCCCCAACCGTTTTCGGCTAACATACCTGTACCCGCCGTGTCGCATTTTCGAGTTGGGAGAGACCTCCGTGCCGCAACGAACCCGCCGCGACTTCCTGCGTACCCTCGGCCTCAGCGCGGCCACGGCGCCGTTCGTGCTGAACTTGCCGAGTCTCGGGTTCGCCAACCAGGCGAAGCGGAAGCAGCGGCTGGTCGTGATGTTCTCCCCGAACGGCGTGGTCCCGTGGGAGTTCTGGCCCAAGGAGACGGGGGCCGACTTCACGCTCGGCCAGTGCGTCTCCCCGCTGGAGCCGTTCAAGAAACAGACCCTGTTCCTGCACGGCGTCTGCGACAAGATCCGCGGGGACGGCGACGGCCACATGCGCGGCATCGGCTGCCTGCTGACCGGCACCGAACTCTTCCCCGGCAACATCCAAGGCGGGTCCGACACGCCGGCCGGGTGGTCGAAGGGCATCTCCATCGACCAGGAAATCAAGAACCACTTGCAGGCCGACCCGGCGACGCGGACGCGGTTCGGCAGCCTCGAATTCGGCGTCATGGTCCCCGAGCGGGCCGACACGTGGACGCGCATGGTGTACGCCGGGCCGAACAAGCCCATCGCCCCCATCGACGACCCGTACCAGATGTTCAAGAAGCTCTACGGCCGGGCCAAGGACAACCGCGTGTTGGCCAGCGTGCTGGACGACCTGAACGCCGACCTAAAGAAGGTCGCCGGGGCCGTCTCCGGGGAGGACAAGAAGTTGCTGGACGAGCACGCCACGTTCGTCCGCGAGATGGAGCAAGAGTTGAAGGGCGCCAAGGAAGACGTGGGCCACAAGGTCCCCGACATCGAGCCGGGCGTGCGCCACGACAACGACAACATCCCCAAGATCAGCAAGATGCAGATCGACCTGATGGTGAACGGCTTCGCCACGGACGCCGCCCGCGTCGCCACCATGCAGTACACGAACTCCGTCGGCATGGCCCGCATGAAGTGGCTCGGCGTGACCGAGGGCCACCACGAACTCTCCCACGAGCCGGACAAGAACACGGCCGCCCAAGAGAAGCTGACCAAGATCAATAAGTGGTTCTGTGAGCAACTCGCCTACATGGCCAAGCGGCTCGCCGAGACCCCGGAGCCGGGCGGCAAGGGGAGCCTGCTGGACAACACGGTGATCGTGTGGACGAACGAACTCGGCCAAGGCAACTCGCACACGATGAACAACATCCCGTTCGTCATGGTCGGCGGCGGGCTGGACTTCAAGGCGGGCCGGTCCCTCAAGTACAAGCAAGTCGCGCACAACCGGCTGCTGCTGTCGCTGGCCCACGGCTTCGGCCACAAGCTCCCGAAGTTCGGCAACCCCAACTATTGCGGCGACGGCCCGCTGGGCGACTTGACGTAAACCGAGTCGCGGGCGCCCCCGGCTTTCTTCGCCGGGGCGCAAGAATTCGTGCGGATTCTCAGTCGGCCTCTTGACCACGCCCACATCTCATGGTCTAATCAACCAAGACTTCAAGCAATCCATCCCGTTCACCAACCGCCTCGCCGTGACTCACGGGGCCGAACGGGGTCCGGAGCTCGACTCTCTTTGCCGTGTTTGTTCGCCCCGACGGCGGCCCGCGACTCTTGAGGAGGACCGGCGTGAACACCCCCGAAGCGTCTCCCCGGCCGTCCACGTGCCCGTCGCTGGAATTGCTGGCCGACCTCGAAAGCGGCCTCCTGCCGGCGGACACGTCCGCCCAAGTGCTGCACCACGTCTCGACCTGCAACGACTGCCGGACCAAACTCAAGCGCGCCGCCGGCCGGGCCGACCAAGACCCCGCCGCGTTCCCGGAGACGATCGACTGGACGACGGACTCCGAAGTCCGAGTCCTGCACACCTTGGCCCCGGCCGAGCCGGACCCGACCCGCGCGGCCCCGCCCGCGGCCACCGTCCCGCGCGCGCGGTTGGGGCAGTACCGGCTCATGGCCATCCTCGGCCAAGGCGGCATGGGCGCCGTCTGCTTGGCCTACCACCTGCGCCTGAAAAAGTGGGTGGCGGTCAAGATTCTCCCGACCGAGTCGGCGCCCAAGCCGTCGGCGATCGCCCGGTTCCACCGCGAGATGGAGGCCATCGGGCAACTCGAACACCCGCACCTCGTCCGGGCCACGGACGCCGACGAGATCGACGGCGTCCACTTCCTGGTGATGGAACTGGTGGACGGGGCCGACCTGTACCGCCTCATCCGCGAGGCCGGCAAGATGGCCGTCGCGGACGCCTGCGAGGCGGCCCGGCAGGCGGCGTTGGGCCTGCAATACGCCCACGGCCGCGGCATGGTCCACCGGGACATTAAGCCGTCCAACCTGATCCTGAGCCGGGACGGCGTGGTCAAGGTGCTGGACATGGGCTTGGCCCTGCTGCACGGCTCGCGCGTGGCCGGCGGCCCGCTGACCGGCACCGGGCAGGTGATGGGCACGCTGAACTTCATGGCCCCCGAGCAGTGGGAAGCGTCCAACAAGGTGGACATCCGGGCCGACGTCTACAGCCTCGGCTGCACGCTCTACATGCTGCTGACCGGGCACGTCCCGTACGGCGGCGTGGAGTACGAGTCGGCGCTGCAAAAAATGGCCGCCCACGCCAACGCCCCGGTCCCCCCGGCGCGCTGGCGCCGGCCGGAAGTGTCGGCCGAGTTGGACGCCGTGCTGGCCAAGATGATGGCCAAGGCCCCGGCCGACCGCTACCAGACGCCGCAAGACCTGGCCGCCGCCTTGGCCCCGTTCGCCGCCGGCGCCGACCTGTCGGCCGTCGCCGAGACGATCCCGCCCGCCAACTTCCCGACCCCGCCGACCGACGAGCCGTCGGCGCCGTCCGTCACGATTCAACCGCTCGTGACGACGATCTTGCAGCCGGCCCCGGCGAAGCCGGCCCGGCGGTGGGCGGTCGCGGCGGCCGTCGCGATGATCGCCGCGGCGGTGACGATCTACTTGGCCTTCATCCGGCCGCCGAAGCCGGCGGACGCTTCCGCCAAGCCGCCCGCGGACGAACCGCGCCTGTGGAAGGTCAACGAGTGGAACCAGTTGCTCGACCGTGACCCCAGCCCCGTCCACTGGCGGAACGGGTGGGGTGATTCCGGCCTGTCGCGGGACGAAAAGGCCAAGGTGTTGCGCGTCCAGGCGTACGACCGCTCGGTCATCACGCTGGGCCGGTCGGACTTCGTGAATTACAAACTCAAACTGGGGTTCCGCGAACCCCGGTGGGTCGGGGCCGTCGGCCTCTTTTTCGCGGGTCGGCCCGACGCCGGCTCGGCGTGGCATCGGTACCAGACGGTCTATCTGAGGGACGGCCTGGGGTTTCAAAATCAGACCGAGTACGGCATGTACCGGGGGCAGGGCGGTTTCCGCTACCACGAAGGCGGCCGACTGGAAACGGAGATACGGGAGTTCGGGCAGGCGCCGGTCCCGGCCCCCGACGGGCAAGAGTACATTTTGATCGTGACCGTCACTGCCCAAGGCGTCGAACAGGTGACGTGGGACGGCCAAGCCTGCCGCCAACTGTGTTCACAGGCCATGAACCGGCGGAGCGGCCTGCCCGAGTACACCGGGGAGTTCGGCCTGTATTTTGACAACGCCACGGCCACAATCACAAGCGCGCATTTCATGCCTCTGGAAGGGTCAAAATAATGTCAGTTTCGATCAATTGTCCCGAGACATCCGACACCCGCGTGTTCCGCGTCTCCGGCGTCGCCGGCCGCTTCATGAACGCCAACGGGCGCTTCTCGCCCCAGACCGGCACAACGGGCGTGGCGGCGATGCAGGCCGGGGCGATGCCGGCGGCCGCCGCCGGCGGCCCCGGCACCGACATCCGGGTGAAGGTGTTCAACCACAATCCCACGGCGGCGGACTTGGAGCCGTGCCCGGTGGACGCCAAGCCGGTCTCGACGACCGGGACGAGCTGGTGCGTCAACAACTTGCAGGTCCCCGCGTACGCGGTCGCCGGCACGACGGGGACGTTGTTCATCGTCGCGTGGCAACTCAATCTGAACGGCACCACCGCCGACAAGGCAATTCTCGATTTCTCCGCCAGTGACCTCGCCGGCGATCTGTGCATCGGCTGCGGCTCGATTTACGGCTCCGGCGGCATGATGGTCGGCGCCGCGCCCAAGGGGTCGGTCGCCCTGTCCATGGCCCCGCTCATGTGGGGGCTGCTGGTGGCCGGGTTCGAGGCGGGCCGGGGGCTGCTCAACGGCCAGTGGGCGCTCGACCTCAAGCACGTCGTCGGCGGCTATTGCGTGTGGGACAACGGCGGGGACGGCGAGACGACGCCGCTCGTCGAACTGCGGTGCGAAAGCCCGTTCGCCGTCACGTGGAAGCTGACGCTGAAGCACGGGGCCGTCTCCGAAGAGTACACCCGGCCCGCGACCGAGTGGGACCCGCTGACGGCGAACGTCGTCCGCCGGGCCGGCACGCCGCCGGCCGCCGGCGTGGCCGACCAACTCACCGTCATCCCGGGCTGATCGACCCCTTGATGACGCCGCCCGATTGCCGGCGGCGGGGAGACTTCCCCCGCCGCCGGCGCCCGACCCACCCAACCGACAGTCATCACCCCGCGCCGGCCGTCGCCGACCTGTATTCCCACGCCCCGGCCGGGCCGCGCCCCTCGGAGTGACCATGCCGCCGACTGACGCCCCCCGCGTGGCCGCCACCGTCTTGACGTGCGCCGGCCGGGAGGCCGTGCTGGCCCAGACGCTGGCGAATCTCCGCCGGTCCGACTGGGGCGAGGAGCCGACGGTGTTCCGCGACCCCGGCGCCGGCCCGGACCACATGGGCCGGCAGAAAGTCGCCGCCCGGCAATTGCTGACCGAGGCGCTGGGCCGGCCGTGGGACTACCTGTTGTTCTTCGAAGACGACGTCGACGTGAACGACCACCTGCGCCACAACCTGACGACGTGGAACCCGCTCGTGACGCGGAAGGCCCAGTTCGCGAGCCTGTACGCGCCCGGCGGGATGCCGTTCGTGGCGCGGGGGCCGCGCGTCGCCGTCCCGGACCCGGCGTACTTTTACGGCGCCCAAGGCATGGTGCTGTCGCGGGCCTGCGTCGCCCACGTCCTGGCCCACTACGAGGAGGCCGAGGGCTTCATCGACATCCGGTGCCGGTACTTGGCCGCCCCGCTCGGGCCATTTTTCTGCCACGCCCCGTCCCTCGTCCAGCACGTCGGCTTCGCCAGCGTCTGGGGGGGCGGGTTCCACCAAGCCGTCGATTTCGACCGGGGGTACCGCGCGTGAAACTCTTGGTCGCCACCGTCTGGTCGTACCCCGGCCGGCCCGTCGAAGACTCCCCGCTGTGGCAGTCGTGCCGCCGGCTCGGCGTCCCGCTGTTCGTCAGCCAGCCCGGGGAGCCGTACCTCTCCCACTTCCAAAACAAGATCGCCAACGTGGCCCGCGACCTCCGGGCGAAGGACTGGGACTACGTCCTGTTCGCCGACGGGAACGACACGTTCCTGACCCGGCGGCCGGAAGAGGCCGTGTCCCTCCTCGCGGCTTACGGGGCGGACTTCCTCGTCAGCGCCGAGGCCGAGTGTTGGCCCAACCCGGCCCGGCACGCCGGCCTGTTCCCGCCGGCCGCGTCCGCGTGCCGGTTCCCGAACTCCGGCGTGTACGTGGCCACGCGGGCCGCGTTCGAGCGCGAGTTCGCCGCGATGGCCCAACTCTCCGCGACCGTGGCGGACCCGGCCGACGCCGTGGACGACCAGTACCTGTTCATCGAGCGGCTCCTCTCCGGGCGGTCGGGCATGCGCGCGGACGACCGCGGGTTGCTGAGTCTGTCACTCAACGCCCACCCGGAGCCGGCGGCCGCCCTGCGCCGGCGCGTCTTGTTGGGGGACGCGCCCCTCGTCGTCCACGGGAACGGGCCGGCGAAAGGCGTGGCCTTGGAGTATTGGCGGGACTTCACCCGCTTGGCCGACTTGCGGGCCGAACTGCGGTATTACGGCCCGTGCAGCCCGCCCGAATACGACCCGGCCACGGAGTCGGCGCCGGCCGGCGTCGCCCTCGACGGGCCGCCGGCGCCGACACACACGAGCAACCGCATCGATGGCTTGCTCGACCTGATCCGCTCGGTGCCGCCGCTCGACGCCGTCGCCGAAGTCGGCTGTCACATGGGCGTCAGCACCGAGGCGTGGGCCTTGCTCGCCGGCCGCGTGTACGCCGTGGACATCTGGCGGGACCGGGCGGCGTGCGACCTCTTCCGCCGGCGAATGGGCGCCTACGCGAACGTCCAAGCCATCCGCGGCGACAGCCGGCGGGCGGCGGCGGCGTTCCCGGACCGCAGCCTCGACCTCGTGTACCTCGACGCCGACCACCACTACGAACCCGTGAAGGCCGACCTGCTCGCGTGGCTGCCGAAGGTGAAGCCCGGCGGCTGGATCGCCGGGCACGACCACATCGAGTATTGGGACTGCGGCGGCGTCATCCGGGCCGTCGCCGAAGTCCTCGGCGGGCCGGACCGCGTCTTCAGCGACTTCTCATGGCTGGTGCGCCTGCCCTGACCGCGACCGTCGGGATTTTCCCGCCGCGCCCCGGCCGGTTCGCCGTTTGCACACTTGCGACCCCTTTGGCGCCCGTCGCCAATTCCAACACCCGTCCGGCCAAGGTCGCCGAGGCGATTTTGGACGCGGCCATCACCCCGACGCACGACAAGAAAGTCGGGGCCATGTCCCTTGTGAACACGATGATGTCCAAGCTGATGCCCGCCACGGGCGGGAAGGAGTCGAAGGCGTAAGAAAAAAAGCCCGTGGACGGCCGTCCACGGGCTTTCCCGCGTTCAACTTAAGTTACAAGCACTTCCGATACGCCGCCAAGTCGGCCTTCTCCTCCTTGGTCAGCTTCAACTCCAACACCAGGTTGAAGAACTCGACGGTGTCTTCCAGCGTCAGGCAGCGGCCGTCGTGCAGGTACGGCGGGCTTTCCTTGATGCCCCGCAGGGTGAACGACTTGATCGGCCCTTCGCCCGGCTCCATCAGGAAGCGCTCCAGGTGCAGGTCGTGCATCTGGTGGTCCGTGAAGAACGGGGCCGGGTGACACACGGCACAGTTCGCCTTGCCCGTGAACAGTTTCTCGCCGCGCTGTTCCGACTCGGTCGACTTCTTCGGGTCGAGCCGGCCGAGGAGGTTCAGCTTCGGGGCCGGCGGGAAGTCGAGCATGTTCTGGAACTGGGCCATGTGCGGGACTAAGCTCCGCGGGATTTCTTGGAAGCCCTTCTTCATGGCCCGCGACGAGTCGCCGTTGAAGTAGGCGGTGCGCTGCTCGAACTCGGTGAAGTCTTCCACCGAACGCAGGCTGCGCTTCGACCCGTGGATCTGCTGGTTGAACATGCCGCGCAGGCTGGTCGTGTCGAGCCGGAACCGCCGCTCCTGCGGCCGGATGTCCGGACTGAGGTGAAATTGCCCGGTGGTGTGGCCGTTCAGGTGACAGTCGAAGCAGGCCACGCCCATCTGCGGGTGCGGGGTCTTGCGGTCGTCGGTCAAATTAAACTCCTCCTGCGGCAGCGGGGTCAGCAGCATGCGCAGGCCTTCGAGTTGCACGGGCGTCGCGATCTCCTTGAACAGGTCGCGGAAGTTGCCGAGGTGAACGACTTGGCCGCGGGACACGTCGCCGAGTTCGGGGCGGTTCTGCATGAAGATGGCCGGCGGGAATTCGGGCAGGAACGCCTCCGGGATGTCGAAGTCCACGTCGAACCGCTCCAGGCGTGGGAACATGTCGATCTGCATCTTCGGGAAGACTTGCCCGCCGTTGGCGTGCAGCGGGTGCGGCAGCGACGGGTACGGGAACAGCCCCTTGGCGCGGCCGGGTCACGGACGGCTTTGCCGGGCGGGTCCTTCTTGGGCGGCTCGCCGGCGTACAGGGCGAGGAGGAACCCGCCGGAAAGGAGGCCGACGGCAAACGCCGATTGGGCAACGGTTCGCAGAGACATTGGGGACTCCGGGAGAAGGGGTGCGACGCCGATTCATAGGCAGGACAAGGGCGGCGTCGAGAGTGAAACAGAGGCAGGCAAACTCTGTGCCGCGACTGTCATGCGGGACTCGCGGCCGGGGCGAAAATCGGCCCCCAAATCGACCGTTTGCCGCGCCATTTTTCGGGGGGCCGTGCGTATAATGGGTTGTCACCCCATTTGCCCGATTTTCCCTGCTATTCCCGAGAAAACCATGACCCAGGACTTGTTCCCGGGGGCTGACGCCCCCGTTGATGACCACCCGCCAGGCGCCGCACTGGAATGCCCGCGCCCGGCCCCCGAATTGGATGTCATTCCGATGCCCCCTGTAGACGCCGCCCGCTCCGCGGCCGGGCGCTTGGGCGCCGAGCGCGTCCACCAATTGGCCCGCCTGGGCGGCGAGTACGAGCGCGAGAACGGCCTGACGCCCGGCCGCCAGCGCCGGCGCCAGTTGATCCAACTCGGCAAGCGGTACGAAGTGGAGCACGGCCTGCGCGCCGCCCGGCCCCGCCGCCGGCCGAAGGGGGACGCGTGGGAGGATTTCCTGGCCGCCTTGGCCCGCGTCGTTAAGCCGGCGCACCGGCCCGCCGTGGCCAAATTGGCCGCCGCGATGCGGGAGACGCCGGCAGTTGCGTCGTGAATGAGTCGAGCATTACCCCACGAAGACCGGCTGAAGCCGGGACTCCAACGAAGGCCAAAGACATCGAGAGAGTGTCTTTGGCC
>JAYTTY010000171.1:0-2288 GCA_043744795.1 Zavarzinella sp. | reverse complement strand
CGACCTTGCCCGCGATCATCACGTCGGTGGCGCGCTTGATGCCGTCCACCAGCGACTCGCGGCACCCGTACAGGTTGTCGAACTTCGACTTGGTGACGGAGTCGTTGACGTTGATGGCGGGGAACTTCAGGTCGCCGCGCTTGTGCATCTGGTAAAGGCGGTGAACGCCGGTGGTGGTCTCCTCGGTCACGCCCTTGACGGCGGCGAGGCGCTCGGCGTACCAGCCCGGCTTCGACGCGAGCCGCTTCTTGATGGCGGCGTAGAGGACGCGATCTTCCTCGCTGGTCGGCTTGTCGAGGACGTGGATGTCCGCCTCGGCGCGGGCGCCGAGGTGGAGCAACAGGGTCGCGTCCCCGCCGTCGTCGAGGATCATGTTCGTGAAGCCGCCGTCGGCCCACTCGAAGATTTGGTGGGTGTACTCCCAGTATTCCGTCAAGGTCTCGCCCTTGTAGGCGAACACGGGGACGCCGGCGGCCGCGATGGCGGCGGCGGCGTGGTCCTGGGTCGAGAAGATGTTGCACGAGGCCCAGCGGACCTCGGCCCCGAGGTCCTTGAGCGTCTCGATCAGCACGGCCGTCTGGATGGTCATGTGGAGCGAGCCGGTGACGCGGGCGCCCTTCAGGGGCTGGCGCGCGGCGTACTCCTCGCGGATGGCCATGAGGCCGGGCATCTCGGTCTCGGCGATGGCGATCTCGCGGCGGCCCCACGGGGCGAGCGAGATGTCGGCGACGTGGTAGTCGCTAAAAGTGGCGGGCTTTTTCACAGTGGCACTCACGTTCAAAGTCTCCTTAACAATGAACGGGCGCCGTTGAACGGTAGTAAGCCACCCCATCGAGCCTGGCGAGTCCGCCCGTGCGTCCCGTCGCAGCACCCCTCGGCGAAGTGGTGTTGGGTTGTCAGCTCACGGCACGGCCTCGTTGAAGGGCGGTCGCTTGACCATACCGGGAGCATCGCGAACGGATCGGTGACCAGTTCATTCCGGTATTATCGGCACACGGGTGCGGATCGTCCACAATGTCGGGCAACTCGGCGGCCCAAGTTCGTGGCCGGCCGTCCATAACCGTTCTTGTATCCTCTCCATAACCCCCGAAACGCAGAGAGGAACCATGTTTATTCAATGGACACGGCCCCGGATGATTGTCGCCGTCGCCGCGCTGGGCGGCCTCGGGATGGCGTTCGCGGCGGGGAGTTGGGTGTCGGCCCAAAGCCCGGTCGCGCCGTCCGCGTTCAAGCAGGACGACCCGCCGAACCGCGCGCTGGACGCGAACCTGTACATGCGGACGGCCGCCGAGTACCGGGCGTGCTGCGTGCAGGCGTACAACCTCGCGGGCCGGCGGCTCAAGGAAGAGGTGGACAAGAAGCCCAAGGGGACGCCGGCCGTCGTGATGGACATGGACGAGACGGTCCTCGACAACGCCGGCTTTCAGGCGGCGCAACTGCGCAGCAACCTGGCCTATGACCAGCGCCTGTGGGACTTGTGGGAAGCGGACCCGAACAGCCAACTCGGCTTCGTGCCGGGGGCCAAAGCGTTCATCGACGAGGCGAAGAAGCTCGGCATCACCGTGGTGTACATCAGCAACCGGCAGGAGAAGTTCCGGGACGCGAACAAGGCGCAGTTGGCCCGGCTCGGCATCGGCATCACCGACGAGAATCAACTGAAGCTCAGCGAGGACACCACCGACAAGACCAAGCGCCGGCAAGACACGGAGCAGATTTACAACGTGCTGCTGTACTTTGGCGACAACCTGCGCGACTTCGACGAAGAGTTCAAGTGCGGTCCAACGGGGAAGAAGACGCCGGAGGAGTTGGAAAAGGCCATCGCGGACCGGAAGGCCGCCGTGGACAAGCACGCCGCCGACTTCGGCAACGGCAAGTGGATCATCTTGCCCAACCCCGCCTACGGCGAATGGATGAAGCCGTTGGGAATGGGCAAAGCGGATTTGGACCGGCTGGCGCCGGTGGCCGCGGTGGCCCCGCCCAAAAAGTAGGTCTCGGGAAAGCTCATGGACGGCCGTCCATGAGCTTTGCGTCTTCCAGCCTTGGCCCGATCCCGGTCGTTTCTATATCAAATGTTCGCCCAAAGTGTTTGGGAAATCACTCACGCAGCCACTCGACCCGATGGCCGTCGATGCCCAAGTGAAGTGCGTCGGGGTGTGGGAACACGGGGCGTAATCGGGTTTTGGTTTGGTTCCCCCTCTCCGCCGCGGAGAGTGACTGTGTTGTTTGTCAAGCCATTTCCGGGGACCACGGCCGTTGTTTTTGGAGCATGGCGTTGGCGATGACGAGCA
>JAYTTY010000170.1:0-31750 GCA_043744795.1 Zavarzinella sp. | reverse complement strand
ATAGCCGGATGTGGATCATGGCTGCCTCCTGCCGCTTGACGTGGATTCACCTCCTCCTACTTTAGGACGGGACACCTTCACCGGGTATGTGTATCAGGTCGCACATCATGGCCGACACGCAATCACTCTGGACCGACACTAGCCCGCCGCGGCCGGGGGATAAGCTTGCCAATCTCAAGAAACTGGACGTCTGCATCGTCGGCGGCGGCATCGCCGGGCTGATGACCGCCTACGAGTTGCTGCGCGAGGGGCGGTCCGTCACCCTTCTGGACTCCAAGGAAGAATTTGGCGGCGGGGAGACGGCGTACACGTCGGCCCACCTGTCCAGCGTCATCGACGACGGCTTCGCCCGCGTGGAGGCCGTCCGCGGGCTGGACGTCTCGAAACTGGCTTACGCCAGCCACGCCGACGCCATCACCCTGATCGAGGACATCGCCCGGCGCGAGGGCATCGACTGCGACTTCACCCGCGTGGACGGCTTCCTGTTCGTCGCCGACGGCCGCGACCCGCAGACGCTCGAAGAAGAAGAGGCCGCCGCCATCCGGGCCGGGGTGATTACGGAACGGCTGAACAAGGTGCCGTGCAAGCACTTTCACACCGGGGCGTGCCTGCGCTTCCAGAACCAAGCCCGCTTCCACCCGCTCAAGTTCATGGCCGGGCTGGCGAAGGCGGTGAAAGCGAACGGCGGTCGCATTCTCACCAATGTGAACGTCACCGGCGTCACCGGCGGGCCGATGGTGACGGTGACGGCGGACGACGACCGCGAGATTCAAGCGAATCAGGTCGTCGTGGCGACGAATTCCCCGGTCCACAACGTCATCGGCCTGCACACCAAGATGGCGGCCTACACCTCGTATGTGATCGCCGCCGACATCCCGCCGAAGACCGTCCGCGACGCCCTCTTGTGGGACACGCAAGACCCGTACCACTTCGTCCGCATCCAGCCGGCCGGGAAGCCGGGCGGGCCGGACCTGCTGATCGTAGGCGGAGAGGATCACAAGACCGGGCAGGCCGACGACCAAGACGCCCGCTGGGCGCGCTTGGAAGAGTGGGCGCGCAAGCACAACCCCGACGTCGGCAAAGTGCAATACCGCTGGTCCGGGCAGGTGTTCGAGACGCTCGACGGGCTGGCCTTCATCGGCCCGGACTCCGGCGGGGCCGAGAATGTGTACGTCGTGACCGGCGACTCCGGCATGGGCCTGACACACGCCGGCGTCGCCGCCCGCCTGCTGACCGACCTGATGGCCGGCCGCAAGAGCGACTTGGCCGACGTGTACGCCCCGAGCCGCCACCCCGTGCGGGCCGCCGGGACCTACATGGGCGAGAACCTGAACGTCGCCCTGCAATACGCCGACTGGGTGACGGGCGGGGACGTGGCGGACGCGGCCGAGATCAAGTCCGGCTGCGGGGCCGTGATCCGCAAGGGGCTGACCAAGCACGCCGTCTACCGCGACGACGCCGGCAAGCTGCACGAGATGACGGCCGTCTGCCCGCACATGAAGGGCATCGTCCGCTGGAACGCCGGCGAACAGACGTGGGACTGCCCCTGCCACGGCTCCCGCTTCTCGGCCACCGGGGAAGTGACGCACGGCCCCTCGACGACGGGGCTGAAGCAAATCGAAGTAAAGGAACCGGCCGGGGCGAAGTGACCTCTCTGACGAACCGCGGGGTTGCTCCCCGCGGTGAGTCCCCCGCCCGACACATTCCGGCAATTCCCCCGCCGTCCGCCGGTCGCGTTGGAGTCCCGCTTTTAAGCGGTCTTGGAACACTCCGAGAAGAGGCCCAAGAGGACCAGAGTCTTCGACGGTCCGACCCCGCGGGCGAACGGCCGTCACCCACAATGGCGAACCCTCGAAGACTCGGTTCGCCGGTCTACTGCGGGTGTCCGGTCACAGACCGCTTAAAAGCGGGACTCCAACGCGACCGCCGGACGGCGGTGTAGACTGAGGGTGACGATTGGTCACCGGAGGGAACGGCCCGTGGCGCGGAAGCGGAAGAGCAACCCGGGGCCGTACCTGTTGCACCTGGAACTGGTGCGCGACCGCGTCCCGGACGCGAGCCGCTTCCCGTACACGCTGCCGGCCGTCCGCGGGCTGACGCGGTTGCCGTTCCACCCGAAGGTGACGTTCTTGGTGGGGGAGAACGGGTCCGGCAAATCGACGCTGTTGGAGGCCGTCGCCGTCGCCTGCGACTTGAACCCGGAAGGGGGCAGCCGCAACTTCAACTTCGCCACGCGGGCCTCGCACTCCACGCTCGACGAGTGCGTCCGACTGGCCAAGACGGCCGGCGGCTTGCCTTCGGCCAGTTATTTCCTCCGAGCTGAGACGTTCTACAACGTCGCGTCCGAGGTCGAACGGCTCGGCGTCGGCGAGTATTACGGCGCGAAGTCCCTGCACGCGCAATCGCACGGCGAGTCGTTCTTCGCCCTGTTCCAGAACCGCTTCGGGGACAACGGCCTCTACCTGATGGACGAGCCGGAGGCGGCCCTGTCGCCCAAGCGGCAACTCCAGTTCCTCGCGTTGCTGCACGACTATGTGAAACGAGGCAGCCAGTTCGTGATCGCCACGCACTCGCCGATCATCATGGCCTACCCCGACGCCCTGATCCACCTCCTCGACGGCGACGGCATCCGCGAAGTCGCCTACGCGGACACCGACCACTACCAGATTACCCGCGGCTTCCTGAGCAACCCGAGGCGGTCGCTGTCCGCGCTGTTCGACGAGGAGCCGGAAAGCTGACGGGCATTTCCGTTGACAAGCCACCGGAATGCGGGGACGATACTCAAACGAATCGTCTTTGGACTTTCCCACGCATGCCGTCGTCTCTCGGCGCCCCCATATTCTCTCCGGGCGGCCGCGTGGGCCACGGGTATGAAAGCGGCGCCGGGCCGGGCCGGCCCACGTCGTATCCGGTAGACCACAAGACACGCTGGCCGCAATCGAAGGAGCGACGTGAGCGACGCGGACGTTATTCGGTTCACTTGCCCGAACGGGCATAAGCTGCGGGTCAAGCCGGCGCAGGCCGGCAAGCGCTTCCGCTGCCCAGGCGCGGACTGCGGGGCCGTCGTCGTCGTCCCGGCCCCCCTCACACCGGCCGCCGACACCGACGCGGACGCCCTCGCCCTCGCCCTGCTCATGGAGCAGGAGGACGCGGTCACGGCCAAGATTCGGGAGTTGGATGCCGACGACGGGGCCGTCCGCCGCCGCGCCGCGAAGGCGCTGGGGGCGACGGGCGACGCGCGGGCCGTCATGCCGCTGATTGAGCGCTTGGCGCACGACTCGGAGGCCGACGTGCGGCAGATCGCCGCCCGCGCCTTGGGGCAACTGGGGGACGGGCAGGCCGTCGATCCGCTCCTCACCGCGACCGTCGGCGATTCCCCCGTCGTCCGGGAGGGCGCGGCCCACGCCCTCTGCGCCTTGGGCGGCCCGAAGACCATCCCGTGGCTCGTGGCGGCGCTGCTCGACCAGCGGGCGAGGTTTCCGGAAAACGCCCGGCACGTGTTGGAGACGCTGGACCGCCGGCTGGCCGTCGATCTGCTCACGGCCGCCCTGCGCGGGGAGGACCGCCCCGAGATGAGCGCCGCCGAACTGGCCCGCTACGGCGGGCGCGACCTGCGGGCGCAACGGGCCGCGGCCGTCCTCGCGGCCATCGGCTGGACGCCGGCCACCGCCGAGGAGACGGCGTGGGCGGCCATCGCCGACGGCGACTTCGCCGGGATCATCGCGGCCGGGGCGGCGGCCCCGCGCCCGTACGTGGCCGCCCTCCGCGCCCGCGCCCTGCACGACCCCGTGAACAGCGAGCAGGCCGTCAGGGCGCTGCACACGCTGCTGGACACGGCCGCGCGGGACATGGCCGACGACGACCTGACGGCGCTCGGGCGACTGCCCGCCGTCGCCGAGATCAAGTTCATCGCGGAGATCGACCACGTCGGCGGCGCCGGCGTCCAGTACGACTACCAGCGCACCGACTGCTCGGCGGTGACCCGCCTCGCGAACGCGGAGTTGGCGCGCCGCGGCGCGCCGGCGTAGGCGACCGCGCCCTGTTCGCTTGGCCCATGAGGGTTGGCCGTGGATGTCGAGGAACACTTGGCGGCGTTCGTCCGGGCCTTCGTGGCCCCCGCCAAGCGGGACCGCTGGCTGGAACTGCTGGCCCGCCGCGGCAGGAACACGTTCCGCGACAGTTCCAAGTTGATGGATGCTCTCGACGGCCGGTACTGCGGGCGGGCGGACGGGGAATGGGCCATCGACGCGGCCCGGCTTTGCGTCTATTACGACTTCCACGGCGAGCCGACCGTCGTGACCTTCGGCGAGGCGGTCGCCGCCGGGAGCAACCGGGACGCCATCGCCTCGCTGGAGCCGGGCCGGCTGGCCGTCCACTTCTCCCATGAGGGGTGGTCGTGGCTGTGCCGGCGGTGATCGTGTTCGACCAGAACCTCGGGTACGATGTGGAAGACCGGGTGAGCATGGGAAAGAAGCTCTGCTCGTAACCGGACTGGGATTGCGCGTGGCCAAACGGAAACTCAATTGGGTGAGCACGACGGGCGGGCCGCACCTGCTCGTGCCGGCGGCGCACGCCCGCCATTGGGAAGGCGTCGCGGAGCCGAGCCACGGTCGCAAGATGCAGGCGACCTTCCGCTACGACCGGGCCGGCGTCGCCACCGACTACGACCGGGCTTGCGACGTGCCCGGGTGGGCCGGCGCCATCCGCGTGGGCCGCGGCTACGGCGTCGTCCTCACCGGCGACGTGACGATGGCGGCTCATTACCCGTGGGCGGGCCGGCATTTCATCCTCCGCTGGGTGTACGCCCCGTCCGAGTCGGCGCTGCTCGCCCACTTCCGATCCGTGATTGCCAACATGGCCGTCGAGGAAGAAGCCTTCTTCCGACACCCCGGCGGCCGAGTGGTTCTGCTGGACGCCGGGGACATTCCGCGAAGCTGGTTGGGCGACCACGCGGAATTTGAATTGCCCGCCGGGAGATACCGGGTGACATCGGTGTACACCGCGGCCAAGGAGGTCAGTTTTATCGCCCACGAGTTGCAATGCGTCGGGGCGTGACCCGGCCTCATGCCAATGTCAAATCGCGGCATGGAAATACGCCGCCGGGTGGCGGTACGATACGGCGTTGCGCGCATCGTGATCCACACCCCTACTCCACCGCCGTCCGGCGGTCGTGTTGGAGTACCGCTTTTAAGCGGTCTTGAACCTCACACCCGAAGACGGCCGGCGAACCGAGTCTTCGAGGGTTCGCCTTCGTGGGTGACGGCCTCTCGGCCACGGGGTCGGACCGTCGAAGACTCGGTCCTTCTGGGCCTTGTGAGAGAGAGTTCCAAGACCGCTTAAAAGCGGGACTCCAACACGACCGCCGGACGGCGGTGGAGAAGGGGTGTGGATCACGACGGGCGCAAAGATCCGCCGCGCCTCGACAACAAGGAAACGCCATGACTCGCGCCTTTTTCGCCTTCGCCCCGCTTTTCCTCCTCCATGGGGCCACCACAGCCGCCCCGCCGAACATCGTGGTCATCTTGGCCGACGACATGGGGTTCTCGGACCTCGGGTGTTACGGCGGGGAGATCGCCACGCCGAATCTGGATTCGCTCGCGGCGGGGGGCGTGCGGTTCACGCAGTTTTATAACTCGGCCCGGTGCTGCCCGACGCGGGCCAGTCTGCTCACCGGGTTGCACCCGCACCAGGCGGGCGTCGGGCACATGATGGAGGACAGCGGCGTGGACGGCTACCGCGGCGACCTGAGCGCCAAGGTCCGGACCATCCCCGAGACGCTGCGTCCGGCCGGGTACCGCAGTTACATGGCCGGGAAGTGGCACGTCACGCGGTTCGCCGCGGCGGCCGGGCCGAAGCACAATTGGCCGCTGGCCCGCGGGTTCGACCGCTTCTACGGCACCATCCACGGGGCCGGCAGCTTCTACGACCCGTCGTCCCTCGTCCGCGACAACACCATGATCTCCCCCTATGCCGACGCGGCGTACAAGCCCGAGACGTACTACTACACCGACGCCATCACCGACAATGCGACCCGGTTCGTCGGCGACCACGCCAAGGACCACGCCGGCAAGCCGTTCTTCCTCTACGTCGCCTACACTGCCGCCCACTGGCCGATGCACGCGCTGCCCGAGGACATCGCCAAGTACAAGGGGAAGTACGACGGCGGGTACGCCCCGATCCGCAAGGCCCGCGTCGAGAAGGCGGCGAAACTCGGGCTAATTTCCCCGGACCAGTCGATGAGCGCCGGGGCCGAGGACTGGGACAAGGTGAAGGACAAGAAGTGGGAGGCCGCCGGCATGGAAGTGTACGCCGCGATGGTGGACCGCATGGATCAAGGCGTCGGCAAGCTGGTCGCGGAGTTGAAGCGGACCGGGCAGTTCGACAACACGCTGATCCTGTTCCTGCAAGACAACGGCGGCTGCGCCGAGCCGATGGGCCGCGCCGGCAACAAGAACCACCCCAACGGCCCGCGCCCGGACGCGCCGACCTTCTCGGCGATGAAGCCGACCGACTTCGCCGCCGCCGGCAGCGTCCCGGCCCAGACCCGCGACGGCTACCCGGTGCGCATGGGTCCGACCGTGTTCCCCGGCCCGGCCGACACCTACGTCGCCTACGGCCGCGGCTGGGCCAACGTGTCGAACACGCCGTTCCGCGAGTACAAGCACTGGGTCCACGAGGGCGGCATCAGCACCCCGCTGATCGCCCACTGGCCGGCCGGCA
Source organism: Zavarzinella sp. (assembly GCA_043744795.1). Taxonomy (GTDB): domain Bacteria; phylum Planctomycetota; class Planctomycetia; order Gemmatales; family Gemmataceae; genus Zavarzinella. Next base: position 25,030 of record JAYTTY010000170.1, on the reverse strand, counting down.
TCGCCGCCAAGGGCGAACTCCGCAAACAGCCCGGCCAACTGCCCGACCTCATGGCCACCGTCGTTGACCTGGCCGGCGCCAAGTACCCCGCCGCCGCCCCGCCCCTCGAAGGCCGCAGCCTCGCCCCCGCGTTCGCCGACAAGCCCCTCGACCGCGACGCCCTGTACTGGGAACACGAAGGCAACCGGGCCGTCCGCGTGGGCCAGTGGAAGCTCGTCGCCGTGAACAACAAGCCGTGGGAACTCTACGACATCGACGCCGACCGCATTGAGGCGACGAACGTGGCGACGAAGCAACCGGAGCGCGTGAAGGAGTTGTCCGTCAAGTGGGATGCGTGGGCGAAGCGCGTCGGCGTGTTGCCGTTCCCGGTGGGCGGGAAGGGGAAGAAGGAGTGAGGTCCTAAGCGCTTGGCCGGGGATGCCTGTAACAAAGCCCTCGCCGAGCCGCTCATCGTGATCCACATCCGGCGTATCCCGCCGTGAGGCGGCCGCGTTGGAGTCCCGCGTTCACGCGGTCTTGGGCGGGCGGCCGCACCAATCGCGCGTCGGCCGGTTTTTGGCTTTCGTTGGAGTCCCGGCTTCAGCCGGTCTTCGGGACGTTGACCCGATGTTGGCGTGCCGCGGGCAGGTGTCGGCTCCTGCGGAAGACCGGCTGAAGCCGGGACTCCAACGAAAGCCAAAAATCCCGGCTGACGTCACGGGAACGGCGGCCATTTGCCTCGCCTTGTTACCCGATCAACCCATGAACGACTTCGCCGCCGTCGATGATCTCGATCGGCCGGCCGCCGGGGGCCATCAGTTCCTTGTCCACGTTGATGCCGAGTTGGTGGTAGACGGTGGTCAACACGTCTTCCACGCGGACGGGGTTTTCTTCAGGCTCGCTGGCCGTCGAGTTGGACGCCCCGTACACGAGGCCCTTCTTGAACCCGCCGCCGGCGACAGCCACCGAGAAGACGCGCGGGAAGTGGTCGCGGCCGGCCGAGGCGTTGATCTTCGGCGTCCGCCCGAATTCGCTGGTCACGAGCACGACGGTGGAGGCGAGCAGCCCCCGGTCTTCCAAGTCGCGGATCAAGCCGGCCAAGGCGGCGTCGAGGCCCGGGGCCTGCCGCTTCATCGCATTCTCGATGCCCGCGTGCATGTCCCACCCGCCGTAGCTCACGGTGACGAACCGCACGCCGGCCTCGACGAGCCGGCGGGCCAGCAGGAACCGCGGCCCGGCGTCGGTCGTACCGTACTTCGCCCGCGTCGCGGCCGTTTCCTTCTCGATGTCGAACGCCTCGCGGGCGGCCGGGGAGCTAATCAGGGCGTAGGCGCGCTGGTAAAACTCGTCCATCGCCCCGAGGGCCTCGGCCTTGCCGGCTTGGTACTTGAAGTGGTCGTCCACCACGTCGAGGATTTCGCGGCGGGTCGAGAAGCGGCGGTCGTCCACGCCCGGCGGCAGGGACAGGTCGCGGACCTTGTACCCGCTGCGGGCGGGGTCGCTGCCGATGCCGAAGGGGCCGAACTGCGACCCCAGGTAGCCGGTGCCGCCGTATTCGGTCGCGGACGGCACAGCCACATAAGGCGGCAGATCCTTGCGCGGGCCAAATTCGTGGGAGACGACCGCCCCGACGCTCGGGTGTTCGATGGCCGGGCTTTTCCGGTAGCCGGTGTACATCGTGTAGGTCGCCCGGCCGTGGTCGGCCTCCTTGCCGGCGATGGAGCGAATGATCGTCATCTTGTCCGCGACGCCGGCGACGTTCTTGAAGTTCTCGTTGAGGACGACGCCGGGGATTTTCGTTTTGGCGACGCCGAACGGACCGCGGTACTCGAGCGGGGCCTCCGGCTTCGGGTCCCACGATTCTTGGTGGGCCATCCCGCCGGGCAACACGATTTGGATGACGCTCTTGGCGACGCCCTCTTTGCTGGCGAACGTCTTTTGGTCGGCACGGGCCTGCATGGCGAAGAAGTCGCCGAGCGTCAGGCCGAGGCCGCCGACGACGCCGACACGGAGGAACTCCCGGCGGCCGGGGGCGAAACGGGTTCCGGCATTGGGAAGCGAATTCATCGGTTTGCACCTTGGTGGGGTGGGTGGCGTGCGGGTCGGCCGTCAAACTGTTAAAGGACCGGCAAAGGTGCGATTAGGCGGGGTTCTCAAGAATTATTTATACCACTGGTCGCCCGTGCGAGCAACTTTGATTTCTGGGTTCCGCGGCGCGGGCGCCGCCGCGGCGGTCCCCCGAATCGCGCGGGCGGTCGCCATTTCGATAAGACATTCGTAACTCGACGGCATCGCGGCGGCGAATTGCCCGCCACACGAATGTCGTTTCCCGCGGTTTTTCCCCGGTGAGGCCCCGCCGGCCTCGGCCCTCCCATTCACGCCTAACCGAGTCGCCAGCCGCGATGGACTCATGTACGCTGATGTGCGTCCTGTCCGCGGCGGCGGCACTCGTCGTGGCGGTCGTCGTTCTGCTGTGGACCGTCAAATGGTCGCGCAATCCGGCGCCGATCCTCGACAATCACTTCGAATTCTGCCCGGCGTGCGACGCGGCGGTGAGATCCTGGGCGCGCGACTGCCCCCGGTGTGACCTCGACTTGACCGGGAAGTTCGCCCGCCGCCTCGAACGGCTGCGCACCACCCGCCTGGAGATCCGCCAGCTTCAAGAAGACGGGGCGCTCAGCGAGGAAGTGGCCGGCCAAGTGGCCGAGCAACTTCAGTTGCGCAAGGAGGCTCTCCTCGGCCGGCGGCGCCAGCCGGCCCCGGAAGTCTTGCGGCCGGTCGTCGCCCCGCCGCCGCTGCCGGCGGGTCCGGACACGTACGAAGTCCAGCCGGCCGAAGAGCCACCCCTCGAAGTGGAATTGGAAGTGACTCCCCCCGCGGCGCCGCCCCCGTTGCCGCGCCGGTCGCCCGTGCCCGTCGCGCCGCCCCGCCGGTCGCTCGCCGAGGCGTTCGGCGAGTTCATGCACGTCCGCAACATCCTGTGGGGCGAACTGGCCGGCGGGCTGTTGATCGTCGGCTGCTCGGTCGCGCTGGTGCTGTCCCTGTGGCGCACGCTCGAAGAGTTGCCGTACTTCACGTTCCTGCTGTCGGCCGGCATCACGGCGGCGGTGTTCGGGGCCGGGCACTACACGCTGCACCACTGGAAGCTGGCCGTCACGAGCCGCGGGCTGTTGGTCATCGCCGTCCTGCTGACCCCGCTCAACCTGCTCTTGCTCGGCGACCTCGGGGCGCGGGGCACGGCAGACGCGCTGGATATGGCGGTGAAGGTCGGCGCCGTCGTCGGCTTCGCGTGGCTGATCCGCACGGGCGGCCGCGACTTGGTCGAAGCCGATTCCGTCTCGCGGCGTTGGTGGCTGGCGCTGGCCTTGGTCGGCGCCCCGGCGAGTCAGATGGCGCCGGCAATCGGTGACGTAAGCGTAATTGTGCTTCAGCCGGTCTGGCTGTCGCTCGCCTGTTTCGCGGCCGCGTCGGCCGCCGTCGTCGGCCGCCTGACCCGGTCGCGGCGAAGCTCAGAACCGGCCGCGGTGACGGAAGACACCGCGACGGCACTCTTGTTGTTCGTCGGGCTGGCCGTCTTCGCCTTGGGGGCCACCTGGGGGTTCGTCCTCAGCCGGGCCGACGACTTGCCGGCGACGTTGCGGCACATGGCGCTGCCGACGGTCCTCGCAGGGATGCCACTGCTTGCGGCCGGCCTGCTCGTGCAGCGCGGCGTGAAAGAGTCGGTCGGCCTGCGGGCGACCGGCACCGGCGTCGCGGTCACGGGCATGCTCGTCCTCTCCGCGAGTTTGGCCCTGGCGTGGCCGGCCCCGCTCACGCTGCTCGTCGTGGCGGCGGCCGTCGGCCTACTATTGGGCTGGACGGCCTACCGCGACGAGATGCCGTGGCTGTACGCCGCCGCGATCCCGTGCGCCGCGTGCGCGGCCGTCCTCGGCTTCCACGCCGCGGCCGACGGTTGGGCGGTCCCGGACGGCGTCGATCCCGCGCGCTGGCTGCGCGAGCGGGTCACGGCTGGGTCGAGCGGCGCGGCGCTCGTCGGATTCGCAAGTATCCTGTGGGCCTTGTCGGCGTGGCTCGACCGCCGTGGCCGACTCGCTGATGCTCTCTGTCTGGCGAGTGGCGCGGCCGGCGCCGCCATCGTTGCGTTGCTATTGGTGACGGTACACGGCCCCGAGTTGCCGATGCTCGCGGCCGGCGTTCATCTGGCCTGTGCGGCCGGCTTTATCGTCGCGAGCCTGCGCTGGCGGTTCCGCGTGGTCTCGCTCTTCGGCGTGTGGCTGCTGATCCCGGCGACGCTGTGGTTCCTTTGGGCGGTCCGGCCCGATCAACCCGGCGTTTGGGGCCTCGCCGTCGGCGGCGAAGGAATGGCGCTCGCGCTGGCGGCCCTCGCCCTGCCACGACTTCCTCGGCTCCGCGATGCGTGCCGTGATGTGGCCGGGGCGGCGGGGCTGCTCTCGCTGGCGCTCCCGCTCTTCGAAGTCGGCGCCCTGCGGCACCTCACGACTTCCGGAATTCTTTTCTTCCTCACCGCCACGGCGCTGATCCTCGCGACGCTCTACCGCCGGCGCGGATTGGTCTGGGCCGGCTCGCTGGTCGGCCTGCTGGCGCTCGCCCAAGTGTTGACGTTCCCGCTGGGCGTGGAAACGTGGCGCTTGGCCGTTCTGCTGGCGCTTCTGGTTCATGCGACGGCGGCTCTGGGTTCGGCGACGTTGATCCGGCAGGCCAATCGGGAAGGCGAATCCGCACGTTGGCTTGGCCTCTTCACGGAGCCGCTGCGCTTTTCCGCCCGGCTGACTTCCTGCCTGGCCGTGCCGTTCCTGATCGTGCCAGACGCGGGATTGGCGGCGCTGTGGGCCGCCTTTGCGGCGTGGGCCGGCGTGCTGTGGCTGGCGTCGTCATTCGTCTGGAAAGACCGCGGGGCGTTCCCGGCATTCCAAGTGGCCCTGACGTGGGCGGCCGGGCTGCTCGGCTTCGCGTGGGTCGAGCGGCAGGAGTGGTTCCCCGGGCCGCTCGGCGTCATCGACCCGCGGGCGTTGCAGGCGTACGGGCTGGCCGTCGCCGTCCTCTCCGTCGGCTGGGAACTGGCCCGCCAGGTTTTGCGACCGCGAGCCGTCATCGCCGACTTGTGGGACAGCGTTCGCCCGTCGGCGGACCGCGTCGTCCTCGCCGCTCTTGTCGCGGGCCAACTGCTGCTCGCGGCGGGCGGGCTGCTCCCGTTCGTCGTCGCCGAATTGACGCCGGCGGGCGCCGCCCCGGTGTTCTACCCACTCGCCGAAGCCGGCCACGTCTGGGGCTTGGGGGCGTGGCTGTTGTTGGGATGCTTGGCCGTCGCGTTGTCGCTCGCGTGCCGGCGCGAGTCCGGCGGGCCGATCTCGGTCGCGGGCTTCACGGTCCTCGCCATGACCGTCCCGTTCTTGTTGGCGGGGTCTTTCACGCCGGACATCGCCGCCGCGTCGGCTTTGCGTTGGGGCTTGGCCGTCGTGTTCCTGCTCGGCTCGGCCACGGCCGCGTGGCTGAAGCCAACGGCCCGGCGGCCCGCGGGCCTCTCGCCTCAGAGTCTCGCGTGGATCCGCGGCCTAGTCGCGGCCGGGGCGGCCGTCGTGCTGGTGTTGACGACCCACGTCGCGATGCTCGGCCTCTCGGGCCAGTCGCCGACCGGGCCGGCCGCCGATTCCATCTTCGGGCGGATGGGCTGGACGGCGTCGATGACGGTCCCGCTGGCAATGATCGTGGTCGGCTTGGTGCTGACGGCCTGGCGGGAACGCTCGGCCGGCTACGCCTTCGCCGGCGGGCTGGTGTGGGTCGGGACGGTCGCCGGCGGCTACGCCTTGGGCGTCGTGACCGGGGGCGGGACGCTGGACGCCGCGGAGCAGATGCGCGTCGCCCTGTTGGCCGTCGGGGCCGGGGCCGCGTGGGCCCTCGCGTGGCTGGGCGGCGAGCGCCATATTCCCGGCCGCGGCCTGCTGACGGCGATGGTCGCGGCCAGTGTGGCGGGCCTCGCCGTGTTGTGCCTCATTCCGTTCAGCCACCTGATGGCGTTCCCGTTCCGGCAACTCGGCCCCGCGTCGGCCCGGCTGGGAATTGATGGATGGGCGGTGTTCCTCCTCGCGTTCACCGCCGCGTTCTGGCATATGAAGCCGCTCTGGCGCACGCACGTCGTCGGCTTGTTCGCCGTGTTGGCCGGGTTGTTGGCCGGCTGCTCCGCGGCGCCGTGGGATGACGTTGGCGAATGGCTCTCGTTCCACGTTCTCGGGATCGCTTGGGCGACCGCAGGCGTGGCGCTGGCGGCGCTCTCGCCGCGTTCGGATTGGGGGCGGTCAACGGCCCGCTGGCTCGAAGCGCTGTCGCTCGGCCTCGTCCTCCTCGGCTTGCGGGCCGGTTGGACGGACCCGTGGCCGTGGGCGCCGGCCGCCGAAACCGCCGTGGCCGCCGTGCTGCTGGGCGTGGTCGCCGTTCGCTTACGAAGTTCGCTGCACGAGTACGCGGCCGGCATCACGGCGGCGCTGGCCGGCATGTTGATGTGGGTTTCTTGGGGGCCGGACACCGGGGCGAGTTTGGCGCTGGCCGTGGCGGCGGGCCTGTCGGTCGCCGGGATGGCCTTCTCCTTCCTGCGAGATCGGCGTGGCCATAACGCACAATTCCCGCCGTTCCCGCTTTCCGCGGCGGCGGTCGCGGTCATGCTGTTGCTGCTCGGCTTACTGCCGACGTGGGCGGGGTCCGAGATTGATCCCCCATTGCTCGCGTGGGGGGCGCTTGTCGCCGTCGGCGGGGCGTGCGCCCTGTTGCGGCGAGAGCCGGACGCCGAGTTTCGCTGGCCCGGCGTGTACCTCGTCGGCGTGGCCGCCATCGGGCTGGCCCTGGCGGATGTGCGGCCGGGGCCGGTCTGGCTCGGCTGGCCGGCGCCGCTTGCTTTCGCGAGTTACGTCGTGGCCGCGGCCGTCGTCGCCCGCCGCTTCGACGCACCGCGGTGGCTCTTGGTCTTGCAATCGGTTACGGCTGCGTTGACTCTCGGCATGGCGGCGCGCACGGCCGCCGCTGAGGCGGACATCCTCCACCGGCTCGCGGCCCCAGCCGCCGCGGGCCTGCTCGTGGTCGCCGCGGCGATTCTCACCCGGCGGGCCGGGGCGTGGGAAGTGGGCGTCCGGCGTGTCACGCTCGGCCTCGGCATGTTCGCGGCGGGCCTGTTGGCGTGGGCAATTCCCGACCCCGCCGGCGCCGTGCCGTGGCTGGACCGGCACGCGGGCCTCTTCGTCACGCTGGCGGCCACGGCCATGATTTACCTGAACCTGCGGCCGGCGCCCGCGACCGCCACGCGGCCCGACGACTTCCGCGGCGCGGGCGGAATGAGCGGCGCGCTGGCCCTCGTCATGCTCGCCGTGGTGCTGACGCAGCAGATCCCGCAGTACGACCCGGTCGTGAAGAAAACTCCGCTCGACCCGCTCGCGGTCGGCGCCGTGCTGGCCGCAATTCTCGGGCTGCTCGCCCTCGCGATTCAGTGCGCCCTGCGGCCGGGCCGCGACCCGCTCGGGCCGACGGCTCACGGCCGGGCGGGCTACGTGTACTTGGCCGAGGCGCTGCTCGTCCTCGCCTTCGCGCACGTCCGCTTGAACGTGCCGCAGGTGTTCACGGGGCAGGCCGTGCGGTACTGGACGTTCATCGTGATGATCTTGGCCTTCGTCGGCGTCGGCCTGGCGGAGATGTTCGCCCGCCGGGGCCTGCGCGTCCTTTCCCGGCCGCTCTTGCGGACCGGCGCGTTGTTGCCGCTGATCCCGCTGCTGGCGTTCTGGGCGAAGCCACCGGGGGCGGTGATGGAGTACGCGGACGCCAAGGCCCCCGGCCTGCGGCCGATGCTCGGCTACCTCGACAAGTTGCCGCAACACTTCGACGTGTACGCGGCTCTCTGGTTCATGGCGGGGCTGCTCTACGGGCTGGTCGCCCTCTCCCGCCGCTCATTCGGCTGGGCGCTGCTCGGGGCCTTGGCGACCAACGCGGGACTGTGGGCGCTGCTGTCGCACAACGGCATCCCGGCGGTCGTCCACCCGCAGGTCTGGGCCGTCCCGCTCGCGCTGATCGTCCTCGTCTCCGAGTTCGTGAACCGGCACCGGCTCCGCCCCGAAGCCGCGTCGGGCCTGCGGTATCTCGGGATCAGCATGATCTACGTGGCCTCCGCGTCCGACCTGTTCATCGCGGGCATCGGCCAATCCGTGTGGCTGCCGGTGGCCCTCGCGGCGTGGTGCTTCGCCGGCATCCTGGCGGGCATGTGGTTCCGCGTCCGGGCGTTCCTCTACCTCGGCGTCGGCTTCATGGCCTTGGACGTGTTCGCCATGATCTGGCACGCGGCCGTGGACCGCCAACAGCCGTGGGTCTGGTACGCCTCGGGCATCGTGCTGGGCATCGCCATCCTGGCCCTGTTCGCCGTGCTGGAGAAGCGCCGCAACGCCGTCCGCGGCCTGGCGGAGAAGTTACGCGAGTGGGACTGAGGCGCGACGCCGCCGTGTAACATGGCCGGCCATTCCGCGGCGGCCCGGCGTTCGTTGCCCGACGATCCGCTAAACTTGCCTCCGTGCGCCCGTCTTCCGCGAACCACTTCGGTGAGAACTCTCATGACATCCATGCGTCGCTTGATGTGGGGCCTGCCCGCCCTCGGGGCCTTGGCCGCCGGCACCGTGTTCATGACCCAGCGCGGCGAATCCGCGCCCGTGGCGGCTGTCGCCGATAAGGCCGCCAAGTTGGCCGACTTGAAGCCGGCCGTCAGTTTGCCGGTCTCCCAAGTCATCCTGTTCAACTCCGGCGTCGGCCACTTCACGCGGTCCGGCGAGATCGACGGCGACGCCCGCGTGGACCTGACGTTCCCCGAGCAGGACATCAACGACCTCATCAAGTCGATGACCCTCATCGACACGTCGAAGACCGGCCGCGTGTCGTCGGTGACGTATGACTCGCACGACCCGATTGACCGGACGTTGCGCTCCTTCGCCATCAACCTGAACAACAGCCCGAGCTTCTCGGCCATCCTCACCCAAGCCCGCGGCGAGGCCGTGGAAGTGACGCTCGTCAACACGGCCAACCAACCCGGCAGCCTGACGGGAAAGATTATCGGCGTCGAGAAGCAGAAGGTGACGACGAAGGAGGGCGTTCAGGAAGTCGAAGTCCTGAACCTGTGGTGCGCCGAGGGCGTGCGGGCCGTCCGCCTGAACGAACTGCAAAAGCTGCGGTTCTCCAACCCGGTGATCGAGAACGAAATGCGGCGAGCGTTGGAGACGCTTTCCCTGTCACACGACTCGCAGAAGAAGGCCGTCAGTCTCAACTTCACGGGCGAAGGCAAGCGCAAAGTTGAAGTCGGCTATGTGATTGAGAACCCGATCTGGAAGACCAGTTACCGCCTCGTCCTCGGCAAGGAGCAACCCTTCCTCCAAGGGTGGGCCGTCGTGGAGAATCCCACCGATGAGGACTGGACGGGTGTGACGATGGCCTTGGTCTCCGGCCGGCCCATCTCGTTCAAGATGGACTTGTACAACCCGCTGTACGTCGGCCGGCCGACCGTCGAGCCGGAGCTGTTCGCCTCCCTGCGCCCGCCGACGTATGACGGGGCGTTGGTCGGGAGTGGCCGGTCTGGCGAAAAATTGGGCAAGAAGAGAGACGGCGCTCCCGGGAAATCGGGCATTCCGGCGGCCGGCGTGCCCGAGGAAAGGGCGGAAGAATTTGCAAAGCAGCTCTCTGACGAAAAAAGTGGCGAGGATAAGTTGAGCGACCAAGGCCGCCGGAAGTTCGCCCAAGAAGCGGCCCAGCGGCTGCGGGCCGACCTGAACCTCGGGGCCAGCGTCCAGAGCGCGACGACGGCGTCGGCCCTCGGGGACTACCACCAGTACGTGGTGGATCAGCCGGTGAACTTGGGCCGGCAGAAGTCGGCCCTGCTGCCCATCGTCAACAAGAAGGTGGAAGGCAAGCGCGTCAGCATCTACAACCCCGGCGTCCAAGCCAAGCACCCGTTGCTCGGCTTGAAGTTCAAGAACACCTCCGGCATGCCGCTGTCTCAGGGGCCGATCACCATTTACGAAGGCTCGACCTACGCCGGCGACACGCGCGTCCTCGACTTGCAGCCCGACGAGGAGCGGCTGGTGAGCTACGCCATCGACCTCGGCACGGAAGTGTCCGCCAAGAACGGCAACGCGACCAGCAAGATCACCAGCGTGAAGGCCGTCAAAGGCTTGATCTACACCAACACGCTGTTCCGCGAAGAAAAGACGTACGACATCGCCAACCGCTCCGCGACCGACCGCGTCGTCCTGATCGAGCACCCGAACCGCAAGGGCCAGGGCTTCAAGTTCGTCGGCAAGAACGTCCCGGCCGAAGAGGCGGCCGACGTGTTCCGCTTCCAAGTGGACGTGGCCTCCAAGAAGGACACGAGCTATTCGGTGATCGAAGAGCGCGAGGCCGGCAGCACGATCCAGTTGACGAACCAAGCCGACGACCAGATCCGCTACATCATCAACCTGAAGGAGGCCCCGGCGGCCCTGAAGGCCCAGCTCCAAGAGGCGTTGAAGATGAAGGCCGGGTGGGACACCTTGCGGGCAGACATCCAGACCGCCGACCGCCGCATTCAGACGATCACGGTCGATCAGAAGCGCCTGCGCGAAAACCTGCGCGAGACCCCGAAGGAGTCCCCGCTGTTCACGCGCTACCTGACGACCTTGGAGAACCAGGAGAAGGAGATGGACGAGTTGCAGGTGAAGCTCAAAAAGCTGCACGGCGACGAGGCCACCGTGCGGACCAAGTACGACAACTACCTGGCGAATTTGTCGGCGGAGTAAAAGGCGCCCTAACGCCACGGCCCCCTTCCCGAGGACGGGAAGGGGAGAAGAAAAAGGGCGCCGCGCCGGCAAGCACGCTTCCGAAGGAATCAAAGGCCGTCGCTTGACTGCTGGAATTCCGGGAGACTTCCCACATGATCTTCCAACGAGTCGGACGGGTCGCCGCGCACATACCCCGCGGCCGTGCGGCGGACGTCACGCCCTTCTTTCCACAAGCCCAGCCGAATAGTGCGCGCCGCCGCGGCTGAGGCATTGAAGTGAATCACGTGACCGTCTGGGCGGGAACCGGCGCTTGGTCATCGGCAAAGGCGGCCTCATTCGCCCCGCCCGAGACCAACGTCTTGTCGTCCGGACCGAACGCGACCGACCTCACGTCCTCGACGTGCGCGGCGGCAAGGTAGGCCCGTGGCTTCGTCTCGCCCACTGCCCGGCCGGCGACCAATCAGGATGACGGCCGCAAAACTCCATGCAAACAGTTTGGTGCGCATCGAGTCTCTCAGATGCGAAGGGGTTTAGGATACCCTCCCTCACCGTTGCCCGCTGAACCGCGACACGCCCCACCGCAGGCTGTTCAGGCTCGCCGGCTTCTTCGGCGCCCCGGCTTGCGACGCCGCTTCCTTCAGTCGGGCGATCTCAATCCGTTGCAATTGGATCTCTTCCACCAGTTCGGCCACCACGGCGTTCTCGGCCGAGGTCAGGGCCAGTTCCTTCAAGCGGTCGTCGGTCATGGTTGCTTTCCCTGCAAACGCGGACGCATGCAGTGTCAAGGAGGCGCGGCGGCCCAAGAGCCAGAATACGGCTACTGGGAACGCATTTCGGTCATTGTATGATGCGGGGGCGACTGCCCGGCGTTACCGCATGGCCGGCTCCATCGGCGGCGGTGGCATCGGCGACGGGCCGGGCGTCGGGAACGTCGCCGGCTCCCGCCTCGGCTCGGACGTCGGCGAGTGCGGCCGCTCCGGGTCGCGGTGCGGCATCGGCGGCGGCAGGGGTGAGGGGGCCGGTTCTTTGATGGGGGCCGGCTCGTCGGGGACGGGCGGCGGCAGTTCCGGCGGGGTCTCCGGCATCGCGGCGGCGAACGACTTCGTCATGGCAATCTCCGTCATGTTGCGTGTGGGCATCAGATGAGCATCTTCGGCGCCACGGTCCTGACCGGCGCGGCCGCCGATTGGCACGGCGGCCGTCTCGATCCGGCCCTCCCCGCCAGTTCGCTCGCGGACGAGAAGTGGGGGTTCCGCGTTCTGGCGTTACGGCGCACTTACCGAGTGGGGTAAGAACGCTCCGGTGTGGTTCTGGCGCACCTCGTGGCAGCCAACGGGGGAACGGATTTCTTCCTCATCGTCGATTTGTACGAGTGGTGAGCGAATCCGGCCCGGCGCGGCACCGCCGGGGCGCTGTTCTACCTCTGGAGTTGGCCGGGAGTGTTGATCGGCGGGGCATTGACCCGGACCACCGGCGCCGGCGCGGATCAAATCTTGGTCGGTTCCAACAACACCTTCCGTGTCGGCGGGGCGGCCGAGTTTACCCTCGGCACGACCGCCGTGAGTAACGGCAACGACGGCCTGCAAATCAACAACGCGCAGTTCGCTTCCATTCTCAGCCTCGTCGGCGGCGCCGGCAGCGATGGGCTGCACATCGGCGACCTCGCGTCCGTCGGCATCGCCGGCAAGTGGACCGTCAACGCCAAGCCGGCGACGATCATCTCTACCTCGGCACGGTCAACGATTCCAACAAGGTCGTCCGCCTGCTGGTCACTCCGGCCCTCAACGGCGGCGCGGGCAGCGGCGGCGTGGTGAGAATGTTCGCCCAGGGCAACGTCCAAGGCCCGCCGGGCGTCGTCGTCGTCCCGACCGGACCCAGCCTCCTCGCCGCGGGGTGGGAAGGGATCTTCTAACCGTGAGGGGAGGCCGTTCGCCGGGGGCCATGTCCACGCCTCAGCCGCCGTGTTCGCCACCTTGACCGTGGGGCCGTGGGCGGCGGCCAAGTCGCTGACCCACCCGGCGTTCGCGCACTCCTCGATCACCAACAGGGCGGCCGGGTGTTCGGCGAACAGGTCTTCAATCGCACCCGCGTCCGTGTCGATGGTGCGGAAGAGCGCCTCGCGGGTCGCCCGGCGATAACGGCAGACAACGCACTTGAACCGGCCGAGGTCGATGGCCATAATCGTGTCTGACAGCGCAAGCCCCTTGTGTGAGAGTGTCACCCGGTCAATGGTGACTGTAACCGATGGCACGGACGGCTTGCATGAATTCTTTCGGCGGCGGAGGGCGTGCAATGGGAGCGTGGGGCACGGCGGCTTGGGATAACGACAGCGCCGCCGACTGGTACGGCGACCTGTTTGACGCCACGGGCCTCGCCAAGCACGTCGAGGAGGCGCTCAACCGCAACCCGGAGGAGGACGCTGACGTGATCCGGGCCGCCGCCTTCGTGCTAGTCCAACTCGGCCGGGGCTACATCTGGCCGGTGGACGACTTGGACCGCCATCTCGCCCTGGCCATCCGAAAGCTGGAGGCGGTGCGCGAGCTGGAGGAGTTCCAAGAGGCCGAGGGGTTCGTGGGGAGCATTGACGCTGAGATCGCTGAACTGCGGTCGCGCCTCCGCCTCACGGAGTAAGACGCCGAACAAGGCGTTGCAGGTGCCCGGGGGCCTCAGCCGTTGTAAATTGGTTTCAGCCGCCGCGCCCCGGCGCCTGAACGCATATGTTCGGCGGCAGAAGGCTTAGGAGTGGCGAAGCGTGAGGCGCGGTTCACACTGGGGCAGACGGCGGCGGGCGGACGAGGCCGCCCGGCAACGACAAGATGATGACACGGCGTCTTGGCGGGCTGACGGCGTCGGCCCGCCCGGTTGTCTCGTTCAGACCATGCTCTCCAGCAAATACTTCAGCTTGCGCACCTCGGCGTCCACGGGGTAGTCGATGCCGGGGCCGTCGCGCATGTCCACGCACAGGGCGCGCTGGTAGTTTTGCCGCTCCAGCCCGGTGATGATCTTGGCGTACTCCACCCGGCCTTGGCCGACCTTCACCTGCATCTGGCTCGGGGCCGAGTCACGCAGGCGGACGTGCCGGACGAACGGGAACAGGACGTCGTAGTCGAGTTCGGCCACTTGGCCGACGAGGTAGTGGCTCGGGTCGAGCGTCAGGCCGAGAGTCGGGACGGACCGGCACAGTTCGGCGGCGGCCTTCGGGTCGGCCGTCACGGTCTGGCAGTGGGTTTCGATCGTGAGCATCACCCCCTCGGCCTTGGCGATGCGGGAAAGCTGGGTGAGGCGCTTCACTTCGTCGGCGACGGCCGTGCCGAGCGGGGCGGCCGGGATGTTCACCAGCGGGCAGGCGACCAAGCGCCCGAGCCGGCAGACGGCCCGTAAGGTGTCGTGGAAGGTATCGCCGACGGCGTCCATCTCGACGTGGAAAGCCGCGTAAGACAGGTTGGCCTTCTTCAAGATGGCGGCGACGCGGGTCACGTCCGCCTTCACCTCCGACGGCTTTAAGTGGGAGCCGGCCTCGTGGAGGGCGAGGTCCACCTTTTGGAACCGCAGTTCGCCGATGGCGTACAGGGCCTGCGGCAGCGGGAACCGACTAAAACACAGCGACGAGCAAGCGACGTACACGGGCAATCCCCTCCGTGGAGCGAGCGTCCGACCTAGGCGGGCGACGAACGAGTTCCGGCCACGATTTCCCCCCGCGGCCGGGGAAGCCAAATAACCCAGACGCGGGGAAAACGCAAGCGTGAAGTGGGGTTTTTCAACGAAAAACGCCCACGGACGCCGTCCGTGGGCTTTGCGTGGGCTTTGACGCCGTTGAAATTACGCCATGCAGCAGCACACCGGGGTGCCGCCCATCATCATGCAACAACAGCAGCCGGCCTTCATGCAGGCCATCATGCAGTCGCAGCAGCCCTGGATTATGTCGCAGCAGGTCTTGTCGCCGCTGGTGCAGGTCATCATGCAGCCGTCCTTGGTCATCTCCATTTTGCAGACGCCCATCGTCATGTTGCAACAACACACCATCAGACACGACGGCTACGAGCCTGAGAATGGTCTGGCTCACCCTGTCAGAATCAGAATGTTCATCGCAGATATGACGTATGACCGAGCGGTCAGCGGGACGTGACGGCCTGAAACCCATACGCAGCAAATACTAAGCTAACGTGGTGGTGCCAGCCCAGCCACGAGCGGCCTTCGAAATGGTCCAATCCCAAGGCGAGACGTAAGTCGTCGAATTGTCGGTGCGCCTCGGCCACCAGCGGGGCGTTCGTCGGCCGGGCCGTCAGTTGCCGGGCCGCCAAGCCGTCTACAAATCCGGGCAACGTGGCGTAGCCTTCCTCGGCCACAATCTCAAGGGCTGTGCCGGCTTCGGCGCGTAGCTCGTCGATCAGCCTCAACGCGATCTCGAACTTGGCGGCCGGCTGGCGGTGTTCCTCCGGGATCATCTTTTCGGCCAATTCCCGGTGTTCTTGCAGCCAATATGCCGGCAAGTACAAGCGGGCCGCCAGCGGGTGGTAGCCGCCGGGGCCGACGCGGCTGACGACCGCAGCCATCTGGCAATTGAGTTTGCGGCCGGCCGCGCGGGCGAACTGCCGCTGCACGCCGACGGAGTGCCGGCCCTTTTTGGGGAACACGCCGTCGTGGACGACCCAGACGGCCTCCGGGTCGGCCGGGCGGGCGGCCAGCGTCTTGCGGTAGGCGACCAGCAATTTCCCGGCGTCCCACGGGCTTTGGCTGATGAAGTGTTGCAGCGCTTGCGCCAAGTCCGACTGGCCGCGTTCGGCGTCGGCGGCCGCGGCGGCGATGGCCTCCACGTTCTTGCGCTCGCCCGGCGCGAGCAGGCCGCGCAGGTACAGGCCGAAGCGCTCGAACTGGTCGGCCCGTTGGAAGACCGACTGGTAGTGGCCGAGGTACTCCGCGAGGCGGTCGGGAATCACCGGAAAGACGTTCGCAATGGGTTCGCCCTCCACGCGAGCCTGAACCGAGCGATTCGGCCCGGCGTCACGGCGGTAATGGTCCACGGCCGCGGGCCGAGTGAGCGGCGTCCACGTCGGAGTTGGTCGGGGCAGGATGAGCATACCTAGCCAATACTATATCAAGTTCGTCGTATTTGTGAACATAATAGGAATCGGCTTACTGGTCAATCAAGATAGAGCTGACTTTTCATCCCGTTGGCCACTCCGTCAGGTGCAGTTTTTCTCAGGCAAAGCGACTGGACATCGATGTCACTTCGTCACCTTTAAACTCACGATCAATGCCGACGCATGGACCACGCTGCTCACCTGCGCCGGAAGGAAGTGTCAGCGGATAATTGAATCTCAACCGTTGATACACCGGAGCGACTGTGTTAATGTGGACAGCTAAAGGATCAAAATGGGTGGCCAAACACTCCGCAGTGCGACTGCCGTTGTCGGCGCGGGAAGTGAAATTCCGACTGACGCCTGCCAGGATCACCGACCTATGCCAATATCCCGACTCACCGCCCGCCTGCTGACGGCCGCCGCCCTCGCCGCGCCGGCGGTGGCCTTGGCCGAAACTGGCGCGGCCGACGACGCGGCCAAGCTGGCCTTCTTCGAGAAGAAGGTCCGGCCGCTGCTCGTCGCACATTGCTACGCCTGCCACTCGGCCGACACCAATCCGCACGGCGGCCTGCGCGTGGACGACCACCACGGGTTGCTGACCGGCGGCAAGACCGGCCCAGCCGTCGTCCCCGGCAACCCGGCCAAGAGTCTGTTGCTCACGCGGACATCCCAAGGGGACGCGAAAAAGCGCATGCCCCTTGAAGGCAAGCCACTCACCGGCGAGCAGATGGCCGACCTGAAGACGTGGATCGCCGACGGGGCCGCGTGGCCGAAGTCGAAGGCGCCGGCCAGTTTGACGGCGAAGAAGCCGGAGTACGAGCAGCTCAAGAAAGAGCATTGGGCGTGGCAGCCGTTGAAGTCCCCGGCCGTCCCGGCCGTGCAGGACGCGGCGTGGGCCAGGGACGACGTGGACCGCTTCCTCCTCTCGACGCTGGAAGCGAAGAAGCTGCCGCCCGTCGCCGACGCGGACAAGACGACGCTGATCCGGCGCGTGACTTTCGATCTCATTGGTCTGCCCCCAACGCCGGCCGAGATCGACGCCTTCGCGGCAGATACTTCGCCCGATGCGTTCGCTAAAGTCGTTGACCGACTCTTGGCTTCACCGGCCTTCGGCGAGCGCTGGGGCCGACACTGGCTGGACGTGGCCCGCTACGGCGAATCGACGGGGCCGTCCCGCAATATTCCGTACCCGCACGCATGGAAGTACCGCGACTACGTCATCGACGCGGTGAACGCGGACCTGCCGTACAACCGCTTTATCAGCGAGCAGATCGCCGGGGACTTACTGCCGGCCCCGACGCCAGCCGACCGCGACCGCTTGCTGACGGCCACGGGCTTCCTGGCCCTCGGCGTCAAGGACGTGAACCAGCGGTTCAAGGTCCGCTTCGTGATGGACAACGTCGATGAGCAAATCGACGCCGTCACCCGCTCGGTCCTCGCCCTGACGGTGAGTTGCGCCCGCTGCCACGACCACAAGTTCGACCCGGTCCCGACGGTCGATTACTACGGCCTCGCCGGCATCTTCACCAGCACGGATAACTGCGCCGGCGTTCGGAGCAAGATGGGCGGCGGCGGATTGGACTACTACGACCCGGCCATGCTGGTGAAGCTCGCGTCGAGCGGCCCGCCGGCCGACCCGGAGAAGGTGAAGAAGTTGGAAGCGGAAGTGGCCGTCGCCAAGAAGGCGTGGGACGAGATCCGCGGCACGCCCAAGGGCCTGGCGACGGCCCCGAACGGCCAGCCGGCGCAGCGGCCGTTCCGGCTGAAGTTCGAGGGCCTCGAAGCCGAACTGGCCGCCCTGACGAACACGGCCCAAGTCGCCCACGGCGTGCGCGATGCCAAGGCGATTGCCGGCACCGAAGTGCGGTTGCGGGGGGAGGCGGAAAAGCTCGGGCCGTTGGCCCCGCGCGGGTTCCTTTCCGTTCTGGATGTGCCGGGCGCGAAGCCGGTCAACCCGAGTCAGAGCGGCCGGCTGGAACTGGCCCAATGGCTGACCAGCCCGAACAACCCGCTGACGCCGCGGGTGGCCGTCAACCGCGTCTGGCAACACCTGTTCGGCCGCGGGATCGTGGCCACCGTGGACAACTTCGGCGTCAACGGCGACGTGCCGGCGAATCCGGCCCTGCTCGACCACTTGGCCGGCCGGTTCGTTCAGGACGGCTGGTCCGTCAAGCGATTGGTGCGGGCCTTGGTCCTCACCCACGCCTACCAACTCGGCGGCGACGCCCCGGCGACGCACCAGACCGCGGACCCGGCGAACAAACTGGTGTGGCGGCACAGCCCCCGCCGGCTCGACGCCGAGGAAATCCGCGACGCCTCCCTTGTGGTGGCCGGCACGTTGGACCGCACCCGCCCGCCGGCCTCCCCGGCGAAGGAACTCAAGATGGTCGAGATGGCCGACAACGGCCAAGAGGCGAAGAAAGTGACGGAGTCGGCCGACCGGGCCAAGTACCGAAGTGTCTATTTGCCGCTGCTGCGCGGCGTGACGCCAAAGGCGCTGGCCCCGTTCGACCCGGTGGACCAGACGCTCGTCTCGGGAACCCGCGACACGACGACCGTGGCCGGCCAAGCGCTGTTCCTGCTGAACTCCGCGTTCGTCCGGGAACAAAGTCTGGCCCTCGCGAGTCGGCTGTTGAAGGACAAGGCCGCGACCGATGCCGCCCGGATTGAAACCGCCTACCGCGTCGCCTTCGGCCGCCCGCCCAGCGCCGCCGAGACCGACCGGGCCGCCGGGTTCATCGGCGAGTACGAGTCGTCCTTCCGCGATCAGCCAGTTCCCAAAGAAGTCGTGAATCCGAAGCCGCTCGCCAAGAAGGACGCCCCGGCCGCCCCGATCATCGACCCGGACCAAGTGGACCAGAGCGGCGTGCCGATCGCCGAGGCCGATGTGAAGGCCACCGACCCCCGCACCGCCGCGTGGCTGGCGTTCGTTCAAGCGCTGCTGGGGTCGGCGGAGTTCCGGTACGTGCGGTGACGCAACGATTTGTGAGCCGCGACGCGGAGGCTTTGCGCAGAGGAGCGCGACCAGATACAATTGCCGACGGGTGGCGATCTTTACCCATTCGTGACTGTCGCGGGACGCGCTCCTCTCCGCAAAGCCTCCGCGTCGCGGCTCACAAATCGTTGCGTTACGCGACTGTTTTTACATGCCAGACTAGCTAAGGATCACCGAAATATGCTCTTCCCCCACACTTCCCGCCGCGACGTCTTAAAATCCGCGGGGGCCGGCTTCGGCTACCTCGCTCTCGCCGGGTTGCTCGGTCAAGAGGCGGCCAAGAGCCGGGCCGCGGAGGCGCCGAAGCCGTTGGCGCCGAAGGCCCCGCATTTCCCGGTGAAGGCCAAGAAGGTGATCTTCCTGTTCATGCAGGGCGCCATCTCGCCGATGGACACCTTCGAGTACAAGGCGAAATTGCAGGCCGACGGCGGCAAAGTCGGCCCCGGCGGCGGGACGCTGACGGCGTCCAAGTTCGCGTTCAAGCAGTACGGCCAGACCGGGTCGTGGTTCTCCGAACTGCTGCCGAACATCGCCACGCACGCCGACAAGTTCGCCTGGCTCCGCGGCCTGCACACCGACACCCCCGCCCACCCGCAGGCCGTCGTCCAACTGCACACCGGCAGCGCCAACGCCGCCCTGACGCGGCCGAGCATGGGGGCGTGGCTGCTCTACGGGCTCGGCTCGGAGAACCAAGACTTGCCGGGCTACGTCACGATCAACCCGCCGCCGGCCTTCGGCGGGGTCGTCAACTACGGCAGCGCCTTCCTGCCGGCCCACTTCCAGGGCACGCGCATCACCGACGCCGGCGAACTCGCCAACTTGAAGGCCGGCACGGGGAGCGACCTGCAGCGCAAGCAACTCGACCTGATCCAGGCGATGAACCGTGACTTGGCGAAGCAGCCCGGCGCCCCGGACCAAGTGGACGGCGTCATCGAGAGTTACGAACTCGCTTTCCGAATGCAGGGCAAGGTGCCGCAACTCCTCGACATCTCTAAGGAGCCGCAAAAGGTGAAGGACGCCTACGGCATCAAGCCCGGCCCCGGCGGGGCGTTCGCCCGCCAGTGCCTCATGGCCCGCCGCCTGAGCGAGGCCGGCGTCCGCTTCGTGGAAATCTGCCAGCCCGGCTGGGACCACCACAACAATCTGCACAACGGGTTGAAGACCAACTGCGCCGCCGTCGATCAGCCGACCGCCGCCCTGCTCGCCGACCTCGAAACCCGCGGCCTGCTGGAAGACACGCTGGTGATCTTCGGCAGCGAGTTCGGCCGCCAGCCGACGACGCAAGGCGTGGACGGCCGCGACCACAACATCACCGGCTACCCGATGGCCCTCGCCGGCGCCGGCATCAAAAAGGGCGTCACCTACGGCGCCACCGACGAGTACGGCATCAAAGCCGTCGAAGGCCGCATGCACACCAACGACCTGCACGCGACGCTCTTGGCGTTGATGGGCTTGGATCATGAAAAGTTGACGTACCGGTACGCCGGCCGCGACTTCCGCCTGACGGACGTCGCCGGGAAGGTGTGCAAGGAGATCATGGCGTAAGGCCGACGGTCAGAGCAGTATTCGTTGTTCCCCAACAGGTTGCCCGTGGCTTTCGGTCCAACGGACCGCTTAACCCAGCCCAGCCCGCAAGGGCTGGGGCAACCCGTCCGCCAATGTTTGCGGTCTGAAAGACCGCTTATCTTCGGCTCAATCCTTGAGCGGATAGTCGGTCCTTCAGACCGAAAAACCTTGAGTCAACCCAGCCCTTGCGGGCTGGGCTATGTTAAGCGGTCCGTTGGACCGAAAACCCGACGGCCGTACATTTCGGCCCTTCTCATATCCTCCTTCTCCGAGAGCGCCACGGATACAATTCATGAATCCGATGCGGAGATCATGTCATGGGTCGAGTCGTGGTGGCGGCGCGGGTGGAAAACCTCGGCGACCTGATCGCCGTGGACGAAGGGCGGTTGACGGCCGCCGAAGTGCGGGCGGTTGACGTGCCCAACGCACTCGTACACACAGGGGCGACCGGGTTGTCGATGCCGCAAACCATGTTGGCCGCCCTCGGGTTGCGATACCTGCGGAGCCGCCGGGCGGTGACGAGCGCCGGCCCGACGGAAGTGCGGATGTTCGGCACGGTTCGCCTGAACGTCCAAGGCCGCGATTGCCCCGTCGATGTCACCGAACTCCCGGACGGCTGCCCCATGCTCATCGGCCAAATCCCGGTGGAGGCGATGGACTTCGTCATCGACATGCGGACCCACCAACTGACCGGTAACCCGGACCACGGCGGGGAGCATGTGATCGAGTTGTATTGAGTCGCGGATGGCGATGGGCATGCATGTGATTGTCTAAGGAGGAGCCGGAATGAGACTTCCATTGATTGGACTGGCGCTGCTGGCCCCGGCGATCACCCTCGCCCAAGGGCCGGCCGCCGTCGGGGCGCGGGCGCCGAGAACTGTGTTACTTCCGGCGGCGGGCATCATTCGGAATGACATGACGAAGGCGGAATTGGAAAGCGAGGCGTCGCAGGTCTTGCTCGCGCTGCACCGATTCGTTGCCGGGGACGACGGGAAGCGTCAAGAAGACGAGAGGATTCGGCGAGCGCTGGTGAGGCTCATCGCCGCACTCAAAGGGGGGAAAGACGCGGCGGAGACGGTCAGCGGGTTGGAAAAGCGGGTGGCCGCGTTGGACCAGAAAATGCTCGACGACGAGGCGGCGGCCATTCTGAAGCTCTCGCCGGCATTCGTCCCGTCCGCCGGACTGGGGGTGAGCAGGCCGACGGCGGACCCGAAGGCGGAGCGGAAGATATTGCCGCCGCAAGAGGAGGCCGCCGCCCAGGCCCGGCGCTTCGCCGTGCTGATGCAATTCGCGGACGACGAGTTCAAGACGTTGGCCGCCCAAACCGAACCCCTGCGAAAGACGGCGGCGCGACTCACGGAAGCGGCGGGCTTGCTGCCTGACGCGGACGACAAGTCGAAAGCCGAAGGGGAAGCCCGTGCGGCGGCAAAGCGAGTCGAGGAGAACGGCCGGGCCGTCGAGGGGCGTTTGAAGCTCGTTTTGCGTCGGAAACTTGAAGAGTTGCACGCCGACCTGCGGAGCGGGAAGATCCGGCCGCCGGAGGAGAAGAAGACGTTGCCTTAACACGCCCCGTCATGTTGTCTTGGCGAGCCATGAGCGTGAGCGATTGGAGTCTCCACGCATCACCCGCCCGCTTCACCCATCCGGCGGCCGCGTGAGGTGCCGGACTCCAATGGCTCACGCTCATGGCTCGCCAAGACATCAACGCATGGTTGAATTCCCCCGCCTGGCGTGGTAATCTGCACGCTTCCACGCGGAGGGGCTTCCCATGCAACGGCGGGCGTTTCTTTCAGATGTCGGGCTGGGGTTTACGGGGTTGGCCCTCGGGTCGATGCTGTTTCAGGACGGCGTCGCCAGGTCGGGCGAACCCGGGA
Organism: Zavarzinella sp.; assembly: GCA_043744795.1. Lineage (GTDB taxonomy): Bacteria > Planctomycetota > Planctomycetia > Gemmatales > Gemmataceae > Zavarzinella. Next base: position 2,745 of record JAYTTY010000170.1, on the reverse strand, counting down.
AAGCACCCCCCGTCGCCAAAGCGAAGTCGGTGATTTGGCTGTTCATGGTCGGCGGGGTGTCGCAGGTCGAGTCGTTCGACCCGAAGCCGGAGTTGAACAAGCACGCGGGCAAGACCATCGCCGAGTCGCCGCACAAGAAGACGCTGGACTCGCCGTACCTCAAGAAGAACCTGCGCGAGTTCGTTGCCGGGTTGCACAAGGTCCACCCGACGATTTACCCGATGCAGGTCGGGTACAAGAAGCGGGGGAAGGTCGGCGTCGAAGTCTCCGACTGGTGGCCGCACGTCGGCGAGTGCGTCGACGACCTGGCCATCGTCCGCTCGATGTGGACGACGGACAACGACCACGGGGCGCAACTGCAATTCCACACCGGCCGGCACGCGCTGGAAGGGGCGTTCCCGACCATCGGGTCGTGGGCCACCTACGGCCTCGGCACGCTGAACGAGAACCTGCCGAAGTTCGTCGTCCTCGGCACGCCGTTGGCCGACTGCTGCGGCGGGACGAACGGGCACGGCGCCCACTACCTCGGGCCGGAACACGCCGGCGTCCGCATCAACATCGACCCGAAGAACCCGCTGCCCTTCGGCGCCCCGAGCGGGGACAAGTTCCGCGAGGAGCAGAAGGCCGAGTTCGACTTGCTCGGCAAGCTCAACCGCCTCTCCGGCATCGAGTATCCGGACGACGCCGGCCTCAAGGCCCGCATCAAGAGCTACGAGTTGGCCTACCGCATGCAGACGGCCGTGCCGGACCTGGTGGACTTCTCGAAGGAGACGGCCGACACGCAAAAACTCTACGGCCTCGACAATGCGGCCACGAAGACCTTCGGCGAGCAGTGCTTGGCGGCCCGGCGGATGGTCGAATCGGGCGTGCGGTTCATCCAAGTGTTCCACGGCTCCAACGGCGGGGCCGGCGCGTGGGACGCCCACGGCGGCCTGAAGGCCAACCACTCGCAACTGTGCGGGCAAGTGGACAAGCCAATCGCGGGCCTCATCAAAGACTTGAAGCAGCGCGGCCTGCTGCAAGACACGCTCGTCGTGTGGGCCAGCGAGTTCGGCCGGACGCCCGGCGCCCAAGGCGGCGACGGCCGGGACCACCATCCCTACGGCTTCAATGTCTGGCTGGCTGGCGGTGGCATCAAGGGCGGGGTCGTCCACGGGGCGACGGACGAACTCGGCTTCCACGCCGTCGAGAACCGCCACTACGTCACGGACATCCACGCCACTGTCCTGCACCAACTCGGCCTCGATTCCCGTAAACTGGAAATCCCCGGCCGCAAGCGGCTCGACATCGACCACGGCACGGTCATCAAGGAAATCCTGGCGTGAAGTCTCCCCGGTTTTTGCTTCTGCTCCTCGCCCTGTCATTCGGCTGTCAGTCGTCGCCGTCGAACGCCCCGGCCATGCTGGAGCCGCCGGTCGACAATGTGTTGAAACTGATGGACGAGCGCCTGGCCCTGATGCACGACGTGGCGGTCCACAAAACGACGCTGAACCTGCCGACGACCGACGCCACCCGCGAAGAGGCGATCCTGCAAGCCGTGGAAGTGGACGCCAAGGGCGCCAACGTGGACAAGGCGTTCGCCCGCGAGTTCTTCGCCGCCCAGTTCGCCGCCGCCAAGCTGGAGCAGGAAGCCGTGCGGGCGCGGATCGACCTCCCGCCGCCGACCGACGAGAGCATGAAGGCCGCCGGCAAGAAGCTCGAAGAAGTCCGCACCAAGATCAACGACGTGAGCGAGAAACTCCTGCGGGCCTTGGGCAAAATCGACTGGGCCAACCGGGACGCCGAGGCCCGCAAACTGTTCGCTGAACGCGGCCCGCCCGCGCTGGAACGGTACGCGGAAGCCGTGCGGGCGAAGGCCTTGGCTCCGCTGCTGCCGAGATGATTTTTGAACGAATCGCCAAAATCGTCTTCCTATCACAACTCGTCCTCGTCCAACACGTTCGAGCGAAAAGCAGGCGAAACCACGCGGGTTTCGGCCGGCCCCGTTAGAAAAAGTCCTTGCGTTCGTCGCCGGGCGTGGGCATAATCATATCCATCTCAAACCGCCGGTCGGCGGTCGGATCACGTCTAAGCCAATCGCCTGTTCACGTCGAAAACGGGAGGCCTGTCCGATGACCAACACCCAATGCCCGCATTGCAACGTCCTGCTGGACCTGCCCAAGTACGCCACCGGGGCGTGCGACTGGTGCGGCGAACGCCTGCCCGCCGACTTGGTGGCCCACGCCCGCGAGCGCGTGGCCCAACGCCAATCGGGGCACAACCTCATCACCGCCGTTCGGGCCGACACGTCCGCCGCCCCCGTGACCCCCGGCCTGATGAACGCCGGGCTGGGCCTGATGCTCGTGCTGGCCGTTATCGCCGGCATGGTGGTCATGCGCGGCAATGAACTCTCTCACGACCTGTCCCAGCCGTACATCTACGTCCTCGCCGCCGCGGCTTTGGCCTTCGCCGTCGGCGGGGGGATGCTGATGACAAAGCGGGCGCGCAGCCGGGCGTGATTTCGTGGCCGAGCGCAGCGAGGGAGGCGAGCCAGAAGCGTTAGCGCTCGGGAGGACGCGCCCGAGTCAAACGGCTGAGGACGAGTCTTCGAGTCCGACACATTGCCCGGTGACAGCCGCTGTGCAACAGCGCGAACCTCGAAGACTCGGTTCGCGGCGCACTTACTCCCGCACATCCTCCAGAGCGCTCACGCTTCTGGCTCGCCTCCCTCGCTGCGCTCGGGAGCGAAATCACATCACGTCTTGA
>JAYTTY010000169.1:0-8908 GCA_043744795.1 Zavarzinella sp. | reverse complement strand
GTGAGGTAGTAGCACCCCATCACGATGTCCTGCGACGGCGTGATGATCGGGTTGCCGTTCGCCGGGCTGAAGATGTTGTTCGTGGACATCATCAGCACGTGGGCCTCGACCTGCGCCTCGATCGAGAGGGGCAGGTGGACGGCCATTTGGTCGCCGTCAAAGTCGGCGTTAAAGCCCTTGCAGACGAGGGGGTGAATGCGGATGGCGTTGCCCTCGATGAGGACCGGCTCGAACGCCTGGATCCCCATGCGGTGCAGCGTCGGGGCGCGATTCAGCAGCACCGGGTGGGACTTGGTCACTTCGGCCAGGATGTCCCACACGTTGTCGTCTTTGCGCTCGAGCATCTTCTTCGCGGACTTGATCGTGTCCGCGAGGCCGAGTTCCTTGAGCCGGCGGATGATGAACGGCTGGAACAGTTCCAAGGCGATCTTCTTCGGCAGGCCGCACTGGTGCAGCTTGAGTTCCGGGCCGACGACGATGACGGACCGGGCCGAGTAGTCCACCCGCTTGCCGAGGAGGTTTTCGCGGAAGCGGCCTTGCTTCCCCTTAATCATGTCCGTGAGGGACTTCAGCGGCCGGTTGCTGGACCCGAGGACGGGCCGCTTGCAGCGGTTGTTGTCGAACAGGGCGTCCACGGACTGTTGCAGCATCCGCTTCTCGTTGCGGATGATGACTTCCGGGGCGTTCAAGTCAACCAGCTTCTTCAGCCGATTGTTCCGGTTGATAATGCGGCGGTACAGGTCGTTCAAGTCGCTGGTGGCGAAGTTGCCGCTGTCCAGCAGCACGAGCGGCCGCAGGTCCGGCGGGATGACCGGGATGCACTCCAGGATCATCCACTCGCACTTGTTGCTCGAGTCCCGCAGGGCCTCGATGATCTTCAACCGCTTGACGAAGTCACGCAGCTTTTGCTTGCTGGACTTGTCCTTGAGGTTTTCCTTCTCCAGCAGGTCGCGCAGGCGGATCGACTCGTCCACGAGGTTGAGCTTCTCCAACAACTTCTTGACGGCCTCGGCGCCCATGTCGGCTTCGAAAGTGCCGGCCCCGTACTCGTCGACGGCCTGCCGGTACTGCTCCTCGGTGAGCATCTGCCGTTCCTTCAACGGCGTCTGGCCCGGGTCGATGACGACGTAGTCTTGGAAGTAGACGACCTTTTCGAGGGAGCTGGTCTTCATGTCCAGCAGGGTGCCGAGGCGGCTGGGCATCGCCTTGAAGAACCAGATGTGGACGACCGGGGCGGCCAGTTCAATGTGGCCCATGCGCTTGCGGCGGACGCGGCTGTGCGTCACCTTCACGCCGCAGCGGTCGCAGATCATCCCCTTGTACTTCATGCCGCGGTACTTGCCGCAGGCGCACTCCCAGTCCTTTTCCGGCCCGAAGATCTTCTCGCAGAACAGGCCGTCTTTTTCCGGCCGGTAGGTGCGGTAGTTGATCGTCTCCGGCTTCTTGACCTCGCCGAACGACCAACTGCGGATGTCCTTGGGGGCCGCGAGGCTAATGCGGACGGCCCCGTAGTCGTTGATGCGGTCGTAGCTGGTGCTCTCGCCGGCGTTGGCGGCGGCGTTCGCCGACAGTGTGTTCGCGCTCATATCTGAAAACCTTTCGGCTGACACGTACTCAAGTAAAACCCCGACCCCGCGTCACGTCCCAAACCGGTTGACTCATCGCGGCCGTGCGATTTAAGGCCGGCCGCCGCACGGGAGTGCGGCGGCCGAACCTCATTACTGCACGACCTTCTTTTCCAGTTGCATGTTCAGGCCGAGGCCGCGGATTTCGTGGGTAAGCACGTCGAAGCTGGCGGGGGTGCCGGCCTCCAGCGTGTTCTCGCCCTTCACCATCGACTCGTAAATCTTGGTGCGGCCTTCCACGTCGTCGGACTTCACGGTCAGCAGTTCCTGGAGGATGTAGGCGGCCCCGTAAGCCTCCAATGCCCACACTTCCATTTCCCCGAAGCGCTGGCCGCCGAAGCGGGCCTTCCCGCCCAAGGGCTGCTGCGTAATCAGCGAGTACGGCCCCGTCGCCCGGGCGTGCACCTTGTCGTCCACCAAGTGGTGCAGCTTGAGCATGTAGATGTACCCGACGGTCACTTCCTGGTCGAAGCGGTCGCCCGTCCGGCCGTCGAACAGCACGCTCTTGCCCGTCTCGGCGTACCCGGCCTCCTTGAGGCAGGACTGGATTTCTTCTTCCGTCGCCCCGTCGAACACCGGGGACACGGCCTTGAAGCCGAGCTTCGCGGCGGCGTACCCGAGGTGGGTTTCGAGAATCTGGCCCACGTTCATGCGGCTCGGCACGCCGAGCGGGTTCAGCAGGATGTCCACCGGGGTGCCGTCGGCGAGGAACGGCATGTCCTCTTCCGGCAGCACCTTGGAGATGACCCCCTTGTTCCCGTGGCGGCCCGCCATCTTGTCGCCGACCGAGATGACCCGCTTCGTGGCGATGTACACCTTGACCATTTGTTGCACGCCGGACGGCAGTTCGTCGCCGCGGTTGAGCGAGTTGATCCGGCGTTCGCGCTCTTCCAGGGCCACGTTGATGCGGTCGTTGTACTTCTTCCAGAGGTCCTTCGCCTTCTTCTCCTTGTCCGGCGAACGGATGTCCAGCGTCTCCAACTTGAAGGCGACGGCCTGTAGGGCGATGACGAGGTCTTTCTCCTTGTCGTCCCCGAGTTGCTTGCCGGTCGTCGGGTCCTTGAGGTCTTTTTCCTTGCGGTCGAGCCCCTCGGCCAGATCGACGACGAACGCCTTGAACTGGTCCGCGATCAGCTTGTTGTACTTGTCCGCGATCTGGTTCTGCTGCTTCTCGAGCGTCTTGCGCTCCTCCTCGGTCATCGAGGTTTTGCGGCTGAACCGCTGCGTGTCGATGACGATGCCTTCGACGCCCGACGGCACTTCGAGGGAGTCGTTCTTCACGTCTTCGCCGGACCGGCCGAAGATGGCGTGCAGCAGCTTTTCTTCCGGCGTCAGCTCGCTGCGGCTCTTCGGGGACACCTTGCCGACGAGGATGTCGCCGGGCTTCACGAACGTCCCGATCTGGACGACGCCGTGGTCGTCCAAGTACGAGAGGGCCTTGGGGGAGACGTTCGGGATGTCCCGCGTGAACTCCTCCTTGCCCAGCTTCGTCTCGCGGATCTCGATGTCGAACTCCTCGATGTGGATCGAGGTGTACGTGTCGTTCTTCACGAGCCGTTCGGAGATGATGATGGCGTCTTCGAAGTTGTAGCCTTCCCACGACATGAACGCGACCAGCACGTTCCGGCCGAGGGCCATTTCACCCTTGTGCGTCGCCGCCCCGTCCGCGATGATCTGGTTGGCCTTCACCTTGTCGCCCATCTTGATGATGGGCTTGTGGTTCTGGCAGGTCCGCTCGTTGAGGCCGACGAACTTCCGCAGGACGTACTCCTCCTCGTCGATCTTGATGCGGCTCGAATCGACGTAGGTGACGGTCCCGGCCTTCTTGGCCTTCACGACCATCCCGGAGTTCTTGGCCACCTCGAGTTCGAGGCCCGTGGCGACGATGGCCGGCTCCGTGATGAGCAGCGGCACGGCCTGCCGCTGCATGTTGGACCCCATCAGCGCCCGGTTGGCGTCGTCGTGCTCCAGGAACGGGATGAGGCCGGCGGACACGCCGACCATCTGCTTCGGGGACACGTCGATGTACTCGATTTTCTCCGAGGACAGTTGCTTCAAGTCCCCGGCGAACCGGCCGTTGACGCGCTCGTCGATGATGCGGTCGTTCTCCGTGTCCGTGTCGGCCGGGGCGATGTTCAGGTGCGACTCCTCGTCGGCCCGCAGCCACACCACGTCCTTGGACAGCTTGCGGTTCTTCACCGTGCGGTACGGCGTGATGAGGAACCCGTACTCGTCGATCTGGGAGTAGATCGACAGGCTGGAGATCAGCCCGATGTTCGTCCCTTCCGGGGTCTCGATCGGGCAGATGCGGCCGTAGTGCGAGATGTGCACGTCGCGCACCTCGAACCCGGCCCGCTTGCGGTTCAGGCCCCCCGGCCCGAGGGCCGACAGGCGGCGTTCGTGCGTGAGCTGGGAAAGCGGGTTGGTCTGGTCAACGACCTGGGACAGCTCGGACCGGCCGAAGAAGTACTCGATGGCTGCGGACACGCTCTTCGGGTTGATGAGCGCCCGCGGGGACATTTCTTCTTCGGCACGGGAGGCCATGCGCTCCTGCACGGTGCGGCGGAGCTTGAGGAAGCCCTTGCGCATTTCGTCGGCCGCCAACTCGTCGATGGTGCGGAGGCGCCGGTTGCCCAAGTGGTCGATGTCGTCCACGTTGTACCGGGCTTCGTCTTCCTTAGACTTGTTCGCCTCCCGCAACCGGAGCAGGTACTTGATAGCGTTGACGAAGTCCTCGGCCCGGAGCGTCATCTCCGTCTCGGGGACGTTCTGGTTGAACTTGCGGTTGACGCGGAAGCGGCCGACGCGGCCGAGGCGGTAGCGGTTCTGGTCGAGGAACTTCTCCTTGAACAGTTCCTTGGCCTTCTCCAGTTGCGGCGGGTTGCCCGGCCGCAGTTTCTGGTAGATCTTGAGCAGGGCGGACTCGTGGGAGTCGGTCCCGTCTTCCTTGATCGACTCCAGGATGATCGGGTCCTTCGGCGGGGACAGGGCCGCGATTTCCTTGATGTTGCTGGTGGCGATGCGGTCCACGGCCTCGCGGGTGAACGGGGCGCCGGCGTCCACGTACACTTCGCCGGTGTCCGGGTCGATCACGTCGTCCTCGGCGTACATCGGCGGGATTTCCGCGTCCGGGTCGCCGATCAGCTTGGCGCGGGCGGCGGCCGAGTTCGCCTTGATCGTCTCGTGGACGTAGAACTCGCGGATGATGGCGGCGCTGGTCGAGTACTGCGGGTCCATGGCCCGCAACAGCGTCATGGCGCTGAACTTCCCGGACTGGTCAATGCGGACGCCGAACGTCTGCTTCTTGGAGACGTTGATCTCGATCCAGCTCCCGCGCTCCGGGATGATGCGGCAGGAGTGCAGTTTCAGGTCGCCGTCCTGCTCCATCACGAAGTCCACGCCGGGGGACCGGTGCAACTGGGAGACGACGACGCGCTCGGCCCCGTTGATGATGAACTCGCCGCCGCCGATCATAATGGGCATGTCGCCGAGGTACACTTCCTCTTCCACCGGCTGGCCGTCCCCCTTGCGGAGGCGCAGCCACACCTTGAACGGCCGGCCGTAGGTGAGGCGCAGTTGCCGGCACTCGTCCGGCTCGTAGCGGGGCTTGCCGAGTTCGAACTTCACGTACTCGAGGACGATCTTCTTGTCGTAGCTCTCGATCGGGAAGATTTCCTGCATCACCCCTTCGAGGCCGGTGGGCGTCCGCTTGTTGGCGGGCGTGTCCAGTTGCAGGAAGCGGTCGTAGGACTTCGTCTGCACTTCGGTGAGGGGCGGAACCTCCACGGAGTTGCCCACGCGGCCGAAGTCGCGGATGGTGGTCGGCCGGATGATGCGCTGGGACGGGATAGCCATGCGGAAAGTCTCCCTCGGGGCGGGACAAAATGACGCGGACGCCGGGGCCGTTTTTCAACGGACCTTGCGTCACCACGTCGGTTCGGTTATGAGTGTTGGAAAGTAAGGGCGGTTACGCGGGGCGGCGTGCGGAAAACCTTGGCATCCAGTGGGCGGTTGTTCCCTCGGACATGTCGGTCCTCCGTAAGTGGTGTGGTCGGCGGCGTCGGGGGCGAGAATGGCGGACTCGGGTTGCGCATTTTCACCACGGCGGCATGAAAAAGGTGGGCGACGCGGACCAATCCCGGCCGGCCGGAACACGCCCCAATTATTGATGGACATTAGTATACCATTCGAGGGCGAATGGCCCCGGATGGATTCAAGTGTCCACAAAGTCGTGCGTAAATGACATCGTACCCGGTCCCACCGACAACGTCGATGGGCCGGGTCGAAATATTTTTCACTTTTCTTTTGACAACGGGCTGGCGGCGTGGTCGCTGTCAGTCAATTTTAGGAACCCGTTTTATCTTGGCGAGCCATGAGCGTAAGCGATTGGAGTGGGTTTACTCACTCCAATCGCTTACGCTCATGGCTCGCCAAAAATCAAGTGCCTTAGACGCCCTTGATCGAGACCTTGGCGCCGGCGTCTTCCAGCGACTTCTTGATCTTCTCGGACGTGGCCTTGTCCACACTTTCCTTGATGACCTTCGGGGCGCCTTCCACGGTGGCCTTGGCTTCGGCGAGGCCCTGCCCGGTGATTTCCCGGACGACCTTGATGATGCCGATCTTCTTGGCGGCGTCGTAACCCCCTTCGAGGGTGACGTTGAACTCCGTCGGGTCGGCCTTCTTCTCTTCCACGACAACCGGGGGCGGAGCAAAACCGCCGCCGCCGCCGGCGGCCGGTTCGATCTTGTACTCTTGCTTGAGGTATTCCTTCAACGCGACGGCCTGGATGATGGTCAGGTTCGCGATCTTGTCCCCGATTTCCTTGATGTCGGAGGCAACGGCTGCGTCACTCATGGGATCCCTTTTCGTTAATTGAACAATACTTTATTGACACAAATCGCGGGCCGCTGAAGCTGGCGGCGAAGCGTAATAGCTGATTCAAAAACCCGAGGCGGTTAGGCCGCGGGGGAGTCCGTCGTCGCCGGGGCGTCGGCCGCCGCGGGGGCTTCGGCCGCGGGCGCCGGGGCCGGGTCTTCCTTGCGGTCGGCTAGCGTCGTGAGCTGGCTGGCCAACTGCGAGGCCGGGCCGGTGAGGGCCGCGGCGATCTCGGACGCCGGCCCGAGCAGCATGGAGATGATCTCGCCGATGGCTTCGAGCCGGGTCGGCATCTCCATCGCCATCTTCATCGAGACGGTCTGCCCGTCGGCGACGGCCGCCTTGACGACCAACTTGTCCTTGGCCTTCGGGTCCTTCTTCTCGATCGCCTTGATGAGGGTGTCAACGGCCTTCGACAGGCCCTTGATCGAGTCCCCGCCCCAGGCGACCAGCGTCGTGCCGGCCCAGTGCTTGGAATCGACCGTCACGCCCTGGGCGGTGAGGATCTTCTGGGTCAGGCTGTTCTTGACCATCTTGACGGTGATCTTTTGCTCCCGCAGCGTCTTGCGGAAGTTCACGTCCAAGGCCGCGTCCACCTTGGTCGGGGTGATCAGCAGCAGGTCGCGCACGCCCTTGAAGGTCTTTTCCAAGGCGGCGTATTCGAGGGACTTTACTAGCTTGCTCATGGGTATGTTCTCCCGCGGTCGCCATTCCCTTTCGGGGCCGGTCCGCGCGGCCTTGGGTTAGAAGGTGATCCGGATGCCGGGGGACATGGTCGCCGAGATCACGACGGAGAGGATGTAATTCCCCTTCACGCCGGACGGCTTGACCGACCGCACTTGCTCGACGAAGGCGTTGATGTTGTCGACCAACTTATCTTCGTCGAAGCTCATTTTGCCCACGCCCGCGTGGACGCACCCGCCGGCGTCGGCCCGGTATTCGACCTTCCCGGCCTTGAACTCCTTGACGACCGACCCGACATCCCCGTTGGCGGCGACCACCGTGCCGGCCTTCGGCGTCGGCATGAGGCCGCGCGGCCCGAGGACTTTCCCGAGGCGGGACACTTGGCCCATCATGTTCTGGGCGGCCAAGACCACGTCGAAGTCGAGCCAGCCTTCGGTCTGAATCTTCTGGATCAGTTCCGTGCCGCCGGCGAATTCGGCCCCGGCCGCTTTGGCCTTCTCCACGTCCGCGCCTTGGGCGAACACCAGAATGCGGACGGCTTTGCCGATCCCGTGCGGCAACCCGACGCTGCCGCGGACGGCCTGGTCAGCCTGCTTCGGATCGACGCCGAGCTTCATGTGGACTTCGACGGTCTCGTCGAACTTGACCCGCTTCAGCGACTTGAGCGTCGTGAGAGCCTTCTTGAGCGGGACGGTCCCCTCTTTTTCCACGCGGGCGGCTTGGCTCTTGATCAGTTGGCGCAACTTCTTGCCCCGCTTCGGCGGGAACCCGGCCCGTTTCCGGGACTTGACGGGTTCGTGGGCGGCGGCGGCCGGCGCCGACCCGGCGGCCGGAGTCGCGGCGGCGGGGGCCGAAGTCGCGGCGGCCACGTTGAGGGCGGTTGTCGGAGTGTCGGCGGCGGGGGCCGCTTCGGGAGTGTCTGCCATGTCAATCATTCCTGTGGGCCGGGGTCCGCGGAGCGGCGTCTCCTCCCCCGAGCCAGATGTTGGCCCTCGCGGGCCGTACGTCACAAACAAACGGACCTCCCGCGCCAGAATTCGCCGGTTCTGGCGCCGCGGAGGTTGTGTCAATCGCCAAGGCGGGAGGGAGCGGAGGGGTTTAGCCTTCGACCGTAATCCCCATGCTGCGGGCGGTGCCTTCAATAATGCGGGCGGCGTGTTCGGCGTCGCGGGCGCCGAGGTCGGCCTTCTTCTTCTCGGCAATCTCCGCCACTTGCTTCTTCGTGACCTTGAATCCGGCGTACCGGCCGGACTTCTTGGCCAGCGACTCGGCCGGCAGTTGCTTGCCGGCGGCCTTCTTCTCGATCGGCAGGCCGGCGGCTTGCTTGAGCAGTACGGCGGCCGGCGGGGACTTAATGACGAACTCGAACGAGCGGTCCGAGTACACGGTGATGACCACGGGCGTCATCATGCCCTTCAGCGGCGCGGTGCGCTCGTTGAACTGCTTGACGAACATGCCGATGTTCACGCCGTGCGCGCCCAAGGCCGGGCCGACGGGCGGGGCGGGGGTCGCGAGTCCGCCGGGGCATTGCAACTTGACTTGTGCGGTTACTTGCTTGGCCATAGATCAACTGTCCTACCGGGGCGGGAAGGGCTCGGCCACTTCCGGCACGGGATTTTCCCTTGTTTTGCCCGACATTTGTTGGAAGGGTGTTTCATACGGACCGCGGCCCCCGACGGAAAGGGGGAAATGAGGATGTTTATTGGTCTTGGCGAGCGTCGAGG
>JAYTTY010000168.1:0-8913 GCA_043744795.1 Zavarzinella sp. | reverse complement strand
GATAGCCGGATGTGGATCATGGCTGCCTCCTGCCGCTTGACGTGGATTCACCTCCTCCTACTTTAGGACGGGACACCTTCACCGGGTATGTGTATCAGACCGCTTTAATCTCTCGGACCGATTTAACCGGCCTGGCGCGGGAGGTGACAGGTTCCGGAATCGCCGTCCCGGCGTTTCGGGAGCCACGGGCGAACCCACGCGAAGAGGGCGTACAGTACTTTGGTCGCTTGATACACGACCGGCAGTCCGGTGAGCCAGCGCAGCCAGCGGAACCCGGGGATGACGGCCCACACCGCCCGGAAGGCGTCCACGCCGATGAACAGCGTCCCGTCGAGGCGCGCGTGCATGTGCCGTTGGACCCGCGCGGGGTCGAAGCCCTCGGCGACCGGGTCGAACGTCGCGGCCGTGATGTCCACGAACTCCGTTGAGCCGGGGGGCGCCTTTTTGCCGTAGTGGGCGATCTCTCGCGAGCAGAGGTGGCAGCCCCCGTCATAGAAGATTTGCAGCCGGGCCATGTCAATCCCTTCCCGTTACTCTTGCATCGGCAGCGACATCGTCATCCGCTTGCCGTTGCGCTCGATCTCGACGGCGACTTTGTCGCCCGGCTTCGTCTTCCGCAGGGCGTAGGCGAACAGGTCCGTCTCCCGGAGCAAGTCCGTCTTCCCGTCGAACGAGACGATCACGTCCCCGGCGAGGAAGCCGGCGTTCTTGGCGGCGGCGTGCGGCCCGTACTGGCCGACGTGTTTCGCGCGCAGGGCCATCGTCGCCGCCGGCTTTTCGGGCGTCTCCAACAGCATCCCGCCCGTCGCCATGCGCCGCAGGCCCCACGAACTGGCCCGCCAGGAAATCTCGTCCCGCTGGCGCCAACCGGCCGGCAGTTTCAGCGTCACGCTCACGGATTTGCCGGCCCGCGTCACTTCCGCCGGCAACTCGGCCCCGCCGGCGTCCGCATGGTGCAGCGCCCACTGCACGTCCGCGGCCGACAGCAGCGGTTGGCCGGCGAGCGTGCGGATCACGTCCCCAGACAAAAAACCCGCCTTGGCCGCGGGGGTGTCCGCTTGCACTTCCGTCAAGGTCGCCCGCTCTTTCGGGTCCAAGATGAGGCCGAGCGACTTCGGGTGCGGGTACGGGAACAACACCTCTTCGGGCATGACCGCTTTTTGTTGCCGGTGATAACTCTTCGCCGCGTCACCGATCTGGTGACAATGGATGCAACTCGCGACGATGTTCCCCTCGGTCGCCAGTTTTGGCCCGTACTTGCCCAACGCGGGGAACTTCTCCGGCACCGGGAACGTCGGGGCCGGCCCGCGCTTGGCCGCCAGCACGGCCTTGTTCTTCGGGTAGTCCTTGTGCAGTTCCAAAGCGCCGCTCAGCGCCTTGGCCAGCCCGTCTATCGACACGTCGCCGACCCAGTTCGTGCGGTGGGACCGGGTGCCGTACCGGCCATAGATGGCGCCGTCGGCGTTGAGGAAGAAGACGGCGAACGATTGGTCCGTGTCGAACTGAAATAGGGACAGGTCCAGCCCGTTCGTACTGACGACGCGGACGCGGACGAAGTCGTCGAGCAGCGGCCGCAGCGTCGGGTTCTTGTCCACCAACTCATCGTCGAGCTTCACGCACTCCTCGCACGGGATGCACCGCAGCACGACGACGAGGGGCTTATTCTTCTCCTTGGCCTCGGCGAACGCCTTCGGCAAGTCGTTGTAAATCCAGAAGCCTTCGCCCTCGACTTTGACCTTGTCGTCCCGCACCTTCTTCTCACGGGCATTCTGGGCAATGGCCGGGGCGGCGACGGACGCCAGCACGATTAGCAACAAAATGAAACGGCACACGGGAATGACTCCGGACGCGGGGAAAGGCGAGGAATCGCATCATAAGCCGCGGGCGCCCCGGGTGCCAGCGGCAAATGTCGTCACGCCGCAGGCGCGTCCGACGGGCCGCCGAACAAGTCGGTGCGGATGCGGTCCCGCTCCCGGTCGATCTGGTCCGGGGTCGCCCCGAGCCGCCGCAGCAGAAATTCCGTCATCGTCATGGCGACTTCCCCTTCCCCGGAGAAGACCACGTCCGCGCCAGCGGCGACCAAGGCCGCCCGGTCGCGCAGGTAGCCGACGCGGGCCACGACGCGGATGGCCGGGTTGGCCGCCTTCGCGGCCCGGATCGCCTCGCCGGCCCGGGGCATGTCGGACGGGCTGAGAATGAAGGCGGTCGCGCCTTCGGTCCCGGCTTCTTTCACGGTCTCTTGGTGGGAGGCGTCCCCGTACACGGCCCGGACGCCCTCGGCCCGCAGCCTCTGAACCGTCACGAGGTTCATTTCCACGACCGTCGGCTCAATGTTGTTCTCCCGGAGCAGGCGAACCAACGTGCGGCCAACAGGGCCGTACCCGACCACGACGGCCCGCGTGGGCGAGTCTCCGTCCGTGACCGGAGCCGCATCCAGACCGGCGATGTTGCGGCGGGACCGGTCGATCCGGCCCCAAAGCTTGGGGTAACGGCGGCCGAAGGCTTCGATGGGGCCGGCCAGTCGGCATATCAGTGGGTTCAAGCTGATCGAAACGATGGCCGCCGCGACTACGGCATCCACGGCCGCCGCCGGGATGATTTCCAACTTCAGCCCGGCCGTCGCGAGGATGAACGAGAATTCGCCGACTTGGGCCAAGGCGAGAGCGACCGTGAGGGCGACGCGGGGCGGTTGCCGCAAGAACATCATCATGACGAAAGCGACGGCCGGCTTGCCGATCAACACCACGGCCGTCGCGGCAACGACCAATCCGGGGTTGTGGATCAGCGCGGCCGGGTTGAACAACATGCCGACGGACACGAAGAACAACACGGCGAAGGCGTCCCGCATCGGCAAGGCCTCGGCGGCGGCGCGAGAGCTGAAGTCCGACCGGCCGACGACCGTGCCGGCCAAGAACGCCCCGAGGGCCATCGAGGCCCCGAACAGGGCCGCCGACCCGACGGCGATCCCCAGGGCCAACACCAGCACCGTGAGCGTGAACAACTCGCGGGAGTTCGTGGCCGCCACGCGGCCCAAGAGCCACGGGACGACCTTCCCGCCGACGACGATGACGACCGCGATGAGCAGGACGATCTTGGCCGCCGACCACCCGACCGCGACGGCCAGCCCGCCGGCGCCGAGCGCTTCCCCGCCGAACACGACGGGCAGCAGCACCAGCACCAGCACGGCGTACACGTCTTCCACGACAAGCCAGCCGACGGCGATGTGCCCCGCCGGCGTGTGCAATTCGCGGCGGTCGGCCAACACGCGCACCAAGACGACCGTGCTGGCCACGGACATCGTGAGGCCGAACATGGCAGCCGTCCCGGCGGTCCACCCGAACGCCGTTGCCACCCCGAAACCGAGCAGCGTGACCAAAACGCTGTCCGCGACGGCCCCCGGCACGGCCACCTGGCGCACGGCCAACAGGTCTTTTACGTCGAAGTGCAATCCGACGCCGAACATCAGCAGGATGACGCCGACCTCGGCCAATTCGGCGGCGACCTTCTCGTCCGCGAAAAGGCCGGGCGTGTGCGGCCCGACGGCCAGCCCGGCCAAGAGGTAGCCGACAATAGGCGACAGGCCAATCCGGTGCGTGAGATACCCGCACAACAACGCGGCCGAGAGGCCGCCGGCGAGGGTGAGAATCAGATTCGGGTGTTCCACGGGCCGGGTCCTTATTGATCGTGCGCCGTCATGCGCTCATTTCATGCGTACCGCCGGCTGGCGGTCGTGTTGGAGTCCCGCCTTCAGGCGGTCTGAGGGAAGCAACGGGATCCCGGCACGCGTGAACTGGTCTTGGCCTTCGTTGGAGTCCCGGCTTCAGCCGGTCTTCGCGATTTCCACCCGCGAATGGCCGCCCTCCGAATCGGGCAATTTTTCGCCGAAGACAGGCTGTAGCCGGAACTCCAACGAAGGCAAAAACCGGCGATTCGACCCACTTGGCCATCGGGAACGTGTGGCCCTCCGGCAGCGGGAGGACGAACTGGTCCGTGAAGAACAGGCGCATGGAGAGATGATAGACCGTCAACGAGCGATCCCGGCCGCAATCCAAAACCCCCTTGCGTCGGCCGGCCGGCTCCGGTATGCCGGGGCCATGAACTTGCTTTGCCTTCTCTTGGCGGCCGTGGCGCCCGGCGCGGGACCGCCGCCGCTGCGGGCCGTGACGCCGAACGCGACAGTAGGGGAAGTGAACGCCAACAAGCCGCTGGTTCACACGTTCCATTTGGAAAACGCCGGCGCCGAGCCGATCACCGTCCTCGACGTGAAGCGCGCCTGCGCCTGCATGAAGCAGGAACTCGGCACGAAGGCGCTCGCCCCCGGCGAGAAGACGACGCTGACCGTGAGTTTCAATCTGCTGACTCAGCCCGAAGGCCCCGGCCAATGGAATGTGGCGGTTCGCTACGCCATTGTTGGCCGTGACGGCACGCAAGAACTTCCGTTGACCGTATCCGCAACGGTGAAGAAAGACGTGCGCGTGGAACCCGTTTCCTTGGTGCTGATCGGCTCGGCCGACCTCTCAGGGGAGGTGACAGTGTTCGACCGCCGGGGGAAACCGTTAAATGTCACCGGGGCCAGATTGGGCGTTGAAAAGGTGACGACGACCGTTGTGAAAGCCGACGGCGGCGAGCGGCGGCAGTCGGTTCGCATCACCGCCGATGAAACGCTGCCGGCCGGCACGCACGCGGACGAGTTGGCCATCGACACGGACGACCCCGAGTACCGTGAATTGCGGGTGCCGGTGCGGATCGTGAAGACGGCCCCCGCGCCGGCCGTGCGGGCCAACCCGGCGGCCGTGAAGTTGCAAGGGGCCGGCGCCAGCAAGCTCGTGACGATTTCCGACCGCGACGACCGGGGCATCGACATTGAGACCGTGACGGCCAGCGAGCCGTTTCTGAGCGTGAAGTGGGCAAAAGGGCCGGGCGGGGACGCGGCCGTGCGCGTCACGCTCGACGGCGCCCCGAACCCGCCGGCCGGCCGGGGCACGATTACCGTGAAGCTCAAACAACCGGCGGCCTCGCCGCTGACCATCTTGGTGGAGTGGAGCCGATGACGAACGCGACCCCGCCGGCCGACGACCCGGTGAACGACCCCCTGCCCCGGTACACGGCCAGCGGCGGGCCGGTCACGCCGATGATGCGCCTGGCCTTCCGCGTGTGGGTGATCCTGTTCCTGTTCATCCTCGTGTTCACGCTCATCATCTACTTGGTCGACAAAATCCAAGGCGGCCCCTGACCCGAGGCCCGGCATGTTCGGCTTCCTCAACCCGCGCCCGCACACGCCGGACTACCGCCGTGCCTACGCCCGCGTGTGCCAGCACCAGCGCGCCAACTTCGGCGTCCGCTCGCTGCCGTTCCACAGCTACGAAGCGGTCTTCCTCTATCAACTCGCCCTCGACCTCGGGGCCTTCCCGGCCGCGGCGATGCCGCACGTCCGCTGTTGCCGACTCGCCAAGCCGGCGAACCTGCACCGCGCCGCGGACGCGGCCGTCGGCCAGTTCTGCGGCGGCGTCGGCGTGTTGCTGGCGTCGATCAAGTTGGACGACGACGTGCGGGACGCCAAGGGTTTTATCACGCGACTGTCCCGCCGAGCCGTCGCGTGGGCGCTGCGCCGCAAAATCCACGCGGCCCGCGCCATGTTCGCCGACTTGGACCCCCGCTTCGCGGCCAACGTCCGGCAACTCATCGCCGACCATCACCGGCTGGAACAACTCGGCGAGCCGATCTCGGTGGAAGAGTACACCGAGCCGACAGCCAACGCCTTCGGATACGTGTTCAGCCGCATGGCCAAGCTGAACGGCCTCGGCGCTCACGAAAACCTGTTGATGGCCGTGGGCCGCCACGTCGGGGCGGCCCTGATCGCGTTCGACTGTGCCGTGGACTGGCGGCGGGACCGCCGACGCGGGGAATTCAACCCGCTGCCGGACGAGGATGCCGTCCACGCCGCGATGGTCTTCTGCCTGAGCCGCCTTCGCCAAGCGGAAACCCTGATTCGGGCCGAGGTGACTGGCAACGCCCGTTCCGCGGCGACATTGGCCCGCGTGCAACAGCGGTTGCTCGAACTCAATCCGCTGGCCGCCGTCATGGCTTGTCCCACGCCGGCCCGGAATCGGGCCGCCCGCGTGAGGCTACCGATGCTCGCGTCGGCCGGAACGCCTGACTCATTCAATGCGACTGACCCTGAACCAAATCCACCGCTGCCGAATGAGGGCGCCCGTCCGGAATTACCCGGCGGGGAAGTCAAAGTGAACAAGCGCAAGAAGGGCTGTGATTGCTGTGACGCCCCGGCGTGCGACGGGTGCTGCGAGGCGGTGTATTGCGGCTGGATTTCGTCGGACTGTTGCGCCGGGGCCGAGTGCGGGGCGTGCGGCGGCGAAGCGTGCTGTGCGGCGGCCGAGTGCGGCGACTGTTCTTGTTGAGCGGGCAACTTCTCAACAGTCGGCCGTTATTTGCCGACAGTCCAACAAACGCGGGAGCCTGAGTTCAGGCTCCCGTCCTGCGGGCATTCACTGCTTCTCTATTCACATGGGCGTGTGCATGTTGGCCTTCTCGGCCGCCCGCAGGCGACGAAGTTCGGTCGTGCGCTCATAGGAGTCTTGCATCGCATCGCGGGCGCGGGTCCATCCCAAGCCCCCGGCCCGGTGGTCGTTGTCCCACTTGTGCTTCAGGTCGTCTTCCATCTCGCCAAACGTGCGGCCGGCGGCCCGGGCCTCGGCCTCGGCCCCGTAGTTGTAGGCGGGGACGTAGGTTTCAAACGTCTCCCCCTTCATCACGTAATGCTTGCCGGCGAAGGAGTCCCGCAGCCAATTGTCTTCGGTGGTCGGGTCGATGAGTTCCCCGACGCCCTTGCCCGCGTACCCGCCGGCGACGGCCCCGATGACCGTGCCGATGACGGCGCCAATCGGCCCGCCGGCGATGCCGATGGCCAAGCCGGTGGCGGCCCCGCCGATGGCGGCCCCGATGCCGGTTTCAATCGGGTGCGACCCGGGGGCGTCCGTCAGCGGGTCGGGGTTTCGGTGGCCGTGCGGCGGCAAGTCCACGGTCTTTTCCGGGTCTTTACTTTTGGGGGCCATGATATTTTCTCTCAGAGAGGGAGGGCGGTTCACACACTGGGGAAGTGAAGCAAGCGTAATGCCGCCTCGCGGAAAGCGGCTTGGAATTATCGGATTTCTTGAGAATGGAAGCGGTGCGATTGCACGAGCTTGTTGCTGAAGCCCAATCTTGATCCCGAGCGCAGCGAGGGAGGCGAGCCAGAAGTTAGCGACTGGAGGAGCTTCCGGAGCATGGAAACCGCGAACCGAGTCTTCGAGATTCGCTTTGCGAGCAGCGACTCTCGCCCGGTGGGTCGGGCGTCGAAGAGTCGAATATCAAGTGCGGCCGGCGCCGCCTCACGCCGCTTCCGGCACGGCTTCCGAGGCGGCAACGGCGGCGGCCCGCTTCTCGCTGCGAATCTTCATCACCGCCAAGTGCAGCCAGACGAGACTGCCGACCGTGAGGCCCAGCAGGGCGATGAACGCGGACTGCGGGACGCCGGTGGAGCGGGCCAAGGTGCCGAACATCTTGGGGAGAATAAACCCGCCCAGGGCACCGAGCGCGCCGACCAAGCCGCCGACGGCCCCCACGTCGTTCGGGAAGTAATTGGGGACGTACTTGAACACGCTGGCCTTGCCGATCCCCATGCCGCAGGCGACGACGAACAGCAGGGCGGTGAAGGCCGTCACGTTCAGGGACAACATGCTCGATGGCAGGCACAAGGGCACCAGGGCAAGCGTCATCACGACGAACACCGCGTATGTCACGGTCCGCGGCCCGAACTTGTCTGAGAAGTAGCCGCCGAGCGGCCGCAGCAGGCTCGCCGGGAAGATGTAAATAGCCGTCAGCAGGGCGGCCATGCGGATGCCGTCCGCGGCCGGCAGGTCGGCGAAGTAGTTCTTCTGGTAGTAGCCGGGCAGCCACCCGGAGAGGGCAACGTAGGCCCCGAACACGACGACGTAGTACAGGCTGAACCGCCAGACTTGCACGAACTTCAACGGCCGCATCATCTCGGCCATCGTCCGCCCCTTGCCCGGCTTGCGGTCAACCTTCGGGGCGATGAGCATGACGGCGACGGCCGTGCCCAGGAGCAAGAGGGAGTAAAACACGGGAACCACGCGCCACCCGCCGGGGATCACCCCGCCGAGAAGGCCGGCGGCCGGGACCAGGGTGAACACGGTCGGGATGAACAGGACCATCAACTTCGTGCCGGAGGCCCCGACGTTGCCGGCCCCGAACACGCCGAGGGCCGTCCCCTTCGACTTGTCCGGGAACCATGCGGAGTTCCACGAGATGCCGGTCGTGAACGAGTTGCCCGCGAGGCCGAAGCCTAACGCGCAGAGCAATAGTTCCTGATAGGTCGTCGCGTGGGCCAACAGATAGCAGGGCACGGAACTGATGACCAACAGCAGGACCGTCATGTTCCGGCCGCCGTACTTGTCGGCCCAGATGCCGAAGGACAGCCGCGGCAGCGACCCGGCCAGAATCGCGGCGGCCAGCAGCCACTCGAACCGGCTCTCGACCTCGGCCTTCGCCTCGTCCGCGGACAGCGTCGCGGCCAAGTCGGCGCCGAGGATCAGTTCCTTGTCGGCCTTGATCTTCAGCCCGAGGACGCCGAACATCAGCCACACCGCGAACATCACGGTGAAGGAGAGTGTGGACAGCCACAACACCTTCTGTCGGGGGCCGGCCGGCTCGGTTTCGGTCGCGGACATGCGTTTTCCTCAAAAACGGTGGACAAATCTTCGGGCGGGCGCGGACGTCTTATGAGCCGCGACGCGGAGGCTTTGCGGAGCGGGGCATGTTTTGGCGAGCCGAGGGCCGTAAGGCCCCGGGTGGGGCTTGGAGCGCAACACCCGGCGGCTTACGCCGCTCGGCTCGCCA
>JAYTTY010000167.1:0-8919 GCA_043744795.1 Zavarzinella sp. | reverse complement strand
GACATCGAGAAAACGCGGCATGGTCGCACTATTGCGACTTCCGCCTGAATTCTTCGCTCTCGCCTGACCTACCCCTGTAAGGGGTGAGGGGGTGAGGTGGCCTTTCGCCGCCGCTCGCCAAGACACGAACTCGCGCCTGTCATTCCCGACCGCCGTCCGGTAGACTGTATCCAATCCCGTTGCTCGCCCTCGTCACGTGAGACCTCTCCCGATGCGCACTTACCTCTTCGCGGCCGGCCTGTTCGTGGCCGTCTGCGGCCTGTCCCGCGGCGACGACGAGCCGTCGCCGCTGCAAGAGATCACGGACCTGCAAAAGGCCGGGAAGCTCTTCGAGAAGGCGCAGTACAAGACCGTGCGGGCGGCGGCGGCGAAGGCGTTCCAAGTCCAGAACGAGGCCCACATCAAGGACGGCTTCGGGGAAGACCACTCGGCCCTCATGGGCTGGCTGAATGACAAGGCCCGCGTCGAGATCAAGGAAGAGTTCTTCACCGCCGTCAAGGTGGGCAAGGACGACTTGCCGAAGGTGATGTCGATCTTCCGCGACTTGTGGAAGGCCGACCCGGCGGCCGTCGCCAAGTACCCGAACCTGGCCATCGCCGTCAGCGTGGTGTGGGACAACCCGCGCGGCGTGTACGACTACCGCGGCCACCAAGTCCGCACCAAGAGCAAGTTGCCGGAAAAATACATGGGGCGCACGGCCGTGGACGAGTTCCGCTACCACATCGACCACGCCAAGGCCGTGCAGGGCAAGGAGCCGTTTAACCGCCTGCAAGTGCTGCCGTGGGAGTTCCTCGTCTACGTCGTGGACCACCGCACGCCGGACACCGAGCGCGAATGGGCCGTGAAGGACTACTTGGCCAAGCGGCCGATGATCGGCAAGGTGTACGAGACCGAGGTGAAGTACGACGTGGAAATGCTGAAGACGCAGAGTAAAGTGTGCAAGTTGAACGACCACGACTACACGCTCGCGGACATCCACAAGTACGGCGGCGTGTGCGCCATGCAGGCGGACTTCGCGGCCCGCGTCGGCAAGAGCATGGCCGTCCCGGCCGCCTACGTCGGCGGCGAGTCGCAGTTCCAAGGGCTGCACGCCTGGGTGATGTGGGTGGAGGTGAAGGCCGCCACCGCGGCCAGCGTGCAGTTCACCCTCGAATCGCACGGCCGCTACCTGGGGGACCACTACTACACCGGCCACCTGATCGAGCCGCAGACCGGCGTGGAAATCCTCGACCGCGACATGGAGCGCCGGCTGTCCTCGGCCGCCACCGACCGCGTCGGCAAGCGGCAGGCCGAGCTGGCGATGGAGTTCTACCCGGACTTGGCCGAGAAGAACGCCTTCGACAAGAAGGCCCGGCTGAAGTACCTCGACGGCGTCCTGAAACTGTCGCCCCTCAACGAGGAGGCGTGGCTCGAACTGGCCCGCATGGCCAAGGACGGGGACATCGGCAAGGACGAGAAGGAGCAGATCCGCGCCTACGTCAACAAGCTAGTCGTCATCTTCCAAAAGTACCCGGACTTCTCGTGGAAGATCGTCCCCGACTTCCTGGCCGTGATCGGCGACAACCGGCAGTTCCGCAACGCCTTCTACGAGAAGCTGGCCCAGATGTACGAGAAGGCCGTCCGCCCCGACTTGGTGTGCGAGTGCCGGCTCAAGTGGGCCGAGTTCCAAAAGGAAGACGCCACCGCCGAGGCCGGCGCCAAGCAGACGGCCATCTGGACGTACACGGCCAAGGGGCTGAGCGACTCGATCAAGAAGTTCCCGGACGAGGGCCGGTACGTCCCGCGCATGCTCGACGCGATGAAGGAGGCGGCCGCCAACTCCAAGGCCGGCAAGGACGCGCTGGCCGCCCTGTACGTCGAACTGGCCGCCAAGACGGCGGCCAAGCGCGGCGACGAGATCAGCAAGTTCTACGTGAAGACCGTGACCGAGGGGATCGACTTCCTCAAGGCCGAGAAGAAGACCAAGGAACTCGACCAGCTCCAGCGGGCCGTGAAGGCCAAGGGGATCGTGTTGGAGTGACGGCGGTTGGGATTTACAATGGGGGCATGGCCCTTGGGTCGGAGGAGAGCGTCATGGCCGTAACGACTGGTTCCGTGGTGGAGGCCTTCCGTCAACTGACGGCGCCGCAGAAGCGGGATGCCCTTTATGCGTTCGCCCAAGAACTGATGGACGACTCGGACGAGTCATTGCCCATTACCGACCCGAATGACCGAGAATCAGTGCGGTATTTGATCTCGAAGCTACTCCCGTTCCCGATCGGGCCGGGGAAAATGGTCCCGTTGGCAGACGAGGATCCGGAAATTCAGCGGCGCGTCAAAATGATTTTGGCCGGCGCGAAGACAATCTCGTTCGAGGAAGTCATCCGCGACTGGCTGAAGCCGGATGAAGCGGATCGGGCCGAAGAATACCTGCCAAGGTAAGCCGGACCTGATTAATGGCGAAATAGCGGACACGGCTTTCGGCGGCGATTTTGAACAGCGTCCCACGCGGCGGCATGGACAGTCGCAAAACCTGTGATTCTTGCCGGACGCGGATGTGCCCGGCTCTCACCTCCGTTTGCAAATGTCGCTTTAAGATGCCCAAAAACGCCCGGGCAAGCCCTTTGGATACTTGCGGACTCGCGTCTAACGTCAAAGACCATTCTGCGACCGCCGCTTGGACGGCGGGGTCAGGGAGTATCTCCACAATGACCCGGACGGCCACCTCATCGTGTCGCCCCTGAAGTTTCAGGGGCAGTTCGGCCAAACGGCGGCCAATGGCCGCGAGCCCCGCGAAGGGATTCATGCGCACGTCTCGCTGAAAACGCTCCCCTCACCATATGGCTTCTCGCCCGCGCCTTCTTAATACCGCACGCCCACTTGGGCCGTCACGTTCACTTCCCAGAAGCTGCCGCCGGTCTGGCTCAAATCCGAGAACGTGTAGGCCAGTTCGGCCCGGCCGCCGGCGACGAACGTCCAGCCGCCGCACGGCAAGTTGAAGTTCATGTGCGCCCCGACGAACGCCTGGCCGAACACGTCGCGGGAGCGGCGGTAGCCGTCCGGCTCGGTGATCGGGTTGTAGTCCACGTGGCCGGTGCCCCAGCGGCCGCCGGCGTCCACGCCGTAGCTGGTGAAGGCGTTCCACTGGGCGCCGACGAAGCCGGGGGCCTCCGTGTACCAGTCGCGGCCGAAGCCCAAGCCGACGGCGTACCGCACGACTTTGCGCACGGTGACGATCTCTTCCGGCCCGACCGGCCGGCCGCCCGGCCGCGCTTGCAGGAAGCCCAGGCGGTCCGGCCCGGCGTTGTTGATGGTCGCGGTGAAGTGCGGGTCCACCACCCACGCGGCCGTGCCGCCCGTGTTGAAGAACAGCGACCGCGACCCGATGACGCCGGTGGCCCCCGGGTTCATCGTTTCCGCCAACAGGCCCTTGCCGAACGGCACGTTCACCCCGGCGCGGGCGTAGGTCTCGTACCCGATGGGGCCGTGCGCCCCGACCGGCCCGCAGCAGTTCGTGCCGTACCCGGCCAGCGGGCTTTGCACCCACGTCCCCGGCACGGCGCCCGGCACGAGGCCGGTGGTCGACGGCGGGGCCATCAGTTGGGCCGTCGTGACCGGCCCGCCCATCACGGCCGGGCCGGGCATTGGGCCGGTGGTGTACGACGACTGGCCGGGCACGGGCACGGCGTTCAAGACCGGGATCGGCCCCGGCGTGGCCGACGCCGGCACGGCCGGGCCGACGCTGACGACGGTGCCGCCCGGAATGCCGGGGACGGATGCGCCCATTACGGGGCTTTGGGCCGCCGCCGCCGAGGCGATCATCACGCCGCCCGCCGAGGCTAACATCTTCGTGAATCGGTTCACCGGGCCTGCCCTCCGTCCGTGGTGTGCCAAGCGGCGCGCCGGAGCGCGTCCCTCAAGGTCATCGGCGGCCGGGGTGGCAAACTTTAACGGTTGTGCCGAAAGATTCGGTTGCGCAGGCGTCAGGAGAAGGGAGCCGCGTTGCCCACATTGCCCCGGCCGCCCGTTACGCCGGGCCGCCCAAGAGGAGCAGCGTCGCCGAGACGGCGTTGAACAGGGCGTGCACCACGACGGGGCCGACGAGGCTTTGCGTCCGCACGGAGAGGTAGCCGATGCCGACGGACAGCACCATCAGCGGCACCGGGGACGGCCAGACGGTGGCGTGGAAGGCGGCGAACAGCGCCGAACTGGCGAGGATGCCGCGCGTGAAATCGGGGGACCGCAGCCGCAGGTGCCGGTGCAGGCGGCGGTAGCGCGGCAGCAACAGGTACAGCGGGACGAGGGCGAGGAAAAACGCCCCGGGGATCAGGTGCGCGGCCATCGTGCCCCAGTCCCGGGCCGCGACGGCCTTGGCCACGTCTTCCGCGTGGAACAGCACGGCGACGGCGACGGCCAACCCCAGCACCAGCGGGCTGCGGTGCCCCGGGAGCACCACGAACGGCGACGCCGGGTCGGCCGGCCGCTTTTGGCACAGCCACGGCAACAGCAGGCCGCGGAACACCAACTCCTCCAGCACGGGGGCGATGACGACCGTCTGCACCAGGAAGAGCGTCCACTCCAGATTGCCGGTCCACTGGCCCATCTGCGTGAGCGGGTGGCGGTCCGGCGGCAGGTGCGTCAGCCACGTGTGGACGATGTTGGCGAGGGCGAACACGCTGAACGCCGCCGGCGTGACGAGCAGCCACGTGAGGTAGCCGCTGACGATGTTGGGGGCGACCGGGCCGGGGGCCAGCGGGTTCGGGCCGCCGCGGTAGGCGGCGAACGCGGTGATCGCCGACACTTGGAGCGGGAAGCAGAGGACAGACGCCCAGAAGTACCGGATGGTGGCGGCGGCCCGCTCCGCCTCCGTCGGGGGCAAACCGACTTCCAGCGGGAAGTCCGGCCCGTACACCCAGTGGTAGAAGCCGAGGGCCGACAACAGCAGTTGCCCGAAGTGGGCGGTGAGGACGAACAGGACGAAGGCCGACGCGACGGCGACGCCGTCCCACTTGGCGCGCGGGTAGTGCGTGGGGGGAATGAGCCGCTGCCGCCGGCTCCGGGCCAGCGCGTACAAGAGCAGGGCGGCGGCCCCCCCGAGGACCGCGACGGACAAGCCGGCGGTCAGGATATTCGCCCCGTCCAGCGGCCAACCCCCCTCTGGGAAACGCCCGGCGCAAGGTGTATGCTATCAAAGCGAGTGCGGAATCGGCCCCGCATTCGCGCCCGAGCCGCCGCATTTCCGAGAGGTCCCGTGGCCATCCTCGACACCATCGTGGCCCGCAAGCGGGACGAAATCGCCGCCGCCAAGGCCGCCCGCCCGCGCGCCACGTTGGAAGCCCGCCTGGCCGCCGCCCCGCCCGTGCGCGACTTCGCCGCCGCCCTGCGCCGGCCGGGCCTGCAAGTGATCGCCGAGGTCAAGAAGGCGTCCCCGTCGGCCGGCGTCATCCGCGCCGACTTCGACCCGGTGAGCATCGCCCACGCCTACGAGCGCCACGGGGCCGCGTGCGTCAGCGTGCTGACGGACGAACACTTCTTCCAAGGCCACTTGGCGTACCTGACGGCCGTCCGCGAAGCCGTGGGCATCCCGGCCCTGCGCAAGGAATTCATCCTCGACGAGTACCAACTGCTCGAAGCCCGCGTCGCCGGGGCGGACGCGGTGTTGTTGATCGCCGAGATCCTGCCCGGCGACGAGATGAAGACGCTGCACCGGCAGGCGGAAGCCCTCGGCCTGCACGTCCTCGTGGAACTGCACGACGCGGACCAACTGCCGCGCGTGCTCGACGCCGGGGCCGTCCTGATCGGCATCAACAACCGCGACCTGCGCACCTTCCGCACCTCGCTGGACCACACACTTGACTTGTTGGCCAACGTGCCGGCCGGCCGCGTGGTCGTCAGCGAGAGCGGCATCAAGACGAACGCCGACATGAAGCGCCTGGAAGCCGCCGGCGTGAAGGCCGTCCTCGTCGGCGAGTCGCTGATGCGGGCCGCCGACATCGGGGCGGCGCTGGACGAACTGCGGGGGGCGTGAAGCGTGGGAATGCCGCCGTTGGGCGGTCTTGGGCGAACGGCCGCACCAGTCCCGCGAAGGCTCGTCTGCGTTGGAGTCCCGGCTTTAGCCGGTCTTCAAGGCGGCCGGCCGGAAGAATCGTTCGCGCCGTGGGGCGGCCGTTCGCCCAAGACCGGCTGAAGCCGGGACTCCAACGAAAACAAAAGCAGTCGCCCTCCCGGCGGTAAAAGTCGTTCGCCCCAGACCGCCTGAAGCCGGGACTCCGACGAAAACAAAAGCAGTCGCCCTCCCGGCGGTAAAAGTCGTTCGCCCCAGACCGCCTGACGGCGGAACTCCAACAAGACCGCCTCGCGGCGGCAAACGGAAAAATTCTCCGTGCTTCACCGCCTGATCGAGTTCGCTTGGCGCCCGTTCCTCCTCGACTTCGGGCGGCACTTCCCGCTCGTCGTCATCGGGGCGGGGATCGTGTTGCTGATGCTCGGCCGCGTCGGCGTCCGGGCCGGCGTGCCGTGGGTCGTGCGGCACCCGGACGCCCGGCGGCGGTTCCGCAACGGCATTGCGCTCGGGCACCCGCTCATGCTGGTCCTGATCTTCGGGTTCCTGCTGGGCGACGGCCGGGCCGGGCCGCCCGAGAGTTTCCGCGTCGGCACGGACTTCGGGCCGCTGCACACCCGGCCGCTGTATTGGCACTTGTTCGCCTCGACGGCCTGCACGGTCGCCCTCGGCGGCTTCCTCCTCGGCGTGTTCGCCGGGCTTGGGTCACCGGACCGCAAGAAGCCGAGTCGGCCGCTGCCGTCGGGGTGGCCGCTGCTCGCGGGGCTGGCGGTCGCGGCGGCGATGACCGTCGCGGGCGTCGAGTTCGTCCGCTGGTTTCGCCCGGCGACGGCGTACCAGTTGGCCGGCTGGGAAGTCGATTTCGCGGACGCCTCGCCGGACGCGGCCGGGTTGCACGTCTTCCTGTTCGCCCACTTCACCATCTGCATTCTGGCGGCCATCGCGTGCGCCGCGGACCGCAAGGATGCGTTCGTCACGCCGGCGATGGCCGCCAGCGTCGTGCTGATGCTGCTGACCCACGCCTACGGCTTCCTCGCCTACTGGCACGGCTCGCTGTGGCCGCTGACGGCCGCGGCGCTGGCCGGCGTTTTCCTGTGGCAAATGGCGAGTCGCGTGACGTTCCGGCACCGCGTGCGCGGGTTCGGCAACGCCTACGACGCGCCGGTGAACGTCGCCGACCCGCCGCGGCTGCCGCTGCCGCCGGAACTGCTGCCGCTGCCGTGGTTCGACGCCCCGCGCCCGGCGGCCGGGGCGCTGATTCTGCTCGACGTGTCCGGGGCCGGGGCGGCCGGGGCCGCGTGGGTCAACCTCGTCTTGGACCGATTGAACCGCGAGTTCCCCGGCTTTACGCACCGCGTCCACTTGATCGCCGGCACGGGCGGGGCGATGCTCGGGGCGGCGGCCCACGTCGCCTGTTTGCGGGAACCGGCCCGGCGCGGCGACGCGGCCCACTGGTCGGTGAACGGGCGGAGCGTCACGCCGAACGACTTGGCCCGCGAGTTGGCGAAGGACACTCTCTCGCCGGTCGTCCGCGCCGGCCTGTTCGACGACGCCGTGCAGAAATTCCTGCCGGCCCCGGCCGCCCGCGACCGCGGGGACGCGCTCGAAGACGCCTGGCGCCAGCGCCTCGGCGACGCGCTGGAAGGAACCTTCGGGTCGCTGTTGAACGGCGAGCGCGACGGCTGGCGGCCGTCGCTGGTCTTCGCCCCGCGGACGGAGGACGGCCGGCGCGTGCTGGTCTCCAACCGCGACTTGGGGCCGCTGACGTACCTCGGGCCGACGGCCGTGGGGTGGGAACTCTTCCGCGTGTTCGGCAATCAGGGGACGCTGCCGCTGGCCGCCGCGGCAAGAATGGCCAGCGGGTTGCCCGTGCTGTCCCCGGCGGCCGAACTGCCCACGGTCCCGCGCCAACGCCTCGTGAACGAAATCAACGACGACGGCGGCTTGGCCGTCGTCGGGGCGTGGCTCGAAGAGGCGTTGCGGCACCCGGCGATCCTGGACCACGTCGCCCCGCGCATCTTGCTGGTGCGCATCGCCGACCGCCCGGCCGCCCCGGAATACTCGCCGATGCTGGCCGCGATCACGCGCGGCTTTTACGAACTGATGGGGCCGGACCACTTCCACACGGAAGACTTCATCAACACCGCGGAGGCCCCGGCGACCTGGTTCGTCCCGCCGGCCATCCTGCGGGACATGGCGGCCGTGGCCGACAGCGCCGGCGACACGCCGGTCGGCAAGGCGGTCACGCGACTGCGGGCGTGGCTCGGCCTGCCGGGGGCCGGCGGCGGCCCCGCGGCGGGCACAGAATAAACGTGGCCAGCACGACGGCCGCGAACCCGACGTGAATCACCGTGTACGGCCACGACTCCTCGAAGCGGACGAAGATCACCGCGTGCATCAGCCGGCCGACAAACGACTCCCCGGAGACCTGCTGCCCGGCCAACTCGCGGAAGTGTTCTTCCCAATCGGTCAGCGGGCACCGCATGGCGATGGCCTCTTCAAAGGCCACGAACGCGATCATGGCCAAGTGCGAGAGCCGGAACCACACGTTGCGAACCCACGCCCAGCCCAAGGCCCACCCGAGCCAAATCGCCAGTTGCCCGAGGACGATGTAGCCCACGTACCCGACGTGGATCGCCACCATGAGGTCGGCCAAAAACCCGTACATGCCATGAATCCTGTCGCGGGGCGCTCGTGAAAGAATGACGCGCGGGGGGCGGGTTTATTCCCCAAAATGCGCGACGACCGTTTAGCCGCGACGCGACGCTTCGGAGTGGAGCGCGGGGCCGGAAGCCGGTGAAACCCCTGGCCACAATCCAGAAGCCGGCGAGCGTCGCGGCGTAAGCCCGACGTGTATTTCTTCAAATGCAAGACACGTC
>JAYTTY010000166.1:0-2312 GCA_043744795.1 Zavarzinella sp. | reverse complement strand
CACGGGCCAAGGGGGTATCGAACTCACCCGCCGCAGGTCGCAATCGTCAGAGCCATTTATAGGCTCTGACGTAACATACCAGGGGGAGCAAGCGGGCGCTCTTTCTCGCGGGATAAATCCGGCGCAAGGTCGGCTGACAAAGCGCCTGATCGTTAACCGTCAGTCGCCGACCGCGCGTCACTCGGCGGGCAAAGTCGTCATGCGGGCGCCGCATCACAACGTCGGGCGGAGTCTTGAGATCGGGACCGCTCTATGGACCGCCTTACCGCGCTGCAACGCGCCATCGACGGCCGGGCCGCGTCCTGCGATGACCGTCTGGGCGTGACCATGATCGGGGGGCTGGCCCGCCTGGACTTCTACGGCTGCCCGTTCGGCGACTCGTTCGCCGACTTGCTCGCCGCCCTCGCGGACGCCGAGGTCGCGGGCGTGATCGCTGCGCTCGACCTGCGTGGCCCCGACGACGGCTCCAACGGGACGCGGAACTGGGACCTGACGCCGCTCGCGGACTCCGGGGCGGCCTTCCCGACGTTGCGCCGGCTCTCGATTGAGCAGGCCAAGCCGGCCGACCACAACCAGACGATTGTCGGCCAAAGCTACGACGAGGACGGCGTCCTCGCCAAGATCCTCGCCAAGGCCCCGGCCCTCGAAGTCCTCGTGACCCCTTCCGCCCCGAACGCGGACTTCTTCCGTGCCGGGCGGCGGCCGCTTGAGCTTCTGAGCGTCGATGCGGGGTACGACCATCAGGGCTTCATCGCGAACCTCGCCGCGTCGGCCTGCTTCCCAAGCCTGCGGTCATTGGAGTTCGGCGAATACAACGAAACGTACATGGCCGACTTCGCCGCCCACGTGACGCCGTTCGCCGATTACCGGGCCCTGTTCGCGTCGCCGGCCTTCGCATCGGTGAACGTTTTTCGATGGCGAAACCCCACGTGTTCGCCGGAGGAAATGGCGGAGAGCCGGCGCCTGAACGCGGGCCGCCAAGTCCACGTCACGCACTGGTCTTCGGAGTGGCTGCGGTAGGCGCCGGTCGGTCGGTTACGCGGAGGTGCACAGATGTGGAAGTGGGCTCATGTCGATTTGCAACCACTCCGGGTTCCGACGGGTTGGACGGTAAAATACAATCGGTTGATGGAAATTGACCCCGATCCGGCGGCTCTCGATCTGGACGCCGCCTTGTGGTTTTTCAAACAGGATTTGTTGCAGGTGTCCAGTCCGGGCCGGAATCGGCTGGTCGATGTCGGATGGTACTCGGACGGTGATTTGGCGGAAGGCACCTACGGGCTTGTGGTGTACGAAGGCGACTTCCACGGCCGGTTGCTGCACGAATTCGACACGCGCTCGCGGCTGGACTTGGTCACCGAGTTGGAACGCGTGTTCAACGCGGCCGGCTTCCATCCGATGTGAACCCCCGGCCGTCGCGCCGGAGCAGTATCGGTCGGCCTACGCAAAGGGAGACGCGGATGAGTCAGTCGGCCTCTCAGGCGGCGGCGTTTTACCGAGACGTGGCCCGGACGCGGAAACTGTGGTCGTGCCGCGACGCCGGCGGCTTCCCGCAGCCGACGACCTCGGCCGGCGGCCGGGCTCAGCCGTTCTGGTCGAGCCTGTCGCGGGTGCGGAAGATCATCGAGACCGTCCCCGCTTACGGCGTCTTCGAGCCGTACGAACTGACATGGGACGAGTTCCTGACGGTGTGGGTTCCGGACCTCAAGGAATGGAGAGTGCAAGTGGGGGTCAACTGGAGCGGCCGCGGGGCCGTCGGCTACGACCTGGCCGCCGACGACGTGGTGGCCAATGTCGCCCACCACATCGCGCTGGCCGAAGCGGAGTAAGACAGACCGAACCGAGGGCCGCCGTTAACCGGGGGTCTCGGCCGTTGTGAAATGGAAACAGTCGTCGCGCAGGTCACAAAGGACACCTCGAATGGACAAGTGCTTGCGGTGCGGGGCGCCGGACCCGGAGGCGGGCGTCTTGATGGTCAGGGCGAGTACAAGCTGGGACATCCGATTCCGCCGGGCCGGGGCGTGGTCATTCAGCCGCAAGGATCCGGTCCGGGCGGTCGCGTGCCGGGCGTGCGGGCACATCGAGTTGGCGCTGGCCGCCGTCCCCCGCCCGCCGGCGGACGCGGCCCCCCAAGAAAGCGCCTGAGTGGACGGGTCGCCGGTCGCATCAGGTTTTAAGAGCGGTCGGAACGAATGCGGCCGGGGCGTGAGCATCGTCGCTTTTCGCTCCGCGAAAAGTTTGTTTTTTTGCGGTGGGGGCCGTCAACCGTGTGGGGGAGGCCAAGACTTTTCGCGGAGCGAAAAGCGACGATG
>JAYTTY010000165.1:0-8950 GCA_043744795.1 Zavarzinella sp. | reverse complement strand
GTGAAACTTTGTGCGGCCTTCGTGCCTTTGTGGTTAATCTTTCGGTCAGTTCTGCAACCCGAAGTCCCCCGGCAGGCGGCGCCAGACGCTGTGGATGTGGTTGTTCGGGTTGCCCCAGCCGTCCGGCTGGACGTTGAGCAACCGGGCGTGGAACGTCGGGCCGACGATCTGGAACGTGTACCCGTTCAGCGGCTCGCCGGTGAAGGCGAACGACACCTTCTCGAATCCGGCGTCCTTGATGGCCTTCCGCTCGGCCTCGGCCACGTCCGGCGGCATCCGGTTGATGTACACGTCCATCAGCTTCCAAAGGACCGCAAGTTGGGCCTCGGTCAACTTCGAGGCCGGGACGCCCTTCTCCGTGTTCAACTTCACGACGCCGACGTTTTCCTCGATTTCTGGGAACTGCTTCAGTTCGCTGAAGGCCAGTTTGCGCTGATCGTCGGTGAGCGACTTCACCAGTTCGGCGGCCGTCTCTTGCAGGCCGGCAAGGTTGATTTTCCCCTTGTTCGGCCCCTCCTTGATGATGCCGGGGTTGGAGCCGAAGAACATCGGCGTCGGGGACAGCACGGCCCCGTTCTCGATGGTGTAACTCACGACCATGTGGTGGCCTTCGATGCGCCAGCCCCATTTGCCGGCGTCGCCCGGCGTGCCGAAGATGCTGACGAAGTACCAGCCCGGCTTGCGGGCGAACACCGGCTTCTTCTCGATGTCCTTCAGCAGGGTCTCGTAACTGATCGCCGTCGTGGCCTGCTCGTAGCCGGAGGCGCTGGTGCCCGTCCGCAGGAGGGCCATCGCGGCCTTCTTCTGGTCGTCGTTCATTTCTTCCAACGGCAGACCCTTGCGGGTGTAGTTGCCGTCCTTGTCCTGCTTCGGCATGAAGTACCAGCCGGTGCGGTGCGGGTCGTTGAAGTCGAAGGCGGCCTTCTTCTTCTGCTCCGGCGACAGGCCGTCCAGAAACGTCTTGGCGGCCGCCGCCATTTGCGCGGCGGCCGGCGCGGCGTCTTTGGCGGTGAGGTTGGCCGCCGGGACGGCGAACAGGGCGGCGACGAGGAAGACGTGGGCGAATGGCAGGGTGCGATTCATGGGGAGTCCTTGGCGGGAAACACGGGCGAACGGCCGATGGACAGGATACGCCGTTCTTGAAGTGGGAAAAGTCTAGGCGGCGGGCGAGGGGAAGATTACCGAGTCGTGCGGCGGCCCGCGACGATCCAGTAAACCGCCGGGAGGCGGTCGCGTTGGAGTCCCGCTTTTAAGCGGTCTTGGAACCGGCGCCCACAAGGCCCAGGAGGACCGAGTCTTCGAGGGTCCGACACCGGGGTGAACGGCAATCACCCACGGCGGGCACTCGCTTGGCGGTCCACCCCGCCGGCAGGGGGCAATTCGCCCACAGGGTCGGAGCGTCGAAGACTCCGCTCCTTGCGGGCCTTGTGGGCGTCGGTTCCAAGACCGCTTAAAAGCGGGACTCCAACGCGACCGCCTGACGGCAGTTTACTGGATCGTCGCTGGCGTGCTACGCACCAGAACCGCCCCCTCGCCGTTGCGCAAGGTAATCGTGGTGATCTCATCCCCCAGCGTGCCGTCCGCGTTCAGTGGGCGGTAGGTCCCGTCGAGTTGGTGTGTTGTCGCCGTGTCGTCGCCGATGCCGCCGGTGCCGACGCCGGCGGTGTAAGACCGGGGCTTGTACAGCACGAGTGCATGGTCGTAGTTGCGGGCGAAGAGTTGATAGCTGAGGCGGACATCGGCCGGGTCCGCGCCGGTCGCCGCCTGCGTCCATGTTCCGTTCGGCTGGCCCACATCATAGCCGATGGCGTCGAACCAGTGGCGGGTCCACGACGACGCGGGTTCTTCGCCGCCGAAGGTCATCAGGAACGTCTTGTCCGGGTCGGCCAGCAGGTAGTAGTAGGCGAGGGCCGCCATCCGCGTGCGTGGGTCAGTGGGGGAGCCGCCGCCGGACGCCAGCGTGTCGAGGATGATGAACTTGCCGTCGGCCAGTTGATTGAGGCGTTGGCCAATGTCACTGGCGGCGCCGCGAAATTGGGACCACGTGTGCTGGAGCGGCCGCAGGGCGAACTCTTCCAGCGAGCCGGCCACCTGACGGTCGATCTGGGCGGCCGCCGCCCCGCCGCCGGCCGTGTTGGCGATGATCGTCTTGGGGGCGACGGCCCGGCCGAGTTGGGCGAGCAATGCCGCGTAATCGTAGCTGTAGGTGGCCGTTTGCTCCGCGACGGTGGCGGTGAAGTTCGGGAGCCGGCCGCCCGAGTTGTCCATCATGATGCCGTCGGCGAGCGGCTGGGCCTTTAACAACCGCTGATGGGTGTCGGTCGCCCAGTCGGCGACGCCGGGGCCGGACGGGTTCGTCACGAAGCGCATTTGCCCGTAGTACGGGTAGAACACCCGCGTCTCGTAGGTGAAGCGGGCGTCCGCGCCGGCCTTCCGCCTGGCGTACTCGGCATCGGTCAAGTACCCGTTGCCGTCCCTGTCGGCGGCCGCGTCGAAGGCGGGCATTGTCCCGGCCATTGTTCCGTGCGCCCCAACGTAGTCCCGCCCACGCAACAACGTGACAGTCGGGGCGTCGGCGGCCGTGCCCGCCGTCGTGCGGAAGCGGGCGTAATACAGTCTTGCGGCGCTGCCGGCGACCGCGGCCGTCTTCCAGTCGGCCGGCGGGTCGAACGTGACTTGGCCGCTTTGCTTGAACTGTTGCGTAGCGTCTTTTACTTTCAGCGCCTTCCACGCCAGCGGCTTGCCCGCGGCGTCCGCGGAACTGGCGTACTCCCACACGCCCTTCCACCCCACATCCGCCGCCTTCCCCACGGTGACGTTGACCTCGCGGAACTTGTCCGGGTAGGCCAAGTACAGGGCGTCCTTGGCCGCCCCAAGCGGAATGTTCACCGGGGCATTCGCTTGGGCCGCGGTCGTGTAGGAAGTGAGTGTCGCCCCGCCCGTTTCGACGTTCCAGAAGCGGTCCACCGGCAGCGACGACGGGCTGTTGCCGCTGAACGGCGTCGGCTGCGTGACGTGGTAGAAGGCGTTCTCTCTCGGGAGTTTCTTGGCGTCCGCGAACGTCAGCCAGTCGGTCAGCAGGTTCAAGTACAGGTTGGACACGTTCGAGTAAATGTACTGCGGCGTGTCCGGGGCGACGGCCTCGATCAGCCCGAGGTAGTTCGGGTTGGGGACGACGAGGTCCACCTTGTTTTGCAGCAGTTCCGCGGTCGTCGCGTCCATCGGCGTGCCGTGGTACGCCAGACTCGCGTAGCGGACGTGCGAGAAGTGCCGCTTGATTTCCGCGGGCGGGGCGGCCGGCGGGTTGGCGACCTTCACTTGAAGCGTCGATTCGGTCGTGTTGCCGGCGGCGTCCCACACGCGCACGGATAAGGTGTGGGCGCCGTTGGCGAAGTTCCGCGTGTCCAAGTCCGTGCGGAACGGACTCTTGTCCCGCCGGGCCACGACGGCGCCGTCAATCAGGAAGTCGACGCGCCGGATGGCCCCTTGGTCCTTGATGTCCGTGTAGATTTTGACGACGCCCTTCAGCCCCGTCGCCGGGGCCGTGGCCGGCAGGTTCGGGAAGCGGAGCGCCAGCGTCGGCGGCGTGATGTCCCCCTTCGCGGCGACTGTGCGGAAGTTGTCCGCGGCCACGTCGCCGAAGTAAGACGCCGGGCGGTTGAGGCCGACCAGCCCGGCCCCGGCGATGGCCTTGTCAATGCCGTCGAGGGCTTCCGTGGGGGACGTTTGCCATTCGCCGAAGCGGTTCAGCCATTGTCCGGTGTCGGCCCGTTGGACCCGCACCTGCAGCCGCGTGCCCTTGACCGCCAAAGAGACATCGACCCACTGGTTGCTGACGTACTGGCCGGTCTTGAGCGTCCCCAGCACGGTCGTCGCCCCGCCGACGACTTTGAACAGCGTCACCTCAGCGCCGCGGGCGACGCCGGCCCCGTAATACGTGGGCGTCGCCGTGTCGAGTTGCCGGCCGCGGGCGATCACTTGAACGGGGATCAGCGAGTTGAGCAGGACTTGGGCGTGGACTTCCACGTCGGCGGCGGACGGGCGGGAGTCCCACGCCCGCGCGACGGCCGGGCTGGTCCCTGAGAAAACCAGGCCGTTCGTGCCCGCGTAGCCCATTTGGGCGCCAATTCGCGCCTGCCCGCCGGAGGAAGTCCACGTCGCCCACGTCGCCGGCAATTGGGCGGGCGTGTCGTCGAAGGCGGCCGCCGGGAACGCGGCGGCGGGGACTTCGCGGGCTTCCAACGTGGAGACGCGCAGGGAGACGGGGCGCTGAGCCATCACACGACCTGGTACGGATTCTTCCTGGTCCGGTGGGCGCGTCCGTGCCCGCCAGCGACGAATCCGTGTCGCGAGTTACCATCGGCCCGCGGCGGCGGGTTTTTCTTCGGAATCGCGCGCAAGTTGGGCGCGCGGGCGATCGCGTCGTCGGCGAACCGGGAGGACGGCCAGAACCGGCCGAAGGCGTGAACCCGGGCGCGGGCGTCAGGAGTGGTAGAATCGGTGGGCGAGGCACACCAGCCGCAGCGGCCAATCCCCGAGAATCAGTTCTTCCAGCGGCGAGTCTTGGGGGAATTTTCGGGCGTACTTGGGGGCGAGCGGCCCGGCCAAGACTTCGGGCGGGGTGAACGTCGCCAGGCAGAACCGGCAAATCGCGTCGCGGAAGTTCGGGTAAGGCCGCGGGTGTAACTCGGCGCGGGCGCGGGCCGCCGCCTTGTCGGCGCGGCCCGGCGGGAAGAGGTACGCCTCCTCCCCCCACAGTTGGGTGATTAACTGGCAGCATTGAAACGCCAGGACGGCGGCGGCCGCCCCCCCGGCGTCGAGGCGGTTGGCCCAGCGGTTCGGCCGGGCGGCCACGTCCGCGACGAAGGCGTGCAGTTCGCCGCGGACGGCGTCCACGTCCGCGAGCCACGCCCGGCGGACGATGCCGGCGAGCAGGCCCAACGCGCCGTCCCCGCCGGTCGCGGCGGCGGCCTTCGTCAGCGTCTTCTGGAAGTCGATTCGGTCGAACACGTCGCCTTGGCCCGCGGCGGCCAGCCCCAAGTCGTCCAGCCCGCGCACGCAGTCCTGCATGAGCGCGGTCGCGCCCAATCCGCCCTCCCAGCCCGCGTGGTCCGCGGCCAAGATCAACAGGCCGACCCAGGCGCCCGTCGCCAGCCCCAACTTCGCGTTCACCGCGGGCATCTGTGCCCGCACTTCCTGCCACTGCCGCCGCCGCAGCAGGGATAGCCAAACGTGCCGGATCACGACGGCCGCCTGTCGCGGGTCGTCCAAGCCGGCGACGACGGCGGCGCACCGCGGCGTGCCCGCCTCCAGCGGCTCCATGGAAAGGTACGTCCCGTAGGTCTCGGCCAGGCGCGCCGAGCCGGGGCAAGCCGACAGGCCGCGCGCCAGCCAGTCGGCCGGGTGGCGTTCCGGGTCGATGTCCCGGAACGCGGCGGCCAGCCAGAACAGCCGCACGTAATTCCGCTCGGCCGCCGGGCGGCGGATCACTTCCTCCTGCAAGCCGCGGTACGCCGCCGCGTCCCCGGTCACGGCTTTGTCCCACCAGTCCTCGGCGTCGTCCGAGATGAGGGCCGGCGGCGGCAACACCGGCGCGACCTCGGATGGCGCCGGCAGATCGTCCGGGCGCGATTCGGCGGGGGCCGCGGCCCACGGCAGCAAGGCGTCGTACGCCTCGCGCAGGCGGGCGAATTCCTGCGGGTACAGTTCCGGCTTGTAGAAGCGGATCAGCCGCGTGTACGCCTGCTTCAGCTCGCGCGGCCCGTAGGCGTAACCGACCCCCAATAACTGGTGGTGGCCGCGCGGCCACGCGGCCATGTCGGCGGGGAGGGGGGCGTCGCTCACGGCGTCTTCGGCGTCGGGGAGTCCGGGATGGTCGGGAACGGCGACCGCGGAATATAAGGCGGCGGCACGGCCGGGAACGGCGATCGCGGCGGGAACATTCCGCCGGGGGTCAGCGGCGCGGGCGGGAGCATGTGCGCCGGCGGCGGCGGGAACATCTCGTCCAAATCCGGGTGGTGAAGCCGCAAGTCCTTGAACGGGTCGTCGCGCGGCGGCCGGCCGCCGAGCGGCCCGTTGCCCGTCGCGCCGAAGCCGCCCATGTCCGGAAATTTTGGCGGCTCGTACTTGGGCATTTCCGGGAACGCGAACGACGGGGGCGGGTAGTTGACGGCCGGCGTGTAATTGACGGGCGGCCGGTTGTACGTGGGGTCTTTCATCACGCCGCGCACGACTCCGAAAACCACCGCGACGATCAACACGATTAGGCTCACCGCCCCGCCGGTCGAGGCCGGCGTCGCGGGCTGACGGCGTTTGGAAGAGAGCGGCTTGCGCCGCTCGTCGTCGGCGGCCGGCCGGATCGGGTTGCCGAGGACGCCGGCCACCCGCAGCGGGGCGTCGAACTCTGGGCGCTGGTCCGCGAATTCGTTCGCGAGCAGCGACAATTCGGCCGCGGAGACGCCGGCCTTCCGCCGGGCGGCCGACAGGTCGAACGCGCGGGCGGCGACCGGCGCCAGGAATGCGGTCTCCAACACCCGCAGCACCGGGTCGTACCGGGGGTCTTCGTCGGCCGGCAACGACACGGCGAGGCCGGCCCGCAACTCGTCCAGCCGGAAGCGGCGCCGCGGCACGTGCCCGCCGAGGCGGGACAAGTCGTCCCACGCCGCCGCGCGGGCGTCGGGGTCCGTCTCCCAGTACACGGCCAAGAATTCTTCCAGTCGCTCCGCGAACAGGCGGTCGGCCCGCGCCTCCAAGGCCGGGAACTCCTCACCGTCGCGGGCCAGGACGCCGAGGACGGCGGCGGCCTCGACCTGCTCCGCGGACGGCATGCCGTCGGCCTCCGCGAGCCGGCGCAGAAACGTCGTCGCGGCGGGCGTGTCCGCGGCCACGCCCAGACAGGTCTCGGCCGCCGGGATTAGGTGGTAGGCGTCCGCCATGTCAGTCGGCCTCCCCGCCGAAGTCTTCGGGACTCGGGTCGGCCCGGTCCAAGAACTCTTCCAGAGCCTGCCGGTTCGACTCGATGGCGGCCGGGTCTTGCGAGGACAGGGCGCCCTCGAAGCCGTCGATCAGGTGGCCCAAGAATTCGCGCAGGTCGGCGGCGAGTTCCTGGTACACGCGCTCGGCCCGCCGCAGCAGGAAGCGGTTGGCCACGTCCTCGC
Source organism: Zavarzinella sp. (assembly GCA_043744795.1). Taxonomy (GTDB): domain Bacteria; phylum Planctomycetota; class Planctomycetia; order Gemmatales; family Gemmataceae; genus Zavarzinella. The sequence goes on along the minus strand of JAYTTY010000165.1, from coordinate 1,793 downwards.
GGGGGTGGGCCTTCAGTTTCTCCATGTCCCGCGTCGCCTGCTGGATGTCTCGGGGCGACATGCCCCCCTTGGCGTGCCGGGTGATGACGGTGGACACCTTTTTCTTGGTGGCGACGATGGTGGCTTCGACCTCAAGCACCCCGTTCAAGTCGTAGGTGAAGCGCACGTCGATCTGCTGGCCCGCCGCCCCCGGCGGGACGCCCTTTACTTCCAGCTTGCCGAGCAGCAGGTTGTCTTCCACCCGCCGACTTTCCCCCTGGAAGATGTTCAGCATGATCGTCGGCTGGTTGGGCGAGACCGTGGTGAACACGTCGCTGCGGCTGACGGGGATCGTCGTGTTCCGACTAATGATCGGGGCGAAGTACCCGTCCCGCCGCTCGGCCCCGAAATGCTTGCTCACCTCGACGCCCATCGTGAACGGGGCCACGTCCGTCACGACCAAGTCGTCCACGGCCTGGTGCCGGGCGAACAGCCCGGCCTGCACGGCGGCCCCCATCGCCACGACCTCGTCCGGGTTCAGCCGGCAGTGCGGCGCCTTGCCAAGCAACTTGGTGACGCGGTCCGCGACGACGGGCATGCGCGTCGCCCCGCCCACGAGGATCACCTCGTCGATGTCGTCCCGCGAGATTTTCGCGTCGTTGAGCACGCGCCGCACCGGCAGTTCGATGCGGTTGAGCAGGTGGCCGATCCACTCCTCCAACTCGCGGCGGGTCACGGTGATCTGCTTGGCGTCCTCCGGCAACTCGCCGTTCTTGTCCGGCAGGCGGATGACGGCCGACTCCTCCCGGCTCAGGCGCGTCTTGGCCGCCTCGCACAGCCGGATCAGACGCGAGACCATCAAGGGGGCCGTCATCTCGGCCTTCTCGAAGCTCAGGCCGTTGCGCTCCAGCACGCGGCCGGCGAGCGTGCGCGTGAAGTCTTCCCCGCCCAGGACGCTCTCCCCCGACGAGGCTTTCACTTCCAGCGTGCCGTCGAAGAGATCGACGAGGGACACGTCGAACGTGCCGCCGCCGAGGTCGAAGATGAGCAGGGACTTTTCCTCGTCCTGCCGGTGGAAGCCGTAGGCGATGGCCGCGGCCGTCGGCTCGTTCAGGATGCGCTCGACGTACAGGCCGGCGATCTTGCCGGCCGCCATCGTGGCCTTGCGCTGCTGGTCGTTGAAGTACGCCGGCACCGTGATGACCGCCCGCGTGATCTCCGTCTTGAAGAACGCCTCCGCGTCGGCCTTCAGCGACCGCAACACGAGGCTGGACAGTTCCTCCGGCGTGAACTCCTTGCCGGCGATCTTGGCGGTCCAGTCCGTCCCCATGTAGCGCTTGAAGAGGCTGGCGCACCGCTCCGGGTGCGTGACGCGCAGCTCCTTGGCGTCCGCCCCGACCAGCACGCGGCCCTCCTCGTCGATGCCGACGACGGACGGCGTGAGGTTCGCCCCGAGGGCGTTGGGGATGAGTTGCGGCCCGTCGTCCGTCATGTGGGCGACGGCGCTGTTCGTGGTGCCGAGGTCGATGCCGATGATTTGGTTCATGGGGCGGTGAGGACGCGGGGCCGCTCCGTTGTTGATCGGGGTGAAGATGTAGTCTATCGCGGCCGGCCCGCCACGTGCAAGTCGCCGGCGGGAGAATCCGCGGGGAGAAGTGACCGAATACGCCCGACAGGGGTCGAACCTGTAACCTGCGGTTCCGAAGACCGCTGCTCTATCCAGTTGAGCTACGGGCGCGTGGGGGGTATTTTACGGAGTGGGTCGGGTCTTGGCGAGCCATGAGCGTGAGCGATTGGAGTGTCGTGGCTGTCAC
>JAYTTY010000164.1:0-32108 GCA_043744795.1 Zavarzinella sp. | reverse complement strand
GAGAAAGACGGGGAAAGCCGTCTGTCCGTCGGGCAAGCGTGTCGCTCGCCCGACATACCGAGACGGTCCCCCTCTCCGCGGCGGAGAGGGGGCTAGGGGGTGAGGTTGTTTTCGCGGGCAGACCGTAACCGCTTTTCAGGAACCCGTTTCATGGTGGGGCGCCTCGGCCTCGTGGTCATCTCGTGCCTGCTCGCCGCCCACGCCGGGCGGGCGTGCAGCATCCCCGTGTCCCGGTACGCGCTGGAGAAGTGGGCGCCGTCCAAGTACGAGTTGGTGATCTTCCACGAGGGGACGCCCACACCCGCCGACCAGAAGCGCATCAAGGCCCTGCGGGACGACGCGGCGGCGGCCAACCTGCGTGTCAACCTGATCGACCTGTCCAGCAACCTCGAACCGGACCAGAAGAAACTGTGGGAGCGCGAGGGGAAGCCGACCACGCTTCCCCACGCCGTGTTGCGCTACCCGGAGGCGACCGCCAAGACGCCGCACGTCTGGGCCGGGCCGTTGAATACGCTGGGCGAACTGCTCGAATCCCCCGGCCGCAAGAAGGTCTTCGACCGGCTGACGTTGGGGGACACCGCCGTCATCATCCTGCTCCTCAGCGGCGACACGGCGGCCGACCAGGCGGCCCGCGACTTCCTCGCCAAGACCGTCCCGCACAACGCGGCTCGCCTCACGCTGCCGGCGCAGACGGCCGAGGGGCCGCAAATCAAGTCGGCGTTGCCGTTGGGCGTGAAGTTCACCGTCGTGGAACTCGGCCGCACCGGGCCGGAGGCGATGCTGGCCCGCATGTTGCTCAACAGCGAGGAAGACCTGCCGACCGAGACGGGGCCGGTCGCCTTCCCGGTGTACGGCCGCGGCCGGGCGCTGTGCAGCCTGCACGGCGACGACCTCAAGAAGCCGGAAGAATTGCAGCGGGCGATGGAGTTCGTCTGCCGGGCGTGCTCGTGTCAGGTGAAGGAACTGAACCCCGGCGTGGACCTGCTGATCCGCGGCGACTGGGACGAGATTTTCGACGCCGAGCGCGGCCCCGCCCCGCGCGTCGCGACTGACCCCGTGCCGCCCGTCGTGGTCAACCGATCCCCGCGTCTCAGCGACTACGTCCTTGAGCCGCGCGTCACCGACCGGCCCGCCAAGACGCCGTTGATCCCCGAAACCCGCAGCGCGCCACCGGACGGGTATGACGCCGTCGAAGTGCGGACGGGCCGCGCGGGCGAAACTCACCCTGCCGACCGCAAAGTGTTCCTGCTCGCCGGGGCGGCCTTCCTGGTGTTGCTGTCGAGTGTTTGGGCGTGGCGCTCCCGCCGCGCGGCCCCCTGAGTTCCCCCGCCATGCGTTACCTCCCGTGGCTCGCGCTGCTCGCCTCCGTCGGCCTGCTCGCGGGCGTCGCCTTGCTGTGGAAGGCCGACCGGCCCGACCCGCCGCCCGGCGAGCAAGCCGCCGCGACGGATACCGTGGTCGTCGTCCACGCCGCCGCCGCCCTGCGGCCGCCGTTGGAGAAGGCCGCCGCCGCGTTCGAGAAGGACACCGGCATCAAAGTGGAATTGCGCTTCGGCCCGTCCGAGAAACTGTTGAGCGACTTGAAGCTGACCAAGACGGGGGACTTGTTCCTCCCGGCCGACGACAGCTACGTAGACTTGGCGCGGGCCGCCGGCCTCACCGAACAGCGGTACGACGTGGCCCGCATGACCGCCGTCGCCATCTTCCGCAAAGACTACCCGACGGCCGCGGCCGACATCACCTGGGACGACTTCCTCAAGCCCGGCGCCAAGATCGGCCAAGCGAACCCGGACATTACGGCCATCGGCAAGCTGACGCGGGAACACCTCTCGAAGTCCGCCCGTTGGAAACAGATCGAGGCGCAACAGCCGGTCATGCTCGGCACGGTGACGGAGGCCCTCAACGCGGTGCAGCTCGGCAGCGTGGACGCGGCCATCGTGTGGGACGCCGTCGTGCCGAAGGACAGCGCCGTGAAGCGGGTGAAGTTGCCCGGCCTGGAAGGCGTTCAAGCCACCGTGACCGTGGCCGTTTGCAAGAACGCCGCGAGCCGGGCCGAGGGACGGTGGTTCGCCGAATACTTGGAGAAGGAAGACGGCGGCCAAGTGTTCTTCCGCGAAATGGGCTACGCCCCGCCGCCGCCGGCCTTTCAGCCGCAAGCCGAGTCGAACGCGGGCAAGGAGACGGCCGAAATCCTGCTGTACGCCGGCAGCATGTTGCGCCCGGCCGTGGAAAAGACGATCACCGAGTTCGAGGCGAAAGAGAACGTCAACGTCACCCGCGTCTACAACGGCTGCGGCATCCTCGTCGGCCAGATGCGCACGGGCCGCCACCCGGACCTGTACATCTCTTGCGACCCGCGATTCATGGGCGAGGTGGAAGACCTGTTCCTGAAGCCGACGACGCTCTCCAATAACCGGCTGGTGATCGCCGTCCCCAAGGGGAACCCGGCCGGGCTGAAGGAACTTAAAGACCTCGGCAAGCCGGACCTCAAGGTGGGCGTCGGGCACGAACAGCAGTGCGCCCTCGGGGCGATCACCAAGGAGACGTTCATCAAGAGCGGCGTCTACGCGGCCGTCAAGAAGAACGTGAAAGTCGAGTCCCCGTCCGGCGACTTGCTGGTGAACCAACTGCTGACCGGCTCGCTGGACGCGGTGATTTGCTACGTCAGCAACGTGAAGCCGAACGGCGACAAGCTCGACTACATTCCCGTGACCGGCATCCCGTGCGCCGCCCCGCAACAGCCGGTCGCCATCGCCAGGGACAGCACGAAGCAGAAGCTGGCCGCGAAGCTGGTCGAGTATCTGCGCACGGCCGAGTCGAAAGAGCGGTTCCTCGAACTCGGCTTCGGCTGGGAAGACAAGGGGCCGAAGAAATGACGCGGTCGCCGGCCCGCTCCACGCTGGCGTTCTACCTCGGGCTGGGGCTGATCGGCGGGCTGTACGTCGGCCTCATCGTCGCCATGCTCCTCGCCGACGTGTTGTTCACCACCCCCGGCCACCTGTGGGACGCCCTGCAAAGCCGCGAGATCCGCTACGCGATTAAGCTCAGTCTCGTCTCTTGCTTCGTCACCACGCTGCTCTCCCTGTGGGTGGCCGTCCCGCTCGGATACCTGCTGGCCCGCACCAACTTCCCCGGCAAGGCCATCGCGGACACGGTGCTGGACATCCCCATCGTGCTGCCGCCGCTGGTCCTCGGCATCAGCCTGCTGATCCTCTTCCAAACGCCCCCCGGCAAGTGGGTGGAATATCAGACCAAACACCGCATGGGGGAAATCCTCGTCCTCGGCGCGCTGCCGTTGATGGCCAGCGTGATCGTCTGGCTGTTCGCCCGGCGGCACGCCCCGTACTGGGTCGTCCTCGGCGGATTGGCGTTGCTCGTCGTCCCGTTGAAGATCGTCGGCGCCCTTGACCCGCTGATCGCGGCGGCGCAGGGCGCCTTCGGCACGGACATCACCTACGCCATCCCGAGCGTGATCCTCGCCCAATTCTCGGTGAGCGCGGCCTTCGCCGTCCGCACCATGCGCGTGACGTTCGACCAGATTTCCCCGCGCACGGAGCAAGTCGCCCTCACCCTCGGCTGCACGCGGGCGCAGGCGTTCTGGCTGGTGGCCGTCCCCGAGTCGTGGCGCGGGCTGGTGACGGCCGCCACCATCGCGTGGGCGCGGGCGCTCGGCGAGTTCGGCCCCATTCTCGTCTTCTCCGGGGCGACGCGCCTGAAGACGGAAGTGCTGTCCACCACCGTCTTCCTCGAACTCAGCGTCGGCCGGTTGGAAGCCGCCATCGCCGTGTCGCTGCTGATGGTGGCCGTCGCCGTGGTTGCCCTCCTCTTGATGCGGACCTTCGGCCTGCGCGGCGGGTCCGTATGATCCGCCTCCAAGACGTGACGGTCCAGGCCGGGGCGTTCCGCCTCGCGGGGGTGTCGCTCGAAATCCCCACGGGCGCTTACGGCGTGCTGATGGGGTCCACCGGCAGCGGCAAGACGAGCGTGCTGGAAGCCGTCGCCGGCCTGCGCCGGGTGACCGCCGGGAACATCTTCCTCAACGCCCGCGACGTGACGGACCTCCCCCCCGGCGCGCGCGGCATCGGCTACGTTCCCCAAGACGGCGCCCTGTTCCGCACCATGACCGTCCGCCAACACCTGGCCTTCGCCCTGAAGCTGCGCTCCGAACCCGCGGACGCCATCGCCGAGCGCGTGAACGAACTCGCGGACGCCTTCCGCATTGGCCATTTGCTGAACCGCCGCCCCGCCGGCCTCAGCGGCGGCGAAATCCAGCGCGTCGCCCTCGGCCGGGCCATGTCCTTCCGGCCGAAGTTCCTGCTATTGGACGAGCCGCTCAGCGCCGTGGACGAGCCGACACGCGATGCCCTGATCGAGCTGCTGAACGAGTTGCGCGCGACGCGGGAAGTGACCGTGCTGCACGTCACGCACAGCAGCAATGAGGCCGCGAAACTGGCCGACGTGCGGTACGAAGTCCGAAACGGAGCCGTGGCCCTTATCGGCTGACGCTGGGCCGAGGGGTTGTGTACAATGCGGGGATTGAGGGCCTCGCCGTGAAGGAGCGAGAGATGATCGACACGAGCACTGAGCAGCCGGTAAAAGTCATGTACACGGAGGGCGCTGGCCCGTATTTGGAAATCCCGTATTCCCAAGTGCCGGACGTCGAACGAGCGCTGAAGGAACACAGCATATACTACTGGCTCCGTGAAGGCGTCTTCTCCTGGAACGGCGGCCCCGAAATCGCCATGGTGCGGTTCGGCCGGGCCGGCGACCGCGACGCGATCCAAGCCGTGATGGACACCTTGACGTAACCGGACCCGGTCATGGCGCTGGCATCTGAAATTCGTGTGTTACGCGACCGCGCCACGTCCGCCCTCGCGGCGGCGCACGACTATTACACGGACACGATTGCCGGTTGGGCTGCCGTCCGGCGGTTTGTCGCCGCCGGGGAACGATTTCGCTACCGCAACCCGGCGACGGGCACCCTGACGACGGAAAGCGACCTTGTGGCCAAATCGGACGACTACGTTTCCGTCCAACTCAACCAAGCCACTTTCCAAAACTTCATCGCCATCTTCGAGGGCTTCTTCTTCGACTTCCTGCGCCTCTGGCTGACCACGTACCCGCAGAGTTTGGGCTTTAAGAAACTGGACTTCAAAACCGTGCTGGACGCCCCGGACAAGGACGCCGTCACTCAACAAGTCGTCGGGCGGGAACTCAACGAAGTCTTGTACGAACGGCCGGCCGCGTGGTTCGCCTACCTGGAAGAGAAGGCGAAGCTGGGGGGTCCCACGCCGGACGAGATCGGCCGGTTCGCGGAGGCCAAGGCCACGCGGGACGTGTTCGTCCACAACGCGGGCGTCGCCACGAAGTCTTACGAGGCGAAGGCCGGGCCGTTCGCCCGGTACGCGGCCGGGGAGTTCGTCGAAATCCAGGACGCCTACCACCGGGAGACGTGGGCGCTGCTCCTGAAAATCGTGGCCGCCGTGTCCGACGCGGCGCTGGCGAAGTCGCCGTGACTCCAGACCTCACCCCCGACGAGCGGGCCACTTACGAATGGCAGACGTGGATCCCCGGCTTCGGGGAGGAGGGCCAGCGCCGGCTCAAAGCCGCGACTGTCCTTGTTTCCCGGATCGGCGGCGTAGGCGGGGCGGCCGCGCAAGCGCTGGCGGCGGCCGGGGTCGGCCGGCTGATCTTGGCGCACGCGGGAAACCTCAAGCCGAGCGACTTGAACCGACAGATGTTGATGACGCACGCCGCGCTGGGCACATCCCGGATCGAGTGCGCCGCGGCGCGGTTACGGGAGTTGAACCCGCGGCTCGTGATCGAAGCCGTCCCCGAGAATATCAACGAGACGAACGCCGACCGGCTGGTGCGAGCCGCCGACGTGGCCGTGTGCTGCGCCCCGCTCTTCGAGGAGCGGTTGGCCATGAACGCCGCGTGCGTCCGGGCGGGCAAGCCGATGATCGACGGGGCGATGCACGAACTCACGGGGCAACTGACGACGATCATCCCCGGCCGGACGGCCTGCCTTGCGTGCCGCGTGCCGGTGATCCCGCCGACGTGGACCCGGCGGTTCCCCGTGCTCGGCGCCGTCGCCGGGACCGTGGGGATGCTGGCGGCCGCGGAGGCCGTGAAACTCGTCACCGGAATCGGGGAGCCGTTGGCCGGCCGCCTGCTGACGTTCGACCTGCGCGACATGCGATTCCGCACCGTGACCCTGCGCCGGCGCCCCCAGTGTCAAGTGTGCGGCAAGCCGGCCGCGTAACTTCTCCCTTGCTTCCGGCGGGGCGATCATGCACAATCAATCCCAAGCGGTCGCGCGGCCGTCCAAACCTTCACCCCTCACCAACCTCTCCCGGCGGTGACCCTGTTCCACGGGAACGCCCATGTCGTTAGCGCTGGCGGGTAAGACCGTTGCCTTGGCCGAAGGCCGGCAACTCGACGAACTCAAGGCCCTCCTGGAGAAGGAAGGGGCCACCCCCTTCTGCTGCCCGCTCCTGAGCATCCTCGATTCCCCGGACCCCGAGCCGGTCAACCGCTGGCTGGACGAATTGACGGCCGGCAAGATCGACTCCATTATCCTCCTGACCGGCGAAGGCCTGCGCCGCCTCATGGGCTTCGCCGCGCGGGGGGACCGGCGGGACGCGGTCGTCGCCGCCTTCGGCAAGACGGCCATCGTCACCCGCGGGCCGAAGCCGGTGCAAGCCCTCAAGGAACTCGGGCTGAAGCCGACCACCGTGGCCATCACCCCGACGACGGACGGCGTCATCGCCGCCCTCCGCGGCGCGGACCTCGCGGGCAAAACGGTGGGCGTGCAGTTGTACTCCGAGGCCAACGCCCCGCTGACGGACTTCCTCACGCAAGCCGGGGCGACGGTCAAGACCGTCCAGCCCTACGTGTACGCCCCGGCCGCGGACGCCGAGCGCGTCGTGGACCTGATCCGGCGCACGGCCAACGGCAGCGTGGACGTGCTGGTGTTCACCAGCTCCCCGCAGATCGAGCGCATCTACGAGGTGGCGGCCGAGCGGCAGTTGTGCGAGTTGTGGAAGGCGGGACTGAACAAGGTAAAGATCGCCTCGGTCGGCCCGGTCGTCACGGAAACGCTCCGGCACAAGGGCGTGGCCGTGGACATCCAGCCGGAGCAGGGCTTCCAGATGAAGAACCTCGTCGTCCACATCCGCCGGGCGCTCGGCAACGTGTAAGAGCGGAGTGCGGCCCGATATGGCAGGGCGCTCGGGTTTTTCGGTCCAACGGACCGCTTACCATAGCCCAGCCCGACAGGGCTGGGCTAACGGCCCAACGACCTCGGTCTGAAGGACCGATTATCTTAGGGCTTCAGCCTTCGCGGCCCTGACGGCCCACACGGACCTTGAGCGGATAATCGGTCCTTCAGACCGACGGTTCTCGATGACTCGCCAACCCAGCCCTTTCGGGCTGGGCTATGGTAAGCGGTCCGTTGGACCGAAAATCCGACGAGTTCCGCGACAGCGTTCTGAACTCCGCTCCAAGAACCGGAACCCTTCCCCCGATGACTTTCGCCCGCCCCGAACTGCTCCCCTTTCTCGGGCTTTTGCCCGTTCTCTTCGCCGTGGAATGGTGGGCGCGCCGCCAGCGCCGGCGCGCGTGGGCGGAATTCGCTCCGGGCGTGTCGCCCGAATCCCTTTCCACGGTTCCCTCACCGGGTCATACGCGGGTCGCCCTGCTCGTCATCATGGGCGCCGGCTTCCTGTTGGTCGCCGTCGCGGGGCCGCGCTGGGGCGCCGGCGGGGAGACGGGCGTGGTGGTCGGCCGCGACCTCGTTGTCGTGTTGGACTTCAGTCGCAGCATGACGGCCGGCGACATGCTCGGCCCCGACGGCGAACGCTGGCAGGCGGCCCGAGCCGGTATTCGGGATCTCGTCGCGGCGGTGAAGCGGCGCGGCGGGCACCGGCTCGGGCTGGTGGTGTTTGCGGCGAAGCCGTCGCTCGTCTGTCCGTTGACTTCTGATTATGACCACTTCCTCGCCCGCCTGGAGGAGTTCACCCCGAAGGCCCCGCCGCCGGACATCCGGCCGGGGCCGGACGAAGCGATCGAGTCCGGCACGTCCATCGGGGCGGGGATCGCGCTGGCCCTGTACGCCCTCGACCCGCGCTTCCCCGGCCACCGCGACATCCTGCTGTTGAGCGACGGCGACGGGCCGGGCGTGGCGGAAGAGTCCGAGCCGGCCGTGCGGATGGCCGCGGAACAGGCCGTCCCCGTGCATGTGGTCGGGCTGGGCCGCCCGGACGTCTCGACGGTCTTGACCTTCAGCCCGGCGCAGGAAGAATTCGTCGGCACGCAACTGCGGGAGCCGCTGTTGCGGGACATCGCCCGCCGCACGAACGGCGAGTACATCGCGGCCCGGCGCGACGTGCCCGTGTTGGGCGAGTGGTTCACCGCCGTGCTGGAGCCGCGGCCGAGCCGGACGCTGAGTGACGACTTGTTGCCGCAGCCGAAGGACCGCACGCCGTGGTTCGCGGCCGCCGGGTTGATGTTGCTGATCGCGGGATGGGGGCGGGAGCGATGAGGCGAATCCTGTTACTCTCCGCGCTCTTGGCGTGTGGCGGGCAACCCGTCCGCACGGCCGCGGGCCTGCTGCGAGAAGCGGACGACGCCGTGGCTCGCAACGACCTCGACGCGGCCGAGGCCCTGTACGCCGAGGCCGAGCCGCTGACGGCCGACCCCGGCTTGGTCGCCTTCAACAAAGGCGTGGTCCTTTTTCGCCGCGGCAATTACCGGCAGGCCGAGTTGCACTGGCGACGGGCCTTGGCGGACGACGCCATCCCGAAAGAGCGCCGGGCGCGCGGCCTGTTCAACTTGGGGGACGCGCTGGTCAAGCAAGCGGGGGACGCGGACGCGAAGGCGCTTCAAGCGGCCATCGAGTGTTACGAACTCGTCGGGAGCGAATCAGACGACGACGGCTTGACGAAGGACGCCGCCCACAATCTGGAACTGGCGAAACTCCTGTGGGCCAAGGCCATCGCCGGACAGCCGCCGAAGGACCGCGACCCGAATTGGGAGAACCCCGACCGCCAGGAGCCGAAGCAACCGCCCGTGCCCAAGAAGAACGACGGCAAGGAACCCGGCGACGCCGACCCCGGCAAGAAGGCCAATTCCAAGGACAAGGTCGACCCGCAGAAGGGGAAGGGCGAACTGCCCAAGGGGAAGGACACGCCGGAGACGCCGAAGCAAGTTCCGGGGGCCGGCAACCTGCCCGTGATTAACCCCACCGGCGGACCCGTCACGCCGGAAGACGCCGACGCCATCTTGAGCAAGACGGCCGCCCGTCTTTTGCGGGAACGGCAAAAGTTGCGCGAAGACGCCAGCCAAGGCGAACGCTTCCGGCCGAACGACTGGTGAGGGGGAAGCCAAGTTTTCTGGGGTTGTGAGGGGAGGCCATGCTCACGGCGCAACGTTGATCGTTCCACCCACTTCGGCCGTCTTTCGGCCTGAAGGGCCGCTTAACATAGCCCAGCCCGTCAGGGCTGGGTATGCGATTACCGAACGACTTCGGTCTGAAGGACCGATTAAGGCCGCCGATCCATCGGGACCGCCCCCATCGCCGGTGAGATTGAATCGGTCCTTCAGACCGAAAACCCTTTTCGACCGCTGACCCAGCCCTGACGGGCTGGGCTATGTTCATCGGCCCTTCAGGCCGAAAATCCGGCCGCCGATTGGGCGGCCCGCGCAAGCATGTTGCGACTGTCCCACGGCGTCGGTTGCCCGTCTGGCTTACCGGAACCGCGGCCGCTCCGGGGCGACTGGCGGCCGGACCGTCAACGGCCGTTCGCTGAGGGCGACGGCCGGGACCACGGGGGCGGCGGAGAAGGAAATCTCCGCCGCTGACGCCGGGAGCAGGCCCGGCGTCGGCATCGGCTGTGCGGCCGGCGCCGGCATGATCGCGGGGAACGGCGTTTCCGCGACGGGTTCCGGGGCCGACGACAAGCGCGGCCGGCCCATGCTGGCCGCGGGCTTCGCGGCGGCCGGCACGGCCGGGCCGCTCACGTCTTCGGACGCGAACAGCGGCGGCGGCGCCGGGATCGGCTCGGGGCCGCCCACGGGCAGCACGGCCGACTTCGGCGGCGCCTCGGCCGTGAATGGCAACGGGTTCGGCGTGTTCGCCTTCAACAACGGCGGCGGCGGGGCCGGCGAACTGGTGACAGGCGGGTACGTCGGCAACGGCTGGCCGCCGGCCGGGTAAGACATTTCCGGGAAGGCCCGCCACTGCGTCGGGTAGTAGCCGAAGTACGGCGCCGGCGCCGCCGGGAATCCCGGGGTCGCACACTCCGCCGTCGGCAGCGGGGCGGGCAGGCCGACGTCGGAAACGAAGGTAGGCCCCGGCGAGGTGGGGATCGCGTTCACCCGCGTGCCGGGCGGGAGGCCGCCGGGGATCGGCGTGCCGACGGGCGTGCCGGTCGGCGGCAACGGCGGGCCGACGGCGGGCATGGCGGCCCGCGGCGGCATGGCCATCGGCGTCTTGACGTCTTGGGCCGCGAGGCCCCCGGCCCCGAGCAGCGCGGCAATCAACGTGGCGGCCGCCCGCCGTCGTGGACAATCCATCGTCCCCTCCTCGAATCCGTTCGCGTGTCAACGTCGCTGTTACCGCGGCCCCCGCGTGGCCCCGGACGTGCCGCCCGTGCCGAAGTTTCCGCCGCCCGACCCGAAGCCGCCGCGGAGGTTCTGGTTGCCGTACCCGCCGACCGACGTGATGTTCGGGCGGTTGTTGCCTTGGGCCATGCCCCCCAGCCCGCCGCCGGTCGCGGTCCCGGTCGTCGTCCCGCCGTTGATGTTCTGGAAGAACCCGCCGGTGTTCAGGAACCGGGCCCGCGTGCCGACCGTGATCCCTTGCGAGAGCGGGTCGTCCGCGCCGGCGCCGTTTTGGCCGCCCGTCACTTGTTGCTGCAAGCCTTGCAGGGACGCGGCAAAGGCCTGTTGCGGGCGGACGATGCCGTAGTAGTTCTGGGCCGCCGAATTGCCGCCGCGCGTGATGTTCAAGTACGGGCTGAACGACGGCGTCCCCTGCGAGTTGCCGATGCCGCCGCCCAAGCCGGGGCTGAACCCGCCGCCCAGGCCGCCGGGCGTGCCCAAACTCGCCCCCGGCCCGCCGAGGCCGGGCCGGGAGAACTGGGCGTGGGCCGCGGCCCCGCACAGCAGCACCCCGAGCGACGTTAAGAGCAGTCTCGTCATGGCGTCTCCTCCGGGTCAGCGGCCGCCGCCGACGATGTTCGGGTTCTTCAACGTCTGGATCGCCGTCTGGCCGAGCAGCGACACGCCGAAGACCCGCTCGATCGGCGACAGGAACATGGCCAGCCAGTTGTCCGTCTCGATCAGCGGGTTGGCCCGCACGTACAGCCGGTCGCCGGGCATCAACTGGTAGTTCGTCCCCGTGTTCGCCGACCGCGTGATGCCGAGCCAGTCCACCGGCAGGATCATCTCGCGGCAGTCGGCGGCCGGCGTCGGCCGGGCCACCCACATGTGGTACTGGCTGCTCACCGGCGACAGGCCGAACAACTGGGACACGGCGTCCAGCACGGTGTCATTCCCGGTGATCGGCAGGCGGGCGACCTGTTGGCCCCGCCCCCCCCCATCATAAATCACGTAGAAGATTTTGCTATTGTAAGCCGCCACATCGACGAAAATTTCCGGGGCGACCAGCGCCCGCGCCAAGTGCCGTTCGACCGTCGCCTTCGCCTGCGTCAGCGTCTGCCCGACGAGCCGCACGCTGCCGTACGTGCCGAGGCCCACGGTGCCGTCCGGCCGCACCAAATACTCGCCGCGGATCTGCGACAGCGACCGCGACAGCAGCAGCGACACTTGGGCCTTCGGCGACTTCACGTTGGCCGCGAACGCTTGCTTCTCGACGGCGTCGCGGACTTCCGCGACGGTCAGGCCGCTGACCTTGATGACGCCGCCGAACGTGGTGCCGAGGTTAATGCGCCCGTCCGGGCCGACCAAGGCCTCGACGGCGAACGGCTCGGTCTGGGCCGGGTAGGTGATCTGCACGAACAGGGCGTCCTGCGCCTCGACTTTGTAGTCCGGCGTCGGGGCCACGCGCAGCAACTCGATCCGCAGGATGTCCGGCGGCTCGACGACGTACTCGGGCATGCTGACTTTTTGCAGTTCCCGCGGCAGCGCCTGGTCGAACCGCGGGTCGGCGAAGACCATTTCGTTCGGCTTATTGGCGGGGTGCGTGTACGGCGCCGGCGGCATGGGCGCCGGCGGCGTCAGACACCCGGCGTTGAGCAGGCACCAGCCCGCGACGGCGAAAACGCCCCCCCGGGCCGCGCGACAAGGCGTGGCGTGCATGAACCGACTCCCCCGAAAGACAACGAGCCACGGCCCCGCGCCATTTCCCCCGGCGCGCGACCGTTCGCCGCCGAGCAATACCCGGCGGGCGAATAAACACAAGGGGAATTGTTGAAGACGGAATGGGTGCGGATCGGTCCCATTTTTCGGATGCGGTCGGGGCGCCATGCTCACCGCTGGCGGGAGCATGGCCTCATACGATGACCAAGCGAGCCGAGCGGCGTAGGCCGCCGGGTGGCTCCCCGTTTCGAAAACCACACACCGCCGCACGGCGGTTGGCTCGTTCGGCCTTCGCAAGCGGCGTCATCCGCCAGTGGACCTTTGAGCGCCGACACTTCAACTGGAGACTTGAGATGGCATCGGTCACGCCTTTAGGCCCAATCGTCTTTAACCAAGCCCTCGATGACCCCCAGAACGTCAGCGCGGTCGCGGTGGTGGGGGACTACCTCGTCGTCGGGGCGGACGAGACGGACCGGGTTCAAATCCTGAAGCGCAACGGGGACGCTTACGACGTGATTCACGCCCTGGCGCTCAACACGACCGGCGACGAGATTGATATTGAAGGGATCGCCTCCGACGGAACCCATGTGTACGTCGTCGGGGCGCATTCGAAGACGCGCGACAAGGTGAAGCCGAATAAAACCTACGGGCAAAACCGCGGCGAGTTGAAGACGTTAGACGACCACCCGGAACGCGATGTGTTGTGCCGGTTCGCCTTGGGCGCCGACGGAACCCCGTCGGGCCTCGTGTCCTCTTCCTTGCGGTCGGTGATCGACGCGGACGACATCTTGAAGCGCTTCGTCCCCATCCCCAGCAAGGACAACGGCATCGACATCGAAGGCTTGGCGGCCCACGGCGGGTCGTTGTACGTCGGCTTCCGCGGGCCGGCGCTGCGCGGCGTGTGGACGCCCGTCCTCAAGTGCCGATTCGGCAACCCCCTGACGGACCCGGAATTGCTCTTGGTCACGCTGGGCGGCCTCGGCTGCCGAGACTTGGTCCGCGTGGCCGACGGGTTCCTTGTGCTGGCCGGGCCGGTCGGCGAAGGCCCGCCGATATTCCGCGTCTTCTTTTGGGACGGCAAGGACTGCGTGCCCGGCACGGACCGGCCGGCGGCCGACACCGGCAAAACCGAGTTGTTGGGGGAGGTGCCCCCGCCCGTCAACGCGAAGCCGGAAGGCATGGCGGTGTTGCGCGAAAACGGGATGACGTACGACGTGTTGATCGTCTCGAACGGCGTCACGAACGGCGCCCCGACGCGGTATCGCGTTGAGCGGTAAGCAGTGAAAAGATTGACCGCCCCCGCGGGCGACCGGCCATCGTCGCTTTTCGCTCCGCGAAAAGATTGACCGCTCCCCCCCGGGCAACCGGCCCCGCGGGTGGGAGGCCGGACTTTTCGCGGAGCGAAAAGCGACGATGCTCCGCCGCTCGCGGACGACCGGTACTACGGCGTGCGGATGACGGTCCTGCACAAGGCGTTTGAGGTGAAGACGCCCGAGGCCCGAGCCATCATCCGCAAGTTGACCGCGGACGAGAACGAGCGGGTCCGCGACGAGGCGAAGCGGTATCAGAAGTTGTTGGACGCGGACGGGGCGAAGTAGGCGGGCCGTGTCAGAAGCCGTTTCGCCGCGACGCGGAGTCTTTGCGCAGAGGAGCGCGGGCTCCCCGAGTAAAGTCGCTGACAGAATCATCAACGGCGAGCGTCGAGGCGTCAGCCCGACGTGTCTCTCACCCAAGAAGACACGTCGGGCTTACGCCTCGACGCTCGCCGAAAACCGGAGTGGGGCCGCTTGCCGTGGCCGAGCCGCGCTCCGCTTCGAGGACTCCGCGTCGCGGCTAAACGGTCGCTGACTTCACTCTTTCGGCGTCCGCAGCCCCACGACCAACAGCACCGCCATCAGCCCGGCGAAGGCTAACACGCTCGGCCACTCCGGTTGGGGCTTGGTCAACTTCGCTTCCGCGGGGAGTTCCTTCGGCAGTTCCAAGACGGCGGCGTTGGACTTGAACAGTTGCGGGGCCTTGCGCTCGCGGCCGAGGAGTTGGCCGGCCAACTTCGGCAGCGGGGTGTCGGCTTCAACGAGGAAGCGGGCCGGAATCTTGATCTCGGTGTCGCCGGGGACGGCGACGGTCAGCGGGTCGGCCCCCTCCTTGACGCCGAGAGTGATCGTGTTGAGTTCGGCGATCTGCTTCGCCGTCTCGGGCGACGAGTCATTGTAAATGTCCTTGGCGATGGCCCCAATGGTGGTCGGCTTGCTGACCGTCAACGGCTCCACGCCCGGCACCTTCAACGCGGTGCCGGCTTTTACCGTCACCCAGTTGTACGGCTCGTTTTCGCTCAACTCCTTGACCTCGTCGCGCAGCGTGTTCAACGCGGCCAGTTTCTTCTCGGACGGCGACTTTTTCTCTGGCTGGGAGGCCACTTTCGGCGTCAGTTTACCGATAACTTGCATTCCCCCCGGCGGCGTAACAGATACCCGTATGAGCTTGGCAAACTCAGCCATCTTGGCGGCTTCGGCCCGGGCGACTTCCGCTTCCAACGCGGCCCGGTCGTAGCCGAGTTGCCGCTGGGCGTATTCGTCGGCAGCCTGTTCCAGCGTGGCGGCGTGGCCGAAGGGAACCGTGCCGTACTGGTATTGGGCCATGTCTCCCGGCAGGTCTTCGCTGAAGGCCATGAACGCCAGCAGCATGCCGGCGATGGACCCGCCGGCGATGTACCCGGAGGCCATCAGCACGCCGCCGCTGGTTTCCGTCTTGCGCAGCGCTTCCAACTCGGCCGCCGCCCGCTTCTCCGGGTCGTTGCCGGCGGCCTTGACCGCCGCCGCCCCTTCCGTGGCGAACTTCATGTCCACGAAGAAGCGGATCAGCCCGCCCAGGAAGATCGGCGCCGAGTATTGGATCGGCACGTACAGGCCGACGGCGAAGGCGAGGGCCGACACGCCGCACAGTTCCAGCATCAGCGCGATCATCGCCCCGAGGCCGACCATGCTCCAGTTGAGTTCCTGCTTCAACACGCCGTTGATGATGATCGACATCAGTTGCGTCTTCGGGGCGTCGATGCGCGTGACGGGCGTGCCGTCGTCGCGGGCCTCCAGTTTGCCCATGATGTTCGGGTCTTTAAGGTAGCGAATCTTGCCCGTGTCCCGCTCGACCAAGTACCGCCCGTCCTTCGCGGCCGCGACTTCCGGCCGCGGGACGTAGTCGCCGGCCGGCTTCGTCAACTCCTCGTTGCGCGTGTCGAAGGCGGCGTACGACACGCCTCCGTAGCTCTCGCTCTGTTTCAACCGGGCGACTTCCGCCGGCGTCAGCGTCACCGCCGGCAGCACGTCGGGCCGCTGGCTGTAGATGGTCTTGGAATCGTTGAGCAGGATCAGCATTCCGCCGATGACGACGGCCGACAGCAGCGCCCCGACGAGGATGGCGTACTGCCCGGCCTTCGGCGTGCCGCCGACGAGGAACCCCGTCTTGAGCGATTGAGCCGTCGAGCCGCCGTTGGACGACGCCACGCACACGACGGCCGCGACGCACAGGGCCAGCACGCGCTCCTCGACGCTGGTCATGCCGAGGGAGACGAAGATCAGGCACGTCAGCATGAGGGTGGCGACCGTCATCCCCGAAATCGGGTTGGACGACGAGCCGATTTCGCCGGTGAGCCGGCTGGACACGGTCACGAACAAGAAGCCGAACACGACCACCAGCCCGGCCCCGAGGAGGGCTTTTACCGGATCGACTTGCTGGGCGAGGAAGACGGTCAGCAGGCCGACCAGCCCGAGGCTGCCGAACAGCACGACCTTCATGCTCATGTCGTTGTCCGTCCGCTTCACCGGCCCCTCCGCCGCCGGCCCGCCCTTCGGCCCGCGCAGGCTGGCGAGCAGGCCGCGGACGATCATCGGCAGCGTCTTCACCATGCTGATGATGCCGGCCGTCGCCACGCACCCGGCCCCGATGAAGAGGAGGTAGCTGTCCCGGATCTGCTTCACGCTCATGTCTTTGATGAGCTTCTCGCCGGGGGGCAGAATGGTGTCGGAGTGTTCGCCGATGAAGTAAATCAGCGGGATGATGACGAGGTAGCCGAGGACGGCCCCGCCCATCATCATGGAACTGGTCCGCATGCCAATGATGTAGCCGACGCCGAGGAGTTCCGAGGCCATCTCTTGGGCGAACACCGCGGACTTGTTGATGAACGTCAGGGGGTATTTGAAGGTGCCCATCAGCAGGGCCATCCCCTCGACGATCAACTTGTGCAGGAAGGCCAAGCCGAAGCCGAAGAACACGGTCTTGCCCGTGGCCCCGCCCTTCTCGCCCGAGATCAACACTTGGGCGCAGGCCGTGCCTTCCGGGAACAACAGCGTGCCCGGTTGGCCCGGCTTGCCGTGCATCTTGACGATGAACGCCCGCCGCAGCGGGATCATGGCCAGGATGCCGAGGAGGCCGCCGAGGACGGAGACGACCATCACGCGGGCCAAGTCCATGTGGAAGCCGAGCATCATCAGGGCCGGCATGGTGACGCCGACGCCGAACGCGATCGACTCGCCGGCCGACCCGGCCGTCTGCGTGACGTTGTTTTCGAGGATGGTCGCCTGCCGCAGCCCCGTGACGCGGGAGAACGCCTTGAACAGCGTGATGGCCAAGACCGCCACCGGAATGGACGCCGACACCGTCATGCCGATCTTGAGGACGAGGTACAGCGAGGAGGCCGCGAACACCAGCCCGAGGGCCGCCCCCGTGACGACGGCCGACCACGTAAATTCCCGCATGGTGACGTCGGCCGGGACGAACGGCTGGAACTCGGGCGGCTGGTCGGGTGGGGTCATGGTCGCCGTGGCTCGCGGGGATGATGGCCCAGAGTAGTGTAAGAAGTGGCGGGCGAGCCGAGCGAAACCCGTTTCGCCGCGACGCGACGCTTCGGAGTGGAGCGCGGACAGCCAGCTTTCAACGGCGTCAACTTGGGTCAACGGCGAGCGTCGAGCCGTAAGGCCGACGTGTCTTGATGGATACCGCCACAGACACGTCGGGCTTACGCCTCGACGCTCGCCGTTGACCGTGCGTGATGCGTTTGGCGGGTTCCGGCCCGCGCTCCACTCCGAAGCGTCGTGTCGCGGCTAAACGGGTACTGGAGAAATGCTCACACCCGCCGTCGTCAGTTCTTCAACTTCGCCTGCGCCTTGTTCCAGTCGCCCACATACGCCTCGACGCTGCCGGCCCGCTGGTCGCGCCAGACGCGGAGCTTCACTTTTTGGCCGATCGGCAGGGCGGCGATCATGTTAATCAGGTGGTTGTCGTTGCGGATGGCAACGCCGTCCACTTCCAGGATCACGTCGCTGGTCCGCAGGCCGGCGGCGGCGGCGGGCGTGTCCGGGTAGACGGTGTCGATCAGGGCGCCTTGGGCCTTGTCCATGCCGAGGCGGACCGACTCGGTGGCGTCGAACGTCTGCGAGAGTTGCACGCCGAGGTAGCCGCGGGTGACGGCCCCCTTGTCGATCAGTTGCCGGGCGACGCGCTTCACCATGTTCATCGGGATCGAGAAGGCGACGCCGCTGTTGCTGCCGGAGTGCGAGGCGATGGCGGTGTTGATGCCGATCACCTCGCCGTCCATGTTCACGAGCGGGCCGCCGCTGGAGCCGGGGTTGATGGCGGCGTCGGTCTGCAAGAAGTCCTTGATGCGGATGGTGCTGCCGAGACTCACCTGGCCGCGGTCGCGGGCCGAGATGATGCCGTGGGTGACGGTGCGGTTGAGGCCGAACGGCGAGCCGAAGGCCAGCACCCACTGCCCCTCGCGGACCTTGTCGCTGTCCGCGAGCGAGGCGGGCACGACGCCGTCAAGGTCGATCTTCATGGCGGCGATGTCGGATTCCGGGTCGGCCCACACTTGGGTCGGCCGGAAGATGCGGTCGTCGGCCAGGTGGACGGTGATCTGGTTCGTCGCCGCCCCGGAGATGACGTGGTTGTTCGTGATGACCAGGAAGCCGGGGACGCCCTCGATCTTGACGATGACGCCGGACCCAGACTCCTCGGTCGGCTTCGTCTTGCCGGCCGCCGCGGGCTTGACGGCCTCCACCGAGACGACGCTGGGGGCCGTCTGCCGGATGACGGCCTCAAAGCGTTCGCTGACTTGCTGCGGGGAGGCAAAGTGGGCGACGACCGGGGCCGGCGCGGGCCGCGTGGTCTGGGCCTGCATGGAGGTCGCCGGGTTGAGCATCAGGCTTCCCGCCGTGCCGCCCGCGAACGCACAGCCGCCGAGCAGGAGGGTTTTCCAAGATGGGGTCATCGCCTGTATTCCGTCAAGGTGCGGTGATTTTGGAAAGACGCCGGCGGGCGGGACGGGGACTCCGCATCGTCGGGAGTAAGTCGTGGTGTCAAAGGCGAAGACCCGCCCCGCCCGCCGGCGTGAGCGACGGCCGCTGTCGGCCCCCGCACACCAGAACTTTAAGGTTTGTTGTCAAGTGGTGCGCGCCCGCGGAGTCGGTTCATGCGGAATAATGGGCACGGCGGCGCGTCACAGAACGCATAAAGCCCGCGGTCGGCATGCCGAACCGCGGGCTTGGATTGAGTAGGCGGGTTAGGCGGGTCAATCGGCCTTTACTTGCTGTAGTCCATTTCCAGATCGGAGAGGCGGATTTCCGGCTCCTCGCCGGGCGTGCCGTCCGTCAGCGTGGCCCAGTTGCCCCCGCGGCGGTCGGCCAGCCAGTTGCTGTCCCGCTCCGCTTCCCGTTGGCACTTGATGCAGAGTGTGCTGTACGGCAAGGCGTTGAGCCGGGCGACGGGGATCTTGCTGTTGCACCCTTCGCACTGGCCGTAACAGCCTTTCTTCAACAGATTGATCGCCCGTTGAATCTGGTTCAGTTCGCGGGACTCGAGTTCCGCCAACTGGGAGGAGAGTTCCTCCCCCGTGCTGTCGAAGGCGGCGTCGGCGGGGTCACCGCTGGCCGAGGAGTGCTTGGCGCGGGCCAAGTCTTCCAAGTCGGTCGAGAGCCGCTTGATCAGTTCGTCGCGGCGGCCGGACAGGGTCTTGTGAAGTCGGAGGAGAGCGTCGCGTCTGGCCATGGGCCACCTGTATTGTAAAGCTCCGGGCGTTTAGTGAGACGCCGGGGGAGACCATTTGGGGAGAACAATCAACCTGTTTTCGTCCCATCCGTTACCGGGCGGATACCCGGCAATTCGCCGTAACCTTTGCAATCTTGATGCCGAGTCTTGGAGATTTCCACGTCGGTTGTGGATTCATCCATTTCCTCTGCATTACCCGGACGCCATTCCAACCCGTTCTTGCGTCCCTCTTGCGGGATTTCGCGGCCGACACTACTGGACAGACGATCAATACCACAACGGGTTCGGGCACGCCTTGTTGAGGCAATTCGGCCGAAACACCCGCCGTCTTACACCAATCTCGACACGACTGTTACGAATCGGTGAAATTCCGTACACAATCTGTGCCTTTTTGGCACGTCTGGCGAAAGAGCAGTGGTCTTGTACCGTATCTTGGGTATAATAGGGGAGTAATCGGATGCACTTTCCCGTCCGAATTTCGCGGGAGGCGAAGCGATGTCCACGCTGTTGAGCAAAAAGACGGACTACGCCCTGCTGATCCTCGCCCACCTGCACCAGCACCCCGGCGGGGGCAGCGCCCGCGAAATCGCGGACCGTTACGGCCTCAGCAAAGCCTTCTTGGCCAACATCCTCAAGGAACTGTGCCAGAAGGGCTTCCTCGTCAGCCACCGCGGGGTGAACGGCGGGTACAGTCTGCAACGGCCGGCCAGTGACGTGAGTTTGGCCGAGGTGCTGGAAGCGCTGGAAGACGGCCTCTCCCTCACCAGTTGCAGCAACCACGGGCCGGACGAGGCGCACGAGTGCACCGTCTCGACCATGTGCCCCATCCGCGGGCCGATGGCCGAAATCAGCCGCCGAATTGGCGACATCCTGCGCAGCGTGCGGTTAATTGACTTGTTCCCCCCGGCCGACAGCCGGACGACGTTCCAAGCTTTGTTGCCGATCCTGAATCTGACCCCCAAGACGACCCTCGAAGAAGTGGCCGTCTGACCCGACCGCCCGGAGCCGGTTTGCCATGTTGAAATTGCCGATTTATCTGGACAACAACTCGACGACGCGCACCGACCCGCGCGTGGTGGCCGCGATGATCCCGTACTTCACCGAGAAGTTCGGGAACGCCGCCAGCCGCAATCATGCGTTCGGCTGGGAGGCCGACGAGGCCGTGGGCAACGCCCGCAAGCAGATCGGCAACCTGATCGGCGCCGGGCCGTCCGAGATCATCTTCACGTCCGGGGCGACGGAAGCGATCAACCTCGCCCTCAAGGGCGTGGCCCACATGTACAAGAAGAAGGGCAACCACCTCATCACGCAGGTGACGGAGCACAAGGCCACGCTCGACACCTGCAAGCGGCTCGAAAAAGACGGCTTCCAAGTCACCTACCTGCCCGTGGACAAGTACGGCCAAGTGTCGGCCGAGCAAATCCGGGCCGCGATGACGGACAAGACGATCCTCGTCTCGATCATGGCCGCCAACAATGAAATCGGCACGCTGCAACCGATCAAGGCCATCGGCAAGTTGTGCAAGGAAAAGGGCATCCTCTTCCACACGGACGCCGTGCAGGCCGTCGGCAAGATTCCGGTCAACGTGGAAGAAATGGGCATCGACCTGCTCAGCATGAGCGGGCACAAAATGTACGGCCCGAAGGGCATCGGCGCCCTGTACGTCCGCAAGAAAGACCCGCGCGTCCGGCTCGACCCGCAGATCGACGGCGGCGGCCACGAGCGCGGCATGCGGTCCGGCACCCTGCCCGTCCCGCTGATTGTCGGCTTGGGCGAGGCCGCCGACATCTGCTACCGCGAGATGGCCGAGGAAGCCAAGAAGACCTACCGCCTGCGGGAAAAGCTCCGCAAGGGCATCATGGACCAGCTCCCCGAGAGCTACCTGAACGGCCACCCGGACGAGCGCCTCCCCGGCAGCGCCAACATCAGCTTCGCCTACGTCGAAGGCGAAGGCCTGATGATGGGCATCAAGGACACGGCCGTCTCCTCCGGGTCGGCCTGCACCAGCGCCAGCCTGGAGCCGAGCTACGTGCTGCGGGCCTTGGGCGTCGGCGACGAACTGGCCCACAGCAGCATCCGCTTCGGCGTCGGCCGCTTCAACACGGAAGAGGAGATGGACTACGTCGTCGACCTCGTCGTCCGCGAAGTGACCCGCCTGCGGGACATGTCCCCCCTGTACGAGATGGCCCAGGCGGGCATCGACCTGAAGACCATCGAGTGGTCGGGGCACTAAGATGATGGATTGAGGAGGGAGTGTTCATGCCAGCGACCGTCAAGAGTTTGGAAGAGCGGATCGACGAGTTGGCCGACGATCAATCGGCCGTCAAGGCGGATGTCCACGCCCTGAAACTAGACATGATGGAAGTAAGAATTCATCTGAGCCATGTCAAAAATGATTTGGCGGTCTTCCAGTCGGAGATGAGGGCTGAATTCGCCGCCATGCGGTCGGACATGAGTGATGTCAGGACTTTGATCGTCGATGTCAGCGCGGACTTGAAGTCATTCAGGGCCAAGACAGACAACACGAACGCCATGCTCAAGTGGCTCGGGACGTTCATGGCCGGCGTACTTGTCATGGTTATCGGCGGCGTGTTCGCCATGATGCGCGAGAGTGGCCGCCTTGACGCAACTGTGACGCAATTGAGAGAAGTCGTCCAAAAGCAGCAAGACCACAACGAAGAGCAGTCCAAACTATTCCGGGATTTATCGGTTCAACGGGCGGAACTCCGCACAAAGTCCAAGCCTTGAGCCGGCTTCGAGTTATTATTAGGAGCGACGACAATGCCATACAGCGACAAGATTCTGGAACACTACAACAACCCGCGGAACGTCGGCAGTTTCGCCCAGGGCGATTCCAACGTCGGCACCGGCCTCGTCGGCGCCCCGGAGTGCGGGGACGTGCTGAAACTGCAAATCCTCGTCAACCCGGCGACCGGGATGATCGAGGACGCGAAGTTCAAGACGTTCGGGTGCGGCAGCGCCATCGCGTCGAGCAGCTTGGCCACCGAGTGGCTCAAGGGCAAGAGCATCGACGAGGCGATGGCCATTCGCAACACGGCCATCGTCGAGGAGTTGGCCCTGCCGCCCGTGAAGGTCCACTGTTCCGTGCTGGCCGAGGACGCCATCAAGGCGGCCATCAAGAACTTCCAGGACAAGCAACAGCCCGCGAAGGCCGAAAAGAAACCCGAACCCGTCGCGGTCGGCTGACCATCAAACTTCCAAGTTTCAACTTCCAACTTTCAAGTTGGCGGTTCTCAACCCGGAAGTTGTCCTGTAAACTGCAACAGTGTTTTCCAACTTGGAACTTGAAAGTTGGAACATGAAACTGACCACCGAACACCCGTAACCAATTACCGGAGCCAGACTATGTCCGCAGGCGTGATGGAACAGACCGAACTGACCGTGAAGAGTGCCCCGCCGGCCCAGCCCTTCCCGATCACCCTGACGGAGAAGGCGGCCGAGGAAGTCGCCCGGCACGTCGCCGAGCAGAAGGCGGCCGGCGTGGCCGACGAGTTCTACCTGCGCATCAGCGTCCGCGGCGGCGGGTGCAGCGGGTTCCAGGACAAGCTGGACCTCGACGTGAACTACAACGAGAAGACCGACCTGCTGAGCGAACAACTCGGCGTCAAGGTGGTCGTGGACAAGAAGAGCGCCCTGTACATCTCCGGCACGACGGTGGACTTCCACTCCGACCTGAACGCCCGCGGCTTCCGCCTCATCAACCCGAACGCCAAGAAGCAGTGCGGCTGCGGCAGCTCGTACTCGATGTAAGAAAGGCATTAACCACAAAGGAACAAAGGTCACACAAAGGAACACAGAGAGCACAAGAATTTTTTTTTGTCAGTCTTCTTTGTGAACCTTTGTGTGACCTTTGTGCCTTTGTGGTTAGTTTTAATTGATGACCGCTCCATCCGACGATCACTTCGCACGCCTCGGCCTACCCAAGCAATTTCTCCTCGACGCCCCCGCCCTCGACCGGGCGTACTTGGCCCGGTCCCGCGAACTGCACCCCGACCGGCACCAACTCGCCAGCACGGCCGAGCAGGCGGCCAGCGTCGGCCTCTCGGCCCAGCTCAACGAAGCCTATCAGACGTTGCGTGACCCGTTCAAGCGGGCCGAGTACCTGTTGTCGCTCGCCGGCGGCCCGACGGCCGGCGACGTGCGGGACATGCCGCCAGAGTTCCTGGACGAAATGCTCGACCTGCGCATGGAAATCGGCGCTCTCACGCCCGACACGCCCGCGGCCGACGCGATGGAACGCCAACTTTCCGCCCGCCGCGACACGATGCTGGAAGAGATCGGCCGCCTGTTGGACTCCCCCGCCGACGCGGCCGATCTCCCGGCCGCCCGCCGCCGACTCAACGCCGTGAAATACGTGGCGAACCTCCTCCGCGACCTGAAGGCTCTGTAAACTGTCGGCTGGCGGCCGGTCGCTTAGCTCAGGGGTAGAGCGGCTTCTTTACACGGAGCGGGTCACGGGTTCAAATCCTGTAGCGACCATCGGTGTCAACCTGTTTGGAGCCGAGTTCGGGAGGTTGTAGCGGGGGCAGAATGGTTGGAGGCGTCCTATGTGCGTTGCACAGTGGGGTACGTCACTCATTCGGCCCACGGTCCACACATGATCCGCGGGCCCGCACCGGCCGGCAGAAGTTGTCGCTGTCATGGCTGATCACAGTCGCCGCCCAAGCAAGCCGGGTACTCGTCCGGCGTTCAAGGGAACGCCCCATGGGAGTTGGGGATGAGGGCGGTTTTCTGGTTTCCATCCGCTCACCCGAGAGGCGGCGGAAATTCACGCGACGCGACGTTGTCGTATTGAGACGGCCGCTCTGACCGCCGGCACATTATTCTCCCGCATCGCAGGCCGCCATCATCACGTAGCCTCAAAACAAGCGGGTTTTCCAGCCACTTCCGCGAATCAGCACAAATTTTGTTTTTGATCTCTTGCCGTCATCGTTGCCCAATCTTAATCTACCTACCCGTAATGAGAATGAGTCTCATTAGCACACACCTTCCGCGGAGTCTGGCTGATGCCTTGCACAAAACGTTCCGCCTTTACCCTGATTGAACTGCTGGTGGTGATCGCGATCATCGCCATTCTCATTGGCTTGCTGCTGCCGGCCGTTCAAAAGGTCCGCGAAGCCGCCAACCGCCTCAAATGTCAGAACAACTTGAAGCAGGTCGGGCTGGCGATGCACAACTACATGGACACGAACGACGGCTTGCCGCCCAACGGCGAGTACGCGTGGAACGGGGCGTCCGTCACGACCAACGTGGCGTGGTCCGCGATGGCCCGCGTGTTGCCGTTCATCGAGCAGGAAAACCTGTTCCGCAACATCAACTTGAGCGTGTCGTACAACGCGCAGATTTTCGTCAGCTCCAAGCGGGTGGCCACGTTCGTCTGCCCGTCCGAAATCAACGACAAGGGGTTCGGGACCGACCCGACCTACGGCAACAAGCACTGGATCATCAACTACGGCGTCAACCTCGGGACGTGGGCCGTGCTGACCAACAAGGCCGGCGGCATGACGCCCGGGGACGGGGCCTTCGGCCCGTCCCGCACGCATCGCCCCGCCGACTTCACCGACGGCATGAGCAACACCCTCGGCGTCGCCGAAGTCAAGGGGTTCACGGCCAAGTTGTCCTCCGCGCCCCCCTCCGCCGTCCCGCCGGCCGCCCCGGCCGACATCGGCGGGTACGGCTCACCCGTGTTCGACCCGGCCAAGTTCACGCACGTCGAGTGGGTGGACGGCAAAGTCCACGAGACCGGCTTCACGGCCACGTTCGCCCCGAACACCCGCGTCCCGTACACGAGCGGCGGGACCACCTACGACGTGGACTACATTTCGGCCTCGGAGACCAACGCCGCCGACACCTTCGCGGCGGTAACTTCCCGCAGCTTCCACACGGGCGGCGTCAACGTCATGCTGATGGACGGCTCCGTCCGCTTCGTGCGCAACAGCGTCGCCCTCGGCGCCTGGCGGGCGATGGGCACGCGGAACGGCGGCGAGCCGGGCGGGAACGACTGATCGAAGCAACGGCCCCCTCTCCCCCTCTCTCCGCCGCGGAGAGGGGGAGAGGGGGGTGAGGATGTTTTCTCCCCCCATAAGGTCGCCGATGACCCGGCTCGCGATGACCCTTCTTCTCGCCTCCGCCATGACCTCCGCCGCCGCCACGCCCGAAATCGTCGCCCACCGCGGGGCGTCGCACGACGCGCCGGAGAATACGGTGGCCGCCATCAAGTTGGCGTGGGAGCAGAAGGCCGACGGGTCGGAGTTCGACATTTACCTCACCAAGGACGGCCGCCTCGCGGTCATCCACGACGCCGACACTCAGCGGACGGCCGGAGTATCGGCGCCGGTCGCCAAGACCACTTGGGACGAGTTGCGAAAACTCGACGTGGGGGCGTGGAAGGGCGAGAAATTCGCCGGGGAAAAGATCCCCTCGTTGGCCGAGATGCTGGCCACCGTGCCGGCCGGCAAGACGGCGTTCATCGAGGTGAAGTGCGGCCCGGAGGCCGTGCCGGAGTTGGTGACGGTGATCGACGCCGCCAAGCTAAAGCCGGCGCAGACGCCGGTGATCGCGTTCGACGCCGCCGTCATCGCGGCCGTGAAGAAGGCCCGGCCGGCCGTGCCGGCGTACTGGCTCGTGACGCTGGACCAGACGAACGCCCGGCCGCCGACCGTCGAATCCCTCATCGCCAAAGCCAAAGAGATTCACGCGGACGGCTTGGACCTCTCGGCCTCGCCCACGTTGGATAAGGCGTATGTTGACGCCATCAAGGCCGCCGGGTTGAACTTGTACGTGTGGACGGTGGACGACGTGGCCGTGGCCAAGCGGATGGCCGCCCTCGGCGTGGACGGCATCACGACCAACCGCCCCGCCTGGCTGCGGGAGCAGTTGGGGAAGTAGGTGCCGCCGGCCGATTTTCTCTCGCACTCCCCCGGCCGATTTTGTACCTTGGAAACTACCCGCGTTCGCCCGAGAACCCCAACCAGACTACGCACCCCATGAAGACTCTTCTCTCCGGCTTGTTGCTCGTCGTCGCCGTCGGCCCGCTCCGAGGCGCGGACGACCCGTGGCTCGTCATTGAGCCGTCCGGCACGGCCAAGGGCAAGCACGTCGTCCTCATCAGTGGGGACGAAGAATACCGCTCCGAGGAGGCCTTGCCCATGCTGGCGAAAATCCTCGCCAAGCGCCACGGCTTCAAGTGTACCGTCCTGTTCGCCGTCGACCCGAAGACCGGCGAAATCAGCCCCAACACCGCCAACAACATCCCCGGCCTGGACGCCCTCAAGACGGCCGACCTCATGGTGATCTTCACCCGGTTCCGCAATTTGCCGGACGACCAGATGAAGCACGTCGCCGACTACCTGGAGACCGGCAAGCCGGTCATCGGCCTGCGGACGGCGACGCACGCCTTCAACCTCGACGGCAAGTCCGGCTTTAAGAAGTTCACGTGGACCAGCAAGGAAGAGGGATGGGAAGACGGCTTCGGCCGCGTCGTGCTGGGCGAGACGTGGAAGACGCACCACGGCAACCACGGCTCCCAGGCGACGCTCGGGCTGATCGCCAAGGGCCAAGAAGAACACCCGGTCCTCAAGGGCGTCAAGGACGCCGACATCTTCGGGCCGACCGACGTGTACGGCGTCCGCCTGCCGCTGCCGGGGGACAGCCAGCCGCTGATTATGGGCCAAGTCCTCACCGGCATGAAGAAGGACTCCGCGCCGCTGGCCGGGCCGAAGAACGAGCCGATGATGCCGGTCGCGTGGGTGAAGACCTACGGGGAGAAAAAAGGCCGCGTGTTCACGACGACGATGGGCGCCTCGCAAGACTTCCAGAACGAAGCCCTCCGCCGATTGTTGGTCAACGCCACCTATTGGGCGTTGGGGCTGGAAGACAAGATCGACCCGGCCGCGAAAGTGGACATTGTCGGCAAATTCGACCCGCAGCCGTTCCGCAACAACGGGTACGTGAAGGGCGTGAAGCCGGCCGACTTGCTGAAGGATTGAGGCCAAGGAGAAGACAATTTTAGCCGCGGATCGAACACGGAAGAACGCGGATCAGACCGAAAACCGGCACGGAAGACGGAGATAAAACCGGATCGGCAGGGTGCGACCAGATTCTCTGGGGGAGTCGAAACCGCCCTCACCCCCGGCCCCCTTACAAGGGTAGGTTTCCGGCCGGGGCAGAGGGAAATTTAGGCGGGGGTCGCTGTTGGCATCCGTCGCAGCCCCCACGGGGTCATCGTCGGCCGGCCGCGTTTGTTCGCCGACATCGAGAAAACGCGGCATGGTCGCACTATTGCGACTTCCGCCTGAATTCTTCGCTCTCGCCTGACCTACCCCTGTAAGCCACCGGCCCCTCTCCGCGGCGGAGAGGGGCCGGGGGCGACTGTCGCTTTGGTTTGGTTCCCCCTCTCTGCCGCGGAGAGGGGGTTAGGGGGTGAGGTTGTCTTTACACCGCCTTCGGCAGCGGCAGCCCCAGCGCCACGCACAGGCTCTCAACGCCTCGGCGTTGGCACCAGTCGCCGAACGGCTCGTTCACTTTGCGCTCGGCCTTGTAAAGGCCGAAGAGGGTCTTGGAGTATTCCAGGACCTTGTCGCGGTGGACGAGGTCTTGCAGCAGGAAGTTCAACTGGTCGCCGCGGGTCGTGCCGCCGACGTACATGGTGTACTTCTCGCCGCTGCGGCCGACCAAGCCGATGTCCGAGTTGTACGGGCGGGCGCAGCCGTTCGGGCAGCCGGTCATGCGGATGCTGATGGCCGTGTCCGCGAGGCCGAGTTCGTTGACGATCCCTTCCATCTGATCGACGAGTGCCGGCAAGGACCGCTCGGACTCGGTGATGGCCAGGCCGCACGTCGGGATGGCGGGGCAGGCCATGCTCCACTTCTGCATCAGCGAAAGGCTGTCCGGCTTCGGGATGCCGTACTCGTTGAGCAGGCTGTCCACGGCCGGGCGGTCGGCGGTGGCGATGTCGCACAGCAGCAAGTCTTGCTGGCCGGTGATGCGGGCGCCGCACTGGACGCGCTTCACGATCTCGCGGAGGCCGCTGCGGAGGCGGTAGGCGCCGTCGTCCTTGATGCGGCCGTTCTCGATGCTGAGGCCGAGGAACCACTTGCCGTCGCCTTGGGCCTGCCAGCCGTGGTGCAGATCGACGCCGGTGATCGGCAGTTCGCGGGCCGGGACGAGCGGCTTGTCCCAATATTTCGCCTGGAAGATTTCGCGGACCTTCTGGATGCCCAAGTCGTGGATCACGTACTTGAGGCGGGCGCGCTTGCGGTTGGCCCGGTTGCCGTGGTCGCGGAAGAACTTAATGACGGCCTCGGACATGGCCACGACTTCGTCCGGCGTGACGAAGCACAGGCTCTGCGCGAGGTGCGGGAACGTGTCCGGCTTGCCGGACGTGCGGCCGAAGCCGCCGCCGACCGTGACCGTATACCCGACCGTCTTGCCGTTCTCGACGGCGGCGAGGAAGCCGAGGTCGTTGGCGTAGATGTCCACGCAGTTGTCGTGCGGCAGGCTGATCGCCACCTTGAACTTGCGCGGCAGGTAGACTTTGCCGTAGATCGGCTCCACGTCGTCCTGCAAGGCGTCCGGGCTTTCCTGCTTCTCGCCGTTGATCCAGATGTCGTGGTAGGCGTTCGACTTCGGCGCCAGGTGCATGGCGATGTCGAGGGCCAGCTTCTGGGCCTCTTTGTGCGGCTGGTCGGCCAGCGGGGCGGGGCAGGCCATCACATTGCGGTTCACGTCCCCGCAGGCGGAGCGGGTGGACAGGAGGGCGGCGTTGATGTCCTGGATGCTCGGCTTCAGGTGGGCCATCACGACGCCGTGGAACTGGATGCTCTGCCGCGTGGTGAGGCGAATCGTCCCATTGGCGTGCTTCTCGGCGACGGCGTCCATCGCCAAGTATTGGTCGGCGGTCATGACGCCGCCGGGCAGGCGCAGGCGGAGCATGAACATGTAGTGCTTGCCGGCGACGCCGGTCTTGGGCCGGTTCTTGCGGGCGTCCCGGTCTTCCTGCTGGTAGCTGCCGTGGAACTTGAGCAGTTGCATGGAGTCGTCGCCGAAGTGGTCGGCCCCGGAGGCCATCTCCTCGGCCAGCGTGCCGCGCAGCCAGCGGCTGGTCGTCTTGATGCCTTCGACTTTCGACAATTCCGGGGCGTCCGCGGGGGTCGCTTGTTCCGTCGCCATTATGTGCCCTGAACCGGTTCGAGTTTCCAAAGCCGTCCCGTCTTGGAACGCACCCACTGATTATATCAGGATGAGAGGAGAGTTTTAGGGGCGGGGTTCAGTGCCGCGGGCGAGGACACCGTGACAGCCGCCCCGATTGTGAAGGAATTGTGAAGCCCTGCCAGCCACTCTGCCATTGCGCGCGCGACCGATTCGGCGAAATCATGGCAATCCGAAAGATTCGGGATGGCAGTCGGCCAACGGGCAAACTATCCGGTTGTGATGGCGAAGCGCACGAAGGCTTCTCCACTGAATAATTGCCCGAGAGCCGACCTCCGTGAGGCTCGTTTTCCGGCCTGAAAGGCCGGTTAACATAGCCCAGCCCGTCAGTCTTACCCAGCCCTTACGGGCTGGGCTGTGTTAAGCGGCCCTTCAGGCCGGAAAACCATTCGTTGACACTCGCCGAATGGCGGCGACGAATCCTGAACGACAAGCTCACTCCCCCACGGCGAGAAAGTTCTCCTTCTTCGGCATCACGGCCACGCTCCCCCAATACGTCAGCGTGGCTTGGCCGTCCTTGATTGACTTGAGGAAGAAGACGCCTTGGTCGCCGACGGCCAGTTTCGGGTCGAAGTCCTTGACGCCCTTGTTGCGGAGGCGCAGCGAAAAGGTCTTCGCCTCCGTCGCGCCCTTGATGGCCGAGACGACGCGGACGGTGACGGTGTCGGAGGCGTCGTCACTGGCGGGGACGGCCGTCACCACGCCGACCACGATGAGGTCGGACTGCGGGGCCAGTTTGTCCAAGTCGAGCGGGTTAATCGAGGACGCTTGAGCGGGCAGGCAAGCCGCCAACAGCAGAAGCGGGACAACCAAGAAGCGGGCGGCCATGACAAGTCTCCGGGGAGGGCCGGGCGGGTGACGCGGGGGGGCGGTTCCCGCCGAATGGCGAGACCCAAGGCGCGGCTTCTCTCCCACTTCGACGAGGGCGGCCCCCGAATCGTTTGGCCGGCCGGCTACTCCGGCCGGGTGAAGAGCACGGTCGTCGTTCGTTCCGCGTCGTAGCGCTCGGCGACGCGCCAGCCGGGCGGGGCCAGGCCCGTGGCGCCGAGGAACCGCGTCTCCGGCGGGGCCGGCTGGTTCCAGACGACCCAGAGGCGGTTGCCGGGGACAGCCGGGGGATTCCGTACGCTACGGTACGCGCCGCCGAGGCGGCGAAAATAGTAGAGGTGCGTCCAATCGTTCCCGGCAATGGGGTCGCCGAGCTGGTAGTGGGCCGCCACGAACGCGGCGGCGGCGCGCGTGTCGGCGACCGGCCACGGCTGGGCCGCGCGCTGGACGGCGACGCCGACCGGGAGGAGCAGGAACGCCGCCAAGGGCGCCGCCAAAAGCCGGCTCCGGGCGGCCAGCCACGACAGGGCCGGCGGGATCGCCCGCGCCGCCAGCACCAGCATCGCCGGCGCCAGGAAGAGCGTCAGCCGGTAGCCGCCGACCGGGTACCGGTGCAGGCCCGCCGCGAGCAGCGCCAGCCCGAGCGGCAGGGCGAGCAGCACGACCTCGTCCCGCCGCCCGTCCCGCCACAACAGGTAGCCGCCGACGAACGCCAGAAGCATCACTCCTTGGCCCAGCGGCTTGCAGTTGTAGCGCCCCACTTCCAGGGTCGCGAGCAACGCCCACTGGGGGACCGTCCACGGCCGGTCCCACCGGGGGTAGGTGTGCGTCCAGCAGTCCACGAGTTCCGGGTCTTGCTCTTGCGCCCGCACCGGGCCGAGGGTGAGCAAGAGGAACGCGACCCCGACCGCCGCCGCCAAGAGGGCATAGGCCGCCACCGTCCGCGGCCGGCGGTCCCGCCAGACGGCCGGCAACAGGGCCACGCCCACGCCGCCGTAGAGGAAGCACGCCGGGTAACTGACCCAGAGCAACGGCGGCGCGAGGGCGGCCAAGACGAGGAGCAACCGCGGCAGGCCGAGGCGGTCGCGCCAGCCGTACAGGTAGGCCAGCGCCGTCGCGGCGAACACGTCGAAGGCGTACGGCTTGATCTCGTAGGAGTGCTGGCAAACCTCTTCCGAGCAGGCGAACAGGAGGACCGCCCACGGGACGGCGGGCGGCGGCAGGACGCGCCGGGCGAGCGGCACGTCGCCGAGGACATCGACGGCCGCTTTTTCGACCCACAAATACAGCGGCGGGGCGGCTTGGTGGTGGTCCAGCGCCCCCAGCAACGACAGGTAATCTTTGTCGAGCACGTTGGCGACGACGGTGCCCTCGTCGAGCCAGACGGGCGGGTTGCGGAAGTAGTGGTAGCCCCGCAGCCCCAGCCCGAGGACTACCGCCGCCGTCACCCAAATCGTCCCGTTGCGCATGGCTTCACTTCCGTCGGCCGCCCGGCGAGAACCAGAAATCATCGTCATATTCGCCCCGGCAAGAAGGACGCCCCGCGGGGCATCGTCGCTTTTCGCTCCGCGAAAAGTCTGGCTCCCCGCCCGAATGGCCTGCCGCAATAAAGCCGGGCGTGAGCATCGTCGCTTTTCGCTCCGCGAAAAGTCTGGCTCCCCGCCCGCAAGCGCCGGCCCCTCGGGCGG
>JAYTTY010000163.1:0-9072 GCA_043744795.1 Zavarzinella sp. | reverse complement strand
AACGGCCGTCGTCATCGTCAAGATCCTCCGGAGAAGACCATCGGACTCCAGTTTCCGATCCCCGTCAATGCCAATAGATGTGATGAACTGTCAGCCGTCAGGGCTGGGAACAACAATCCAAGAACGGCCTCGGTCTGAAGGACCGATTAACGGCGTGGTGCAGGCAAGGGTAAGCTGCGAGACTCATAATGGCCTAAAGCTTTAAGCGGTCCTTCAGACCGCAAGTCACTATGCCTCCCGTTCCCAGCCCTTGCGGGCTGGGCTATGTTAAACGGCCCTTCAGGCCGAATACATGACGGGCACGGGGCCGCCGCGAAATGGTGAATAACCGCACGGTTAATTTGCGGCCGGCACGCTCGGCCGGGCGCCGAGGACCTTTTCCACGTCGTCCCGGTCCATCTCCTCGCGTTCGAGCAGCGTGGCCGTCAGCAGTTCGAGCTTGTCGCGGTTCGCGGAAATCAATTCGTGGGCCCGCACCTCGGCCTCGCGGACGAGGCGGTGGACTTCCTCGTCGATCAACTTGGCGGTCCCGTCGCTGAAGTCCCGCGTCTCGTGCAGTTCCTTGCCGAGGAAGACGTGCTCCTCCCCGGCCCGGTAGGCCACGGGGCCGAGGCGGTCGCTCATGCCGTACTGCGTCACCATCATGCGGGCGATGCGCGTCGCCTGCTTGATGTCGCCGACGGCCCCGGCCATCATCTCGCCGAACACCAGCCGGTCGGCGGCCCGGCCGCCCATCGCCGTCACGAGCCGGGCGAACAGCTCGCTCTTCGACATGTCGATGCGGTCTTCGTTCGGCTCGTACACCGTCACCCCGGCCGCCTGGCCGCGGGCGAGGATGGAGATTTTCCAGAGCGGGTCGGCCTTGGGTTCCAGCCACGCGGTCAGGGCGTGGCCGGCCTCGTGGTACGCGGTGCGGCGGCGCTCTTCCGGCGTGTGCGTGCCGTCCCGCTTCGCCCCGAGCAGCAGCCGTTCCGCGGCTTGGTCGAAGTCCCAGTTGTCCACCCGCTCCTTCCCCTCGCGGGCCGCGGAGATGGCCGCCTCGTTGGCGAGGTTCTTCAACTCGGCGCCGGTCATGCCCATCGCTTTGCGGGCGATCTTCTCCAAGTCCACGTCGTCGGCCAGCGGCTTGTTGCGGATGTGAACTTTCAGGATGTCGAACCGCCCCTGCCACGTCGGCCGGTCCACGGTGATGTGCCGGTCGAACCGGCCGGGGCGCAGCAGGGCGGCGTCCAGCACGTCCGGCCGGTTGGTGGCCGCGACGACGATCACGGACTCGCTGGGGAGGAAGCCGTCCATCTCGCTGAGGATTTGGTTCAGCGTCTGCTCGCGCTCGTCGGACCCGCCGCCGACGCCGGCGCCCCGCATGCGGCCGACGGCGTCGATCTCGTCAATGAAGATCACGCACGGGGCGGTCTCCTTCGCCGTGCGGAACAAGTCCCGCACCCGGCTGGCCCCGACGCCCACGAACATCTGGATGAACTCGGACCCGTTGATGCTGTAGAACGGCACGCCCGCCTCCCCGGCGACGGCCCGGGCCAGCAGCGTCTTGCCCGTGCCCGGCGGGCCGACGAGCAGGACGCCCTTGGGCACCTGCGCCCCGAGCCGCATGAACTTGTCCGGGCTTTTCAAGAACTCGACGACTTCCTGCAACTCCCTCTTGGCGTTGTCCATCCCGGCGACCTCGTCAAAGGTCGTCCGGCTCATCCCCTTTTCGATGCGGCGGGCGGTGCTCTTCACGAAACTGGAGGCGAAGCCGCCCCCCATCGGGTCGCGCATTTTCGGGAGGACGAAGAAGAAGAACGCCACCAGCACGAGGATCGGCAGCACGCCGTACACCAGCGGGCCGACCCACTGGCCTTGGTCCTCCTCGGTGATGACCTCGACCGGCTTGGCCTCCTTCTTCAGGATGGCCGCGGCGTTGGTCAGCGCGTCCCGCGCGATGATCTCGCGCACGAAGGCGTCTTGGTTCTCGATGTGCGGCAGGACGGTGGTGAACCGCCCGGCCGAGAGGTTCAGCGGCTCAAGGTCCGCGTCGGCGGGGTTGCGGACTTCGCCCGTGACCTTGTTGCCGCCGACGAGCGTGAGCTTGGAAATCTTCCCGTCCTGGGCCAGCGTCAGGAACTGGTTGTACGGGATCGTGCGCGGGCCGGACGTGAACAGGACGAACACGAAGAAGGCGACGAAAAGGACCGCCGACAGGATGAACACCGCCGCGAGCAAGTTCCCGGCGCGGCGGGGGCCGCCGGTCGGCGGTTCGGGCGGGCGGGGCGGTGTCCCGGTCGGCGGCATCAGGGGAGTCTCACGGGGGGCGGGTAGTCCATTATCGGCAGGCGATCAACGGCACTCATGTCTTGTTCGTCGCGGCGCGGAGGCACGAGAATTTGGCGAGCCGAGGGCCGTCAGGCCCCGGGTGTTGCGCTCCGGCCCCCACCCGGCGGCTTACGCCGCTCGGCTCGCCAAAGGATCCATCCCCGGGTGTTGCGCTCCGGCCCCACCCGGCGGCTTACGCCGCTCGGCTCGCCAAAGGATCCATCACGTCGCCGGCGGCTCGGTCGGCGGCGTGTCCACTTTGGGGGCTTCGGCCGGGGCGTCCTTCTGCTTGAAGAACGCTTCCAGTTCCCCGAACGAGAACAGCGGGGCCTTGCCGGCCAAGGCGTCGCCGGAAAGTTTCGGCAGCGCCTTCGGCTTGGCCGGCGGCTTCTTCGGCGGCGGCGGGACGGGCGCCGCGTCCGCGGCCGGGAACGGCCGGCGGTCGTCCGGGCGCGGGCCTTGCGGCCTCGGCCCTTGCGGGCGCGGGCCGCCGCGGAACGGCGGGCGGCCGCCTTGGGGCTGGTCGCGGTTGTCACGGCGCGGCGGGCCGTCGTGGGCCGGGCGCGGGCCGTCCGGCCGCGGCTGGCGGTCTTGCGGCGGCCGGTCTTGCCGGGGTTGGCGGTCTTGCGGAGGGCGGTCGCCGGGCGGGCGGTCTTGGGGCGGGCGGGGCGGCCGCGGGGCCGGGGCGGCGAACGCCGGGCGCGGCTGCGGCTTGCGCTCCTGGCCGGGGGACACCATCGTGAGGGAGGCCCGCTTGCGGTCGTGATCGACTTCCACGACCCACACCGTCACCACGTCCCCGACGCCGACGACTTCGTAGGGGTTCTTGATGAACTTGTTGGCCATCCGGCTAATGTGGACGAGGCCGGTGTCCTTCAGGCCGATGTCCACGAACGCCCCGAACGGGACGACGTTGACGACCGTGCCGCGAAGCTCTTGACCAGACTTGAGGTCTTCGAGCCGCAACATCCGCTTCTTCAGCACCGGGGTCGTGCGCGCGTCCCGCGGGTCCGCGAACGGCTCGCCGAGGGCGGCGACGATTTCCCGGACGGCGGGCTCCGTCGTCCCGAAGCGCGTGGCCGCGTCGGCGGCGTTGATCTCCGCGAGCTTGGCCTTGAGTTTCGGCACCTTGTCGGCGTCGCGCAAGTCGGCGGGGATGAAGCCGGCCTCGGCCATCAGGTGCCGGGCGAGGGAATACTGCTCCGGGTGCAGCCACGTCGCGTCGAGCGGCTCGTCCCCGGCGGCGATTTTCAGGAACCCGCTCGCCTGGGCGTAGCGGGCCTCGTTGAAGTTCGGGACGTGTTGAAGTTGCGCCCGCGTGCGGTACGCCCCGTTCGCGGCCCGGTACTGGACGACTTCTTGGGCCACGGCGGCATTGAAGCCGGACACGTAGCGCAGCAGGGCGGCGCTGGCCGTGTTGAGGTCCACGCCCACTTCGTTGACGCACGACTCGATCACGTCGTCGATCGATTCCTTCAAATGCTTCGGCTTGATGTCGTGCTGGTACAGGCCGACGCCGACGTGCTGCGGGTCGATCTTCACCAACTCGGCCAGCGGGTCTTGCAGCCGGCGGCCGATGGAGATCGTCCCGCGCGTCATGCGGTCGAGGGTCGGGAACTCCTCGCGGGCCGAGGGGCTGTCCGAATAATCGGCGGCCCCGGCCTCGTTGGTGATCACGTAGGCCACGTCCGGCAGCGGCGGCTGGCCGTCCTTGCCCACTTCGAGTTCGGCGAGGAGTTCGGAGACGAGTTCCTCAATCTCCCGGCAGGACGACCCGTTGCCGATGGCCACCAGCGAGAGGTTGTGCTTGCGGATCAGCCCCGCGAGGGCCGCCTTGGCCTCGGCCGCCTTGTTCTGCGGCGGCAGCGGGTGAAGCGTCATCTCTTCGAGCAGAATCCCCTTCTCGTCGAGGGCGACGGCCTTCGTGCCGGTCTTCGTGCCGGGGTCGATGGCCAGCACCTTGCGGTTCCGCAGGGGCGGCGTCAGCAACAGGCTCTTGAAGTTGCGGGCGAAGATTTCGACGGCGTGACTGAGCGACTCCTCGGTCAACTCTTTGCGGATTTCCTTTTCCAACGACGGCAGGACGTACCCGGTCAGCGCCGCGTCCACGAGCGGTTCGAGCAAGTCCTTGTGCGGGTGGTCTTCGAATTTCACATGCGAGTGGGCGGCCTGCTTGATGCGGTTGACATCCCAGTCCAACTTCACGGACAGGGCGTGTTCCCGCTCGCCGCGGTTCACCGCCAGAATGCGGTGCGGTGGAATGACCTTCAGGGCCTCGGTGAACTCGTAATAGTCCTTGTACTCGTCCCCCTTCTTGTCATCCCGGCGGTCTTCCCGCTTGGGCCTGGGCGCCGGCGCCGGGGCCGGAACGGCGGCCGGGGCCGGAACGGCGGCCGGGGCCGGTGGGGCTTCCGTCGTCGCCGCCACGGCGGTGATCGGCGGGGTGTCGGTCGCCGGGACGTTTTCCGCGACGGTGGCCGGCGGTGCGGCAGGGGTCGGAGCCTCGGTGGCCGGTGTGGCCGCGACTTCCGGTGCGGGCGTCGGGGCCGGTGTCGGCGTCGGCGTCGGTTCGACCTTCGGCGCCTTCTCGGGCCTCGGCTCGGCCTTCTTGGAGACGACGCGGCCGGTCTCCCACAGGGCGAACCGCACCGGGGCGCGGACGTCGGCCGTCTCGGCGATGGTTTCCGTGAGGATCAGCTTCACGCCGGCCAGCACGTCGGCCGGCGTGTTCAGACCCTTCTCCGGGTTGACCATGCCGGCGAGGATTTCCGGCAGGTTGGCCACGGCCGGGTCGCGCGTCCAGACGGCCTTCGCCAGTTCTTCCAGCCCCTTGTCGCGGGCGTCGCTGGCGGCGGTGCGCTTCTTGGGCTTGAACGGGAGGAACAGATCGTCGAGCCGCTTGGTCGTCTCGGCCGCGTGGATGCCGGCGCGGAGGTCGTCGGTCAGTTTGCCGTGCGACTCGATGGCCTTGAGGATTGTGGCCTTGCGGTCGGCGAGTTGCCGGAGTTCCGCGACCCGCTCCTTGATCATCCGCAGCCGGTCCTCGTCCAGCCCGCCGGACTGTTCCTTGCGGTAGCGGGCGACGAAGGACGGGCTGTCGCCCGCGTCCAGTAAGCGGACGGCGGTTTCCACCTGCGTCTTGCGGAGCTGCAGGTCTTGGGCGATGCGGGACAGGTCGGGCATCGGGGTGTCGGTCGCGGTCGGCATGGGTCAGTCACTTCTTGGCCCCCGGCGAACGAGTCGCGGGGAAGGTCGGGACGGCACGGGTAATTCGGCGTGGATCATGATACGGCCGCAAAAGGGGCGGCCAAGGGAAACGGCGGGTTTCCGGGGCCGTTCCGTTAAGTGGCGGCGAGAACCGATGGCGAAAATCTCGGCCGCCGGCCGGGATTGACTCAAGTCCGCCTTGACGGCGTTCCCCGGTCGGGTATTGCGGGCGGCACTTGGGGAATACCGCCATGCGATGGACCGCCCGAATGAGGTCATGGATGACCCGACGACGCCTGTACTACGGCTTTGCGCTGGGGACGCTGTCCCTGCCGGCCTGTTCCGCGCTGTCGCCGCAATCGGCG
The DNA here is from genome assembly GCA_043744795.1 of Zavarzinella sp. GTDB lineage: Bacteria > Planctomycetota > Planctomycetia > Gemmatales > Gemmataceae > Zavarzinella. The sequence continues at coordinate 3,190 of JAYTTY010000163.1, read as the reverse complement.
ATGGTCCCGGTGACGCCGCCGGGGTGGAAGGCCCGACAAGCCGGGTTCGTGCCGGCGGCGTCGGCCGACGATCAATTCGCCGCCGGCCGTGTGGAACCCCCGCCGTCCGCCGTCGTCCGAACGCCCGCGGCGGTGAAGGCCGAGATTGAAACCGTTCAGCACCGCGAAGTGGCCGACGAGGCGCCGCTGTTCGTCACGCCGCGCGTCCCGCCGTCCGCCGGGGTGTACACGACGGCCCCGGAGCCGGTCGCGGACGCGCAGGGCATTATTCGCCCGCTCTGGCCGGTGATCCGCGGGCCGCAGCCGCTCCCGGAATCGGCGCCGGTTTACCCCGCCGCCCCGGCCGTCAAAGAACCAGCGCTGCTCACGCCGAGCGTGTCTCGGCAAGACTCGGCGGGGCCCTCGGCCTTCCTGTCGGCCCCGGTGCCGCCGCCGGAAAGCATCATCGGGGCGTCCGTACAGGAAGTGCGGTCTTCGCCGGCGATCGACACGCCGCCGCCGGTGCAGACCGTTTTCCCGGCCGAACACACCGAGAAGTCCGCCCCCAACATTCCGATCCCGAATTATGTGAAAGGGCCGGAGCCGTTCATCACGCCGATCCTGAGCCGGGACGATGTCCCCGCCGCCGCGCCGGTCGTGCTTCCCGCCCCGGCGGACACGCCGCTGATTCAAGCGGTGCGGGCGTTTCAGCAGAACAACCCGCGCGGGGCGTTGGAATTGTTGAAGGCATACGACCCGGCCACGCAACAAGTGTTGATCTCCATGATGCCCGTGCTGGTGCAATTGTCCGAGGGGAAGTTGCAGCAGATGAAGCGGGAAGAAATGGACATCCTGTTGGACCAGTTGACGCGCGTGCCGCCGCTGCTGCGGCCGCGGGCGTCGTTCCAGACGAACAAGCTGCTGCTGTGCCGTGAGGTCCAGAAGTTCGGCGTCGTGGACGCCTTCCCCGCCGGGCACGAGTTCCGGCCGGGGGACATGGTGTACCTGTACGCGGAACTGGCGAACTTCACCTGCGCCGCCGACCCGCGTGCCGGGTACGCGGTGGCTCTGGCGAGCCACTTGGAACTGAAAGACGAGGCGGGCGCGGCCGTGTGGAAGGCCGACCCGCGGGAAGACCCGGAGCGAGTGTCCACTCCGCCGCAAGACTATTACCGGGCGTACCGCTTTTGCGTGCCGCCGGCGCTGGCGCCGGGCAAGTACGCCCTGTCGATCCGCGTCACGGACAAGCCGTCCGGGCGGGAGACCGCCAAAGCGATTGAATTCCGCGTCGGGGCCAAGTAACGGAAACCGCGCTCCGGCGACCGCCGGCGATCATCGGGGGATGGGAACGTGATTGCAGTCATCAAACGTCGTTGGACTCGGTGGGCCGCCGCCGTCGTGGCCGGGTGGGCGTTGGCCGGCCCGGCGGCCGCGCAGCAAGGGCCGCCGCCGATCCACACCAAGAACGCGGCCCTCCGGCTGCCCGTCCTGATCGACGAGCGCGCCCGCGCCGCCGTGGCCGAGATTCGGCTGTACGTGCGGCCGGCGGCCGGCCCGTGGCAACTCGTCAAGACGCTGCCGGCCACGGCGACCGCGTTCGACTTCAAGGCCGACGCGGACGGGGCCTACGCCTTCAGCTTCGTGGCGGTGGACCGCCAGGGGAAGGCCGACACGGGCAAGCTGAACGCCATGCCGCCCGACCGCATCGTGGTGGTGGACACCAAGGCGCCGGAAATCTCGGCCCAGCCGATCCCGCTGCGCGGCGAGCGGTTTTTGCAAGTCCACATCCGCGACCAGAACCCGGACTGGACGTCGCTCCGGGTCGCCTACCTCGCCCCGGACCAGTCGTGGCAGCCACTGATGGCCGACCGGGCCGACACGCCGACGGTCTTCCGCGTGCCGAATGCGTCCGTCCTCGAAGGGAGGATTAAAATCTCGGCCGCCGACCGGGCCGGCAACGTCACCAACCGCGACTTGGACTTGGGCGACCCGACCGCCAACTTCGGCTTCTCGGAGAAGTCGGCCGTCGCGCAGGGAAAGCCGGACCCGGCGCTGTTCCCCAAGACGGACATGGATTCGCCCGTGCCGCCGATCAAGGCGCCGCTCTTGGACCCGTTGCCGCCGATCCGGCCCGTCGATTACCAGACGCCGGTGAAAGTCCCGGAGCCGATCAAGAACCCGGTGATTCGCACCGGCGGGAGTGATTTGCCGCCGATCCCGGAAGTCCCGCCGCTGCGGCGACCGGACCTGCCGTTGATCCGCAACGGCGGCCAACTGGCCGAGCCGACGATCAGCGACGTGAAGTCGCTCGTGCCGACGATTCCCGACCTGCCGAACGTGCTGCCGCCGGCCGTCGCGGGCAAGGAAGATTTGCGCATCGACGCGCCGGCCGACGTCGTCGCCACGCCGGGCGTGGTGCAGACCTCGGCCCTGAAGCCGATCGAATTGCCGCGGGTGGCGAATTTCCCGAAGGCCGTCGAGTTCCCGAAGGAAATCGCGATTCCGACCCCGCCGCCGATCCCGGAACCCGTGTTCGAGGCCAAGTCCTCGCCGACGCACACGATCCTCAACAGCCGCACGCTGACCATCAACTACCAAGTGGAAGGCACGCGCGGGGACAAGCGCATCGACTTCTGGGCGACGGCCGACGGCGGCAAGTCGTGGATCGCCCTGCGGGACGACGCGGCCGGCGTGGCCCCGGCCAAGCTGACGCTGCCGGCCGACGGCTTCTACGGCATCCGCATCCGCCCGGGCGCGGGGAGCAAGCCGCCGGAAGCCGGCGAAGACCCGGACTGCGTGGTGGAAATCGACTCCACCAAGCCGACCGTCAACCTGATGCAGCCGACCATCGGCACCGGCTCGGACGACGGCACCATGCTCGTCACCTGGACGGCCAGCGACAAGAACCTGTTGAGCAACTCCGTGAACCTGTCCTACGCCACGAAGCCCGACGGCCCGTGGGACGTGATCGTCAGCGGCTACAAGAACGCCGGCCTCTACCGCTGGACGATGCCGAGTCACTTGAGTGGCAACGTCTACGTGCGGTTGGAAGTCAGCGACCGGGCCGGCAACGTCGGCGTCCACGACCTGAAGTCGCCTGTAGCGTTGGAGACGATCAAGCCGCGGGTGAAGGTGTTGGGCGTGGGGACCGCGAAGTAGTTGGGGAGAGAAAAGACTCACCACAAAGGCACGAAGGTCACACAAAGTTTCA
>JAYTTY010000162.1:0-9086 GCA_043744795.1 Zavarzinella sp. | reverse complement strand
TGACGCCGCGACGCTCGCCAAGACACGCTTACTTCCCCTTGTTCTTCTCGAACTCGTCCACGTACTTCTTCGGGTTGGCGTTGAACTCGTCCCGGCAGCCGGAGCAGCAGACGTAGTAGGTCTTGCCGCCGTAAGAGACGGCCATCGTCCCGGCCCCGCCGGTCACGACGCACTCGGGCTTCTTGCCGCCGGCGACGTTCGCCCCTTCCTTGAGCGACGTGTACGCCTCCCCCTTTTTGGCGATGCCGAAGCTCTTCTTTTGCACGGCCACGTTGTACAGGAGTTTCGGTCCGTCCGGGAGGACGTACATTTCCAGCGTCGTCTTGTCCTTGGTCGCTGCGTCCACGCGCTCGAGCAAAAGTTTCTTGGTCTTAAACTCGCCGGTGAACACCAAGTCCCCCTTGCCACCCAACTTCTCTTCTTTCGGGGCCAGCGTCAACGTGTATTTCTTCTTGCTCGCGTCGTACTTGAGCAGGCCTTCCTCGAACTGCGACTTGCCGCCCGTGAACTTGACGCCGAGGGCCATGTCGTCTTTGCCAATCTTCCAACTCCAGTCCACGGTCTCCTTCCACGACTCGTCCTTCGTGCCGGTCTTGGCCGAAGCGTCGCCTTTCCAAGTCCCGATGAAGTCGTTGAGGGGCTGGAGGGCGGCCTTGTCGGCATCCTTGTCGGCGAAGGCCGGCATCGCCGTCACCGCGGCAAGGACGCCGACGGCCAGAAACATCCGAATGCTCATGTGTGTGATCCCAAAGGTCCGAATGAGAAAGTGTGCAGTCGAGGTTAGACGCCGCCCGCCGGCGAATTGTTCCGGGGGCGGCGGTGGTATTATGGCAGATTCAGCACCGAAATGGTGGTGTCCCCGTTGGCGGTGATCAGTTTTTTGCCGTCCGCGCTGAAGACGGCGTTCCGCACCGGCGTCGGCAAGGCCCAGCCGCGGACCTCCTCGCCGGTGTCGAACTTCCACAGTTTCACCTCGCCGGACGCGCTGAATGTGGCGAAGCGCGCCCCGTCCGGGCTGACGACCAGCCCCAGGAGTTCGCTCGGCTTCAAGGCGTCGAACTTCTTGACGACTTCCTTCTTGGCGATGTCGTAAATCTTCACCGTGCCGTTCTCGTCGATGGCGGCCAGCTTCTTCTTATCCGGGGAAATGCCGAGGTCGCTCAGGCCCTTGTCGAAGGCCGGCCAGTCGCCGCCGACGCGCTCATTCTTTTCCAAGCCCCACACCTGCACGGAACCGTCGCTGAAGCCAAGGGCGGCCGTCTCCCCGTCCACGCTGAACGTCATGCACATCACGGCCCGGTTCAGGTCCATCGTCCGCAGCGGCTTCCCGTCCGCGTCGTAGGTCTTGACGTTGTTGGTCTCGTTGTCCCCGACCTTGGTGTTCTGCCACGCGACGAAGCGGTCCCCCTTCACGCTGTACAGGATGAACGGCATCCGCTGCTCGGTGTTCAGCGTCGTGACCGGCTTGCGGGTGGCCGTGTCCCAGATGATGAGCTTCTTGTCGTCCCCGCCGGAGACGAGCCGCTTGCCGTCCGGGGAGAAGGCCAGCGAGGTGATTTCCCCGTCGTGGCCGCCGGTGGACACGTCGAGCGTGAACGCCTCCGTGCCGGCCAGGGCGTCCCACACCTTGATCGTCTTGTCCTCGGACCCGCTGGCGACCCAGCGGCCGTCGCCGCTGACGGCGATGGTGTTCAGCCGCCGCGTGTGGCCGACGGGCTTGGCGGTCTCGTCGGTGTTCAGCTCCCAAATTTTCACGGTCTTGTCCACGCTCGCGGAGACGACCAGCCGGCCATTCGGGGTGAACGCGACCGAACTCACCCAGTCCGTATGGCCGCGCAGGGCGCGGATTTCCGTGCGGTTGGCCCCCACGTCCCACACGCGCACGACCATGTCCCCGCCGCCGGTGACCATCAGCCGGCCGTCCGCGCTGAACGCGACGGAACTCACGGGCTTCGTGTGCCCCTTGAAGTCGGCGAACAGTGGCAGGGACGGGGGGGCGTTGCCGGGGGGCGTCGCTTGCGGCGGGCCGTCCGGGAACATGGTCCACACCTTCACGGCCCCGTCTCCGCCGCAGGTGGCGAGCCGGGAGCCGTCCGGGTTGAAGGCCAAGGCCCCGACGCCGGACGTGTGCGGTTGGAAGGCGTAAGCCTCCTTAGTCATTTTGTCCGCGAGGATGACGATGCGCACGGACCCGTCGGCGCCGCCGAGGGCGGCCAGTTGCCCGTCCGGCCGGATGCTCACGGCGCTGACGGCCGACTTCCCGGCCGGCAACGTCACCAACGGCTGGTCAGAAGTCATGTCCCAGAGCAGGGCGGTCTTGTCGATGCCGCCGCTCAGGATGTACTTGCCGTTCGGCCCGCCGACGGTGACGGCCATGATCGGGGCCGTGTGCCCCTTGAGTTCCTTGAGTTGCTTGCCGTCCTTCAAGTCCCACACGCGGACGACCTTGTCCCCGCCCACGCTCACCAGTTTGGAACTGTCCGCGCTGAACGCAAGGGCGGTGACGGCGGCCGTGTGCCCTTCGAGCTTGTGCAGCGTCTTGCCGCCGAAATCGCGGACGACGACCACGCGGTCGGCCCCGGCCGAGGCGACCAGTTTGCCGTCCGGGCTGACGACGGCGCTCCACACATACGCCTTGTGGTCGTCAAGGTTCTGGTGGTCGTCGGCCACGGAGACCGACCAGAAGCGCAGGCCTTGGTCCTTGCTGCCGGAGGATAATGTCTTGCCGTCCGGGGAGAAGGCGAGGGCCGTCACTTCTTCGGTGTGGCCGTGGAACACGCGGACGACGCGCGGCATGGCCCCGGTCAAGTCCCACAGGCGGATCGTCTTGTCCGTGCTGCCGGTGGCGAGGAACTTACCGTCCGCGGTGGCCGCGAGGGCGATCACGTTGTTGGCGTGCCCTTCCAGCGGGGTCGGCTTGCCGTGGCCGGGCACCGTTTCGCCGTCCGGCCCGAGACCGATGATCTGCTTTGCTTTGTTGTCGCTGCCGCTGGTGAAGATGACCGACGTGTCTTTGCCGAAGACAACCTGGTAGGCGTTGTGCCCGGCGTGGGCGTCGATGCCGCTAACGAGCCGCTTGTTCTTCTCCAAACTCGGGTTCCAAATCTGCAATTGGCCTTGGCCGTTGACGGCGGCGACCAACTTGCCATTCGGACTAAATGCGACCGCGTACACCTGCCCCTTGGCCTTCTCCGTAAAGTCGGCGTTCAAGTTGGCGGTCACCTCCCCCTTCTCCAAGTCCCAGAGTCGCACACTCTTGTCGTCTGACCCGGACACAAGTGACTTGCCCTCCGGGTGAAACGCGAGGCAGCTCACGGGCTTCTCGTGGCCCTTGAGCGTCTTCTCGAGTTTGCCGGTGTCCGGCGCCCAGACGTGGATGTCGTTCCCGCTCGTGCTGGCGATGAACTTGCCGTCCTTCGACCATGCGAGACCCCGCACCGGCAACACGGGGTCTTTGCCGCCGCGGTAGGTGCGGAGTTCGCGGCCGTTGCCCAAGTCCCACACTTTCACCGTGCCATCCATGGACGACGACGCCATCCGCCCGCCGTCCGGGGAGTAAGCGACGCCGGTGATTTCGGCCCCGTGCCGCATGCGGGCGATGCCCAGCACGCGGTCCACGTTCGGCGGCAAGTCGGCCGGAACATACGGCACCAGCCAACGGGCTTGCTTGTAGAATTTGATCCCTTGGGCCGCGTTACCGGCCGTGACCGCGGCCTCGGCCCGCCCGGCCAACTCGTCCGCGGCGGCCAGGCTCGCCGCGGGGAACTTCTTGGCGAGGGCGTCGGCCCGCTCTTCCTGAAACTTCGCCTTCAGCGCGGCGGGGTCGTCCGCCGTCGGCTGGGCGACGGCGGTTCCGAAGGCGAGGCCGAGGAGGGCGACGGCCAAGTGCGGGAGTCGGCAAATCATGGGGAGGCCCCGGTGCGTGGCGAGGTGTCGATTCATCGGAAAGTATACGAGGGGGCCGGTGGGGCGGGGATTGGCGGGACGGGGGAATGTGTAACGAACGGAATGACCAACGACCAATGACCAATTGTGAAGGTCTGCCAACATCTCTGCCATTGCGCGCGACCGATTTGCCCAATTCTTGGCAATCCGAGCGCCTTGAGCTAGCGACCGAACATCCGGGCAACTATCCCCATGTGTTGGTCATTGGTCATTGGTCATTCACTTCCGCACTAGGTATTGTGCCCGCCCGCAGTTCTTGCAGCAGGCGAAGTTCTCGTTCGACAAGTCGCCCATTTGCTGTTGCGTCAGGCCGATCCGGCAGTGGGTGCAGTTGCCATTCTCGACGGCGGCCAAGCCGTCGGCCCCGTAGGTCTTGACCAATCGCTCGTACTGCACTTTGGCGTGGGCCGGAAGTTTCGCGTCTTGCTCGGCCAGCAGCTTCGTCGCGGCGGCGGCTTCGGCCTTGAGGCGGGCGATGCGCTCCGAGGACTCCGTCTCGTAGGCGGCGAAGGCGGCGACCCCCTTGGCGGCGGCGGCGTCAAATTCCGGCATTTTAGCGGTGCGTTCTTCGATGTCCGTGATCGTCGTCAGGATTTCGTCTTCCACTTTGCCGATCACGAGCTTGGTGCTGTGGATGTCGGCTCCCTTGGCGGCGATCACCTTGGCGTCCGTGAAGCCGTCGAGTTGCTTCTCGTGCTTCTGCAGCGTCGTCCCGGCCGCCTTGAGCCGGCTCTCCAACTCCATTTGGTGAGCCTTGAGCTTCTTCAACGCGTCCTTGGCGTCGGCGGCGGCTTTTTGCAGGGCGGCCACTTTTGTCTGATGGGCCTTGTGGACCTTGGGGGCCTTCTCGATTTCCCCGGTCGCGTCCCGGACCGACTTGCGGAGGCGATGAATCTCGTGGAGAAGGGCGTTAATCATGGAAGAGACTCCCGGGAAAGGACAAAACAATTTTAGCCACGGATCGAACACGGATGAAACACGGACAAAGGCAGAAGAGAAGAGCTTAACCACAGAGGACACAGAGACCACAGAGAAAAACCAAAGCAGAGGAAAGGCATTTCTAAGAATGTCTTCTCTCTTCTCGTCTTTCCTCTGTGTTCTCTGTGTCCTCTGTGGTTAAGTTCTTGTCTTCTTTTCTTGCCTTTACCCGTGTTTCCTCCGTGTTCGATCCGTGGCTAAAAAGTTTTTGCTTTAACGCCGTACTTACTTCGGCTGGCTGCCGTCCAAGAAGCCTTCCAACTGTCGGGACCGCACCGGGTGTTGCAGCTTGCGGACGGCCTTGGCCTCGATCTGGCGGACGCGCTCGCGCGTCACCTTGAAGATGCGGCCGACTTCTTCGAGCGTGTAGGAGTAGCCGTCGCCGAGGCCGTAGCGCAGTTTGATGATCTCGCGCTCGCGGTACGTCAGCGTCTTCAGCACGCCGTCGATCTTGTCCTTCAGCATCTCGTTGGTGGCCGAGTGGACCGGGGAGGCGACCGAGTCGTCCTCGATGAAGTCGCCGAAGTAGCTGTCGTCCCCCTCGCCGACGGGGCGGTCGAGGCTGATCGGGTGCCGGCTGATCTTCAGGACGCGGCGGGCCTCTTCCACCGAAATCTCGGAGGCGGCGGCCATTTCTTCCACGGTGGGTTCGCGGCCGAGCGTCTGCACCAGTTTCTTGGTGACGTTCCGCAGCTTGCTCATCGTCTCGATCATGTGGACCGGGATGCGGATCGTCCGGGCCTGGTCGGCGATGGCGCGGGTGATCGCCTGGCGAATCCACCACGTCGCGTAGGTGCTGAACTTGTAGCCGCGCTGGTACTCGTACTTGTCCACCGCCCGCATCAGCCCCGTGTTGCCTTCTTGAATCAGGTCCAGGAAGCTGAGGCCGCGGTTGCGGTATTTTTTGGCGATGGAGACGACGAGCCGCAGGTTGCCGCCGGACAGTTCCCGCTTGCTCTGCTCGTACTCGTTGAACCGGGCCGTCATGATGCGGACGCGCTTCCGCAGGCCGGCCGGCTCTTCCAAGGTGAGCCGCATGAGATCTTGGAGTTCGGCCTCCAAGCCTTGGCGGTCTTCCCGCTCCTTGGCGCTGCGGCTGGACCGCAGGGTGTTGATGAGGTCTTCGAGTTCGGTCATCCGCTCGGAGATTTGCCCCATCTTCTTCATCAGGGGCTGAATCTTCTGCGTGCGGATGCTCAACTCTTCGATCAGGGTGACGGCCTTCTTGCGGCGCAGCTTGATGCGGCGGCGCAGCTCGAGCCGGTCGTCGTCGGACGAGGACGGGCAGATCAGCCCCTCGAAGTCGGCGGCGTTGTGGTCCATCAGCGGCTCGATCGTCCGCAGGTTGTGCGGCATCCGCTTGAGGATCATGTCCTTCTCAAGTTTCTCGGTCTGCGAGATCTTGATGGTGCGGTCGAACGGCAACTCCTCGGCGTGGACGCGCTTGAGGATGTCGTACACGGCGCGGAGGGCGAAGTCGCACTCCAGAACCTTGCGGCGGAACCACCGGCGGGTGACTTCGATCTTCTTGGCGAGGCTGATTTCCTTGGCCCGGTCCAGCAGGGGGATTTCGCCCATCTGGGTCAGGTACATGCGGACCGGGTCGTCCGTATGCTTGCCGTCGCCGTCCTCGGCGAAGGCCACGCCGGCCTCGCGGAGCGTCTCTTCCTCGGCCGGGGGCGTCTGGGCCTGGCGCTCCTCGGCCTGGTCCTCCTCGATGATGCTGATGCCGTGCTGGTCGAGCAGTTCCAGGATCTGGTCGAGGCGGTCCGGCTCGACCGTCTCCGGGGGGATCTGGGCGTTGACCTGATCCCACGTCAGGTACCCGCTGCGCTTGCCGAGGTCGATGAGCGACTTCAGAGTCTCGTCGAGTTTCAAGTCCATTCGTTACCCTCGTCTGCTGGCAAATCCGTTCGCCGGTCGCCGGGTGTCAATCAGGAACAAAAACCCCGGCCGTCAGGACGCCTGACGGCCGGCCTCGTCGTCAGAATCCGCCTTTTTCTGGCGGTTCTGAAGTTTCCGAAGCATTTCCAGAGCATCCTCGTGGGAAGGGGGGTCGATCAACTTGTCCTTCAGTTGTCGATCACCCAATGCTCTCTTCCGCTCTCGAAAACGTTCAAAAACGGTCTGGAGGTCACGCTTTCGGTCAGTGACTCCCATCCCGACTTCACGAAGCTCCATCGCCTTGTCGGCAAGAGCACGGTTGTTAAGCCTTGCCCGAAGCCCGTCAAAATCCGGTGATTCGCCGGCCTCGAACAACTCGTAAAGACACGCGATTAGCCGCTGCAATCCCGGGTGAGCCAATTCCTCCGGCCGAATCTCTTTATAAGCCGTGATGACGAGATTTTCGTCGGCGAGCAAAAGTTCAAGAAGCTTTGCTTCGAGCGGGTCGGCCGGGGCGGACCGAACGGGGGGCGGGGCGCTTGTTTCTCCTCGGTCGCCGGCCGGTCGCCGGGCCGTTTCCTTCTTCTTTTCGACCTTCAGTTCGCCGAACCGCGCCCACACCGTTTCCTGCCGGAGGCCGAGCCGGTGGGCGAGCCGGGTGACGACCAACTCGTGCTTGACGGTGCGGGCGTTGCCGGGTAATTCGGGGGCGTAGGCCATCAACTTGAGGACCGAGTCCACCACCCGTTTCTTGTTCTCCAAACTGTCGCCGGCGGTCGCGAGTGCCCGCGTGAGTTTGAATTCTAAGGCATCGACGGCCGTTCTCAAGGCCATTTGAAACGGTTCTTTGCCTTGTGCCGTCAGCAGGTCGCACGGGTCGAGGCCGTCGGGCAGAGCGGCGACGGCCAAGTCCACGTCGGACCCGATGAAAATCTCCAGCGCCCGGTCCACGCCGCCTTCGCCGCCCTCGTCCGCGTCGAACACGAGCACCACTTTGGGCGCGAATCGCAGTAACTGCCGGACGTGCGATTCGTTCAGCGCGGTTCCCATTGTGGCGACGACGTTGGTGACGCCGTACTGGTGGGCCATCATCACGTCCGTGTAGCCTTCGACGACCGCGAGGTATTGTTCTTTCGCCCCGGCGTGGCGGGCGAGGTCCAAGCCGTATAGCAACTCTTTCTTGGAAAACAGGGGCGTTTCGGTCGAGTTATAATATTTGGGGCCACGCTCCGCCAACGGACTGTCCGGCAAAATTCGTCCGCCGAATCCGACCGTCTTGCCGCGGGCGTCACGGATCGGGAACATCAAGCGGTCTTGGAAGCGGTTGTAATATCCCCCACGGTGCGCCCGTTCCGCAATCAGCCCAACTTCGCGCAGAATATCGAGGTCCTTGCCCGCCTCTTTTGCCTTGTGGACGAGCCAATCCCCGGACGGCGGGGCGAAGCCCAAGCCGAAGGCCCTCACGGTGGCGCCGGTTAGTTTCCGGTCCCCCAGATACTTCCTCGCCCGCTCGCCGAGTTCCGGCGAGGCGCCTTCCTGCTCGGCCAACAGGCACTCTTGGTACAGGCTCTCGGCCCACTTGATAGCGTCTAACTGCTTGACGCGCCGGACGTTCTCGACGGGGACTTCTTCCAGGCTGATGCCGGCCCGCTTCGCCAAGATTTCGCGGGCCTCCAAGAAGCTGACCTTCTCGAAGTCCTGCACGAAGGTGAACACGTCCCCTTTTTTGCCGCACGACCAACACTTGTAGTTCTGGTAGCGGGCATCGACCTGCATGGACGGCCGCGTGTCGTTGTGGAACGGGCAAATGCACTTGAACACGCCGGCGGCCGGGACGAGGGAGACGTAGGAGCCGATGACCGCGACGATGTCGCAAGCTTCCTTGATCTGCCTCGTGAGTCCGTTCCGCTCGTCGGCCACACGCTCACCTGAGTTTGCCGGAACGCCCGCGAAAGTCCGCGCGGCAGTTCGGTTGGTGGATGGAAGCCAAAGATAAAGGGTGGGACACTGTTCGCGGAGGTTCGGGCCATGGCGGCCCGAGAAGACGTTGGGGAGGAAGTCCTTTCTCTCACGTCGAACCGAACAGTGATCGGGGCCGGTATTGGGGCGGCCCCCCACACTCCGTCCTTGGAATGTGATGTAATTATAGGTAAACGCCCACGCGCGTCAATATGGGTTGAGATGGCTGATTCGGGGAATGGTGAGCGTTGGGAAACGGCGCGAAAAAAGCGAATGAGCTACCAGAAACGAAGGCGACCTAACCCCCCGGCCCCCTTCCC
>JAYTTY010000161.1:0-9124 GCA_043744795.1 Zavarzinella sp. | reverse complement strand
CTGACGCCCCCGCTCGCCTTCTCTTGGCGAGCGGGGGGCGTCAGCCCCCTGTTTTAACGACATCCTTAAATCGGCTCCAACTGAAACCGCTTAGGGATGTCGCCCGCCATCAACTTCAACTTCTCAACGACTCCGTCCCGGTCCAGCGCCATGGCGAACATCGTCACGAACGGCTCGTTGGCCCCAAAAGCCTGTCCGTGGTGCGGCAAGTCGGCATACGTGTCCTGCGGCAAGTCTTCGGGGTGGTACGTCGCCCGGCACGGAAAAGGCGTGTGCCAGATCGCTTTGCCGAGGCATTCGTCGCGTAGCGGCAGCGGCTTGTATTTTGTAATGCCGCCGAAGAAGCCGACCTTGTGCGATCTTAAAATCGCCCAGTCCGGCCAGTATCGTTCGTAAAGTTCGTTGGAGGCCGTGTAACGCGGGTTGATTTCAATTAAGTGGACAAATTTGCCGTTCAATATGACATCAATTCCGAAACACCCTCTCACGTTGAACGACTCGGCGGCCACTCTTGCGATAAAGTCCATGTCCCGGAGAACTGTGTCAGTAATCGACAAAGGGCCGACGTTGCCGCAGTACCAATACGGTTTCGCGTTCAGCCAATCGCAGCCGATCAACTGCTCGCTCACGCCGATGCGGAACGCCGTCCCGTCGGAAAAATAAGCGCCCGACAACGGCCGGCCCGGCACGCGTACTTGAAAATAATGTTCCGGCCCGGCGACGTCAGTCGGCGTGGTATGTGTGACGCCGCGGCCGGCCGAACTGGCGTAGCGTTTTTTTAGCCACCGCGCGGGATTCCCGCCGGGGTGATGCCGCGTCACACGCGGGAACCGCTCGTGACATTGGGCATATCTGTCAGCGAGGACGAACGGGTCGCGGACTCGGCGAAGAACGCCGGCCGGATTACCCCACAGATGATGGCGGCGCGAGATGGCCTCGATCACGTCCGGATAGTTCTCGAAGCCCCCCCCGTAGATAACCGGCAGCGGCGGCAGAGTTTCGAGAATCGCCGGGAAACCGTGCGGGTACTGGTCGAGCGGACAATGAATCGCGTCCGGGTGATGGGCGACCAAGTCGGCGTCGCGGAACAGGTCCACGCACAGCGGGTCGTCCCCCGCCCGCCGGGCCGAGGTTGCCAACGCCCGGACGCTCGCCCCGATGAGGATGACATCAGCCATGAGCGCGGCGGCCCGTCAACAATCTCATTTGAAGAAGTTCCACTCGCCCTGGAGGATGTTCTTGATGGGCGTGAAGTCGTCGGTCCAGATGTCCACCTTGTCGTCGGGCGTGAGCTTGCCCCAATGGCGGTCTGTCAACAAGCCGCCCAGCGCGTCGTCGTTCCGGGCGACGGCGATCCACGTGGACGACGTTTTCCCCGTGATGGACTCGTCGGCCGCCGGCACGCTGTCGTGCATCACGCGGGCCGAGAGTTTCAACCGCGTCACGATCTTCTCCACCACGGGTTCCAAGTTCAAATAGCGATTGGAGATGTGCAGGGCGCAGATGCCGTTCGGCTCCAAGTGATTGAAGTACAACTCGACCGATTCCACCGTGAGCAAGTGGGCCGGGATGGAGTCCGAGCTGAAGGCGTCCACCAGCATGAAGCCCCACTTTCGGTCCGGGGGTTGCTGTTCCAACGTCAACCGGGCATCCCCCATCAGGAACTCGATGTTGACGCCCTGCTTCTTGGCTTGGTCGATGTACGAGAAGTGGGTCGGCGGCTCGACGACGCGGCGGACGTGGTTGTCGATCTCGAAGAACGTCATCCGTTGGCCCGCCCGCCCGTAGGAGGACAGCGACCCGGTGCCCAGGCCAATGCAGGCGACATCGGTGTTCGCGCCGGGCGTGGCCGTCCCCCGGCGAAACTCCTCGAACATGAGGCCGACCGGCCCGGTCTCGTGGTAGTACGTCAACGGCTCGCGCCCGGGCTTGCGCCACTGCTTCTCGGCCACGGGCGCCGCCGTGAGCAGGCTCCACGGGTTATCAGCCATCCACGGCAACAACCCCTCCGCGACGCTCACTTCGAGCTTGCGCTGCTTGCCGTGCAGCGTCGTGCCGTGGACGAGGCGGTTGAAGGCGTAGTAAGGGTCCGCGCCGACTCGGTAGCGGACCTGCTCGATGTCGGTCGGGGGGTCATACGTCTCGTTCTCGACGGTCGCCCGGCTCGGCTCGATCTTCAGCGACCCGAAGAAACTGCGGTCGTACACGGTGCGGTCTTCCGGGTCCGCCTTCCGCTCATTCTTTTCAAAGGTCACGTACGCGCCGAGGAACAACGCCCCGACGCACAGGCCGAACCGCAGCGGCCGCTCGACCAGAAAGTACGTCGCCAGCGTGGGAATCCCGAAGACGATAATTGTCGCGGCGGTGTAGGCGTTCAGGACGACGCCGGAGCCGTCAATGACTTGTCGGCACACGGTCACGACGTACGGGTAATTGCCCGAGAGAACCTTCGCGGCCGCGAAAAACACCAGCGGCAGCACGAGGTAGGCGATGAGCCGGTCTTGCGTGGACCGCTCCGCGGGGGCGGCCCCCGGGTCGTTAATTTCCGACAACCGCGGCAGCACCATGCACGCGGCGATCAGGGACAGCGGGTATTCGCTGACGAATGTGAACGCCAAGGGGGCGACGAGGGCGTTGAACAGCCCGCCCAGCATCCCGCCCAGCGACATGATGAGGTAAAAGTTGGTGAGGTATTTCGGGGACGGCCGCGTCCGCGCCAGTTCCCCGTGGCACGCCAGCGTCACCATGAAGAACGTCGCCACTTGGATCAGCAAGATGACGCGGAACGACGGCACCGCGTAAGTGTTCGGGACGTGGTTGGCCGTCTGCATGAAGACCACCAAAAGGATCAGCACCGGCGTGATGAGGGTGACGCCAAGGTGGACGGCCCCCGTGTACTGCTTCGAGAAGACGGCGATGAACGTGATGAGGTACAGGGCCAGCGGCACAATCCAGATGAGCGGGATGGAGACGATGTCCGTCGTCACTTCCGTCGTCAGGCTCAGCATGAGGCTGGACGGGACGGCCGCCAAGAACAGCCAGCGAATCGTCGTCGTCCAACTCGGGGCCGGTTCGGGATCGGTCATGGCCGCCCGATCAATCGCGGGGCCGTGGGGGGCCGTCCGCAGCAGCGCCCGGGCGCACAGGAAGACCATCACGCCAAGACCCAAGAATCCGATCGCCCACGCCCACGCCTGTTGGACGAGTTTCAAATTCGGCTCGACGACGAACGGGTAGGCGACGAGGGCGAGCAGGCTGCCGGCGTTGCTTGCCGCGTACAAGAAGTAAGGGTCTTTCGCGGACGGGTGGCCCGTCTCGGAGAACCACTTTTGCAACAGCGGCGCCGACGTGGAGACGACGAAGAACGGCAGGCCGATGGCCAACCCCAGCACGGCGATGACGCCGAAGAACGGCACGTCACTCCCCTGCGGGGCCAGACTCTTCGCGATGGGCACCGGCGACCCGTTCACACTCAGGCCCGCCCCGACGAGCAACACGGCCAGCGCCGAGACGATGACGGCCAAGTGGACCGTCACTTGGGCGCGCGGCGTCAGCCCGGCCGTCACCTTGTGCGCGTAGTAATACCCCGCCAGAAGCAAGGCTTGGAAGAACACCATGCAGGTGTTCCACACCGCCGGCGTCCCGCCGAGTAGCGGGAGCACCATTTTGCCGACCATCGGTTGGACGAGGAACAGCAGCGTGGCGCTGAGGAACATGGTCACGCCGAAGAGGGCCGGCACGGGATGGCTCCATCGAGAATGTGATCGAGAAAGTTGAAAGCGTCCGCCAAGAGTTTTTAGACGAGTGGGGGCGTCAGCCCCCTGTCTTCAGTTTCAACGGAAGTCAGGGGGCTGACGACACCCGCCCGCCGGATTTTCGACCTGATACCCGCGTCGGCCGGATGTCAGTCGTCCAAGTACCGGCCTTCAATGGAGTCGAGCATGTTGTCATCGACAGGGTCTGATTCGACCGGTTTGGGTTGCGGCTGCGGCTGCGGACGCACTTGCGGTCGCGGGGCCGGCGGCCGGCGGTCAGCCGGCGGGGGGGCGGGATTTCGGTCGGCGGCCGGCCGCTGTGGGGCGGCGTCGCGGTCGGCGGCCGGCCGCTGCGGGGCGGCGTCGCGGTCGGCGGCGGGTTGGGCCGGGCGGGGCGGGAGCGCGGGCCGCAGGGGATTCCCCGAAGCGGCCGTTCCCTGCTGGGTCTGGCGCGGCCCGGCGATAGCCTGCTGGCCCTGTCGCGGCGGCAGGGCTTGCGGGGGGGCCGAAAAGCCTTGGCGGGTCGGCAGCGCTTGCCGCGGCGCGTGATCCTGCGGCTGGTTCCCGCGCGGCTCGGACCCGAACCGCGTGACGACGTAGGTGCCGCTCGTCTTGTGCTTTTCGATGTCGATGAGGCCGAGGGCGGCCGCCTCTTCCAGCAGTTCGCTGAACGTGCGGTAGCCGTGGTACTCCTCGTTGAAGGAGGGCTTCTTCCGCTTCATGGTGTCCTTGACCATGCTGGAGAAGAGCACTTCCTTGTTCTCCCGGCGCAGGGCCAGCAGCGAGTCGATCAGCAGACTAAAGACCTTCTGCTTCACTTCGGAGACGGGCGAGTTCATCCGCGGCAGGACGGCCGAGACGCGGTCGAGGTCGTCGTAATAAATGAACTCGTCGCAGTTGTCGCGCAACAAATCGGACGTGGCCTCGGCCAGCCCCAAGCCGATGACGTGCTTGCCGAGTTCTTTCAGCTTGGAGACGAGCGGGGAGAAGTCGCTGTCCCCGGAGACGACCACGAACGTGTCGATGTGGTCCTTGGAGTACGCGAGATCCATCGCGTCCACGCACAGGCGGATGTCCGCGGAGTTCTTCCCGGTCGAGCGGCGCTGGGGGATTTCGATCAGCTCGATGGCCGACTCGTGCAGCGGGGCCGTGTAGTTGGCGAACCGGCTCCAGTCCGCGTAGGCCTTCTTGCAGACGATCTTGCCCTTCTCGACCAGCCGCTCCAGGACGCGGCCGATCTCGAACCGGTCCCGGCGGAGGTTCAGGCCGATGCCGATGTTCTCGAAGTCAATAAAGACGGCGAGCGTGCGCTCGCCGTCTTGGTTGTGTCTTGACAATTTCATCCCAGTCTCGTGTCGGGTCGCGCGGGGCGGGAGTCACTTGAGGCCGTCCAGCAAGCGCTTGGCCTCCTTGGCGGCGGCGGTGGTCGGGTACTTGGTGACGATCTCCGTCAGCTTGGCGATGTACTTCGCCCGCAACTCCTCATCCTTGGCATACGCCTTCGCGGCCGAAAACAAAGCACTCGCGGTTTTTTCGTCCGCCGAGCCGTCTTTGGCCGGCGGCGTGGTCACGCCCTTCGGGTCCACTTTCGGGTCCGCCGGGCCTTTCTTGGGGTCCGTCACCAACGTGGCGTCTTTCTCCTTGATGACGATCTTCTTTTGGTCAAGGAAGCCCTTGACCTCCGACACGTCGATGAACAGACTCACCAAACTCGCCGACCGACTTCCCCCTTGGGTGACGCCGACGATCTCCCCCTTTTTGTTGAACAGCGGGCCGCCCGAGTCCCCCGGGTTGGTGGGGTTGGTGGTGGTGATGATCTTCGCCTTCACCGTGAAGGAGTCTTCCCCGCTGGCGCTCCCGGTCACATACTCTTGGTTGCCGATGGCCCGGACTTTCCCCTCGGTGATGCCGAACACCTGCTCGACGGCCCCGGGGCTGCCAATGTTCCACACGGAGGCGCCGGCCTGCGTCGATTTGGCGGCCAGCGGCAGGGCCGGCGTCCCGGCGGGCACACTGGCCAGTTTGAGGATGGCCAAGTCTCGGGAGGCGTCCATGTACAGCACGTCGGCCTTGATGGCCTCCCCGCGCGACACGCGGGCGATGTACTTCGTCTTGTCCGTCATGATTTCCCCGTCCTTCTGATACACGGGGAACTGGCAGAAGCAAAACTTTCCGTGCCGGGCGACGTGGTAATTCGTGACCACGATCCGCTTCTCCGCGTCCACCAAGGAGCCGGACCCCATGGCGTAGCCGTCCTTGAGCGGCGAGACGATGAACACGGCGGACTTGACGACCTTCTTGTACAGTTCTTCGGTGTCCTCCTCGGCCCGGAGGGAACCCCCGAACGCGGTGAGGACGAGCAGGCCGGCGGCCAACGGCGGAAACATCTTCATGGGTAATTGCCTTTTGCGGGTGCGGCGCGCCCTGAAAAATTTCTGGGCGAGTGCGGTCGGGGGTGTATGTTATCCATCGTAAACTGCCGGCGGGGCCGGTCAAGACTATTCCGCGCGGCCTGCCGACATGTCATTGTAACACCCCAATCCCCGAAACGTTGAGTACCACGACATGGCGGACCCGTTCTTCTCCCTGGCCGGCAAGGTGGCGATCGTGACCGGCGGCGGCCAAGGCATCGGCGAGGCGATCTGCCGCCGCCTCGCGGCCGCCGGCGCCAAGGTGAGCATTTTCGACATGGCCCCGGAAGGCGCCAACAAGGTCGCCAAAGAATTAAACGGGTACGCCGCCATCGGCGACGTGACCAACGAGGCCGACGTGATCCGCGTCGTGGCCGAGACGGAAAAGGCCCTCGGCCCCATCGACATCGTCGTAAACAACGCGGGCATCACCGGCCGCACCGTCAAACTTTGGGAACTCAAGAAGGAAGAGTTCGCGAAGGTGATGGACGTGAACGTCATCGGCCCGTTCCTGCTGTGCAAGGCGGTGATGCCGGGCATGCTGGCGCGGAAGTACGGCCGCGTCGTCTCCATCGCGTCCGTCGCCGGCAAGGAGGGGAACCCGACCATGTCCCCTTACTCCGCCAGCAAGGCGGCGGTCATCGCCCTCACGAAGTCGCTGGCCAAGGAAGTCGCCGCGGCGGGGGACATCACCGTGAACTGCATTTCCCCGGCCGTGATCCAGACGCCGATCCTCGACGGCGTGGAGCCTGACACGGTGAAATACATGGTTTCCAAAATTCCGATGGGCCGCACCGGCCGCCCGGAAGAAGTGGCCGCCCTGGTCCACTTCCTCGCCAGCGGCGACTCCAGCTTCACCACCGGCCAGTGCTACGACATTAGCGGCGGCCGCTCGACCTACTGACCATCAATCCACCAGGTGCGGCGTGTTTGCGGCCATTTTCACGGACTTGTCGCCGCCGAACGCCGTCACTTGGTTCTACGCCTCGTTCCTGCTCGCCGTGACGCTTTTCGTGCGGTTCGACCGCCCATTTTCACTGCGAAACTGGGATCTGTTGGCACTGTGGCTCATCATCCCCGGCCTTCTTTTTCTGAAACAAGCGGACGCATTGCGGGAACTCATCCAATCGCCCGCGGCGGTCGATCTCAAGCGGGCGATCACGCGACGAGAGCGATACTTGCTGGCCGGGTACGGCTGGCTGATGGCGGTCTCCGCGTACTGGTTCATGCGCTGCCTGTTCGACTTGGGGTTGGAAAAGCGGCCAATGTTGCCGCCGAACATCAACACGGCCGGGATGGTGTGCCTCACCGGCAGCCTGTTCCTTTGCCTTGCCGCGACCGCCGTACGCCGGGAGACGGCCGCCCCTGGCGAGGCGGGGCGGGAGCCGGTCGCCGTCGCCAAAATGAACGACGGGGCAGTGGCGCTCGTGCGGTTTCAAAAAGGCCAATCCGGCGATGAGCCGTCCAGCGCTCGCTTTTGGGTCGAGCGGGCGTTGGCGATTATCGCCCACCTCGCCGTCGTCGCGGCGCTCATCCTAATCGGCGTGCGGACCTACGGCGACCCGATGACCGGCATGGCGATGGCCTGCCTCTACTTACTGCTCCCCGTCACCGCCCAACAGATCTCGCAAATCCACCACGTCTGGCCGGCGCTATTCCTTCTCGGGGCGGTCTATTGGCACCGCCGGCCGGCCGTGGCGGGCGCGTTGCTCGGCGTCGCGGCCGGCACGGTGTTTTTCCCCGTGTTGTTATTCCCACTCTGGTTCGGGTTTTACCGGGGCCGCGGCACGGGACGGTTCACGCTGGGCTTTCTCACGGCGCTCGGCATCAGCCTCGGCATCACCGCGGCGATCTTGCTCTTTAGCGGTGAATTGCGGCAATACCTAAAGGTGGCGATGAGTCTGTCCGACTGGCAGGCGTGGAAGGCTCCCCACACGGAGAGTATTTGGATGGGGACACACTGGGCGTACCGCTTGCCGGTGTTCATCGCTTACATGGCTTTTATTTTACTGACCATGTTTTGGCCGAAGCCCCGGCATTTGGGGCAGGTGATCGCGCAATCCGCGGCCGTGGTGATCGGTGTGCAGTTCTGGTACGCGGACCAAGGGGGCGTGTACATCTTGTGGTACGCCCCCCTGCTCTTGCTAATGGTTTTTCGGCCGAACCTCACGGATGTCCGGCCACCTGAGATTGTGTCGGCGGGCCGCATTCGCCGTTGGCTCGCCCGGCGGTTTACTTCTTCGGGGCCGCCGGGGGCTGCTCCCGAAGTTACGTGACGCTGTGCTGATGGGACAGAATAGGCAAGGTATCTCACCGAATCACCGCCGTCAGGCGGTCGCGTTGGAGTCCCGCTTTTAAGCGGTCTTGGAACGGTCACGCAGAGGCGGTCGGCGAACCGAGTCTTCGAGGGTTCGCCAAACGTGGGTGACGACTGCTCGCCCAAGGGGTCGGACCGTCGAAGACTCGGTCCTCTTGGGCCTTCTGGGCAGGCTTTCCAAGACCGCTTAAAAGCGGGACTCCAACGCGACCGCCTGACGGCGGTAATGATTGCCTCACTTCTTCGGAGCCGCCGCCGGCTGCTCCCGCAGTTTCGTGACGACGGCCTTCGTCTTCTCGACCAGGCGCGTGAATTCGGCCCGGTGGCCCCCCTTGTCGTCGCCGACGGACCCCTTCGCCCACGTCAGCACCTTCTCCAAGTCGGCGGTCCCCGAATACTCGCTGTCCCGCAGCAGCATGCCGTAGGCGGCCACGGCCGCCGCGAACTTGAAGTCCTTGCCCGGCTCCTTGGCGATGTCCTTGCCGTCGAACGCCGCGGCCACTTCGGACGCCTTGTCCGTGTCCGGGTCCTTGTACCGCATCCGCGCCGTCAGCCACTCGCCCCCCTTGGCGACGTCTGTCAGTTGCGGCGCCGTCTGGTACTTCAACGGCTCCACGTCGGAACTCGGCACCTTCTCGCCC
>JAYTTY010000160.1:0-32436 GCA_043744795.1 Zavarzinella sp. | reverse complement strand
GGCAAGGACTTCCCGGCCGTCGAACAACGACAAAAATGAAAATCCCGCCCGCCTTATACCAACCACTCCACATTTCCACAAACCGAGTCCTGCACCCGACGAGGCCGGCGGGAGCCCATTTGGTATTGCCGCGGACGGTGCGTTTGGCGAAGATGCCGTCGTCGGGGAGCAGCCAGTCCCGCAGGGCGATCAGACTGTCCCGATGGGTGAGCGGCCGGCGGCGGCGCCGCCGGGCCGGCTTGGCCGCCGAGCGCGGGCGAGCGGTGTGATGCGACATGAGCCGGATTCCTTCCTGACGGAATCGTTTTCAGCGGGGTGTAGCGGGAATCCGGCTCTTTTCGCAAATCCTCCAAGTTCCGCAACCGGCAGTTTTCCTGCCCCAAAAAGTCCTTCACGGCGTTGCCTGAAGGGGCGAAAACGGGCTTTGAATCATGATCTTGTTTCCGCGCATGGCGGGATGTTTTTCGAAACCGCGTTCTCTCGCTTAGGTCGAGCCATGACCCTGTTCAACACCGCCGCTTACGACCGCCGCCGCTTCCTCCGCACCGCCGGGGCCGGCTTCGGCATGGTCGCCTTGGCCGATCTGTTGAACCGCGACGCCGTCCGGGCGGCGCCGGGCGGGCCGCTGGCCCCGAAAGCGACGCACTTCCCGGCCAAGGCCAAGGCGGTGATCTGGCTGTTTATGGAAGGCGCGCCGAGCGCCGTGGACCTGTTCGACCCGAAGCCGGCGTTGGACAAGTTCGACGGCAAGCGCGTCAAGATTGACGTGTTCAACGGCAGCCCCGGCCCGCTGATGAAGTCGCCGTTCAAGTTCAAGCAATACGGCCAGTCCGGGGCGTGGGTGTGCGACAAGTACCCCGGCGTCGCCAAGCACGCGGACGAGATCGCGTTCGTGAAGTCGCTGTACACCGACTCCAACGACCACGTCCCGGCCCTGTACCAGATCAACACCGGCATCAGCCGGCCCGGCTTCCCGGCGGCCGGCGCGTGGGTCACGTACGGCCTCGGCAGCGCGAACCAGAACCTGCCCGGCTTCGTGGTGCTGGGGAACAACGCCGGCGTGAAGGGCGGCCCCATCAACTGGTCGTCCGGCTTTTTGCCGGCCGCCCACCAGGGCACGCTGTTCCGGCCCGAGGGGAACCCGGTCCTCAACCTGCGCCGGCCCAAGGACGTGACGGCCGGCGACCAGCGCGCCCAACTCGACCTGATGGCCAAGCTCAACGGCGCCCACCTGCAAGCCCGGCCGGGGGAGCCGGACCTGTCGGCCCGCATCGAGTCGTTCGAGTTGGCCTACCGGATGCAGGCTGAGGCGGCGGCCCTGATCGACCTGTCCAAGGAGACCGCGGCGACGCGGGCGATGTACGGGCTGGACGACCCGAAGGCCAAGTCGTTCGGGACCAAGTGCCTGACGGCCCGCCGGCTCATCGAGAAGGGCGTGCGCTTCGTGCAAGTCTACTCGGACGGCGAGTGGGACGCCCACTCGGACCTGGCCGGCAACCACGCCGGCCACTGCGCCGCCACGGACGCCCCCATCGACGCCCTGCTGACCGACCTGAAGCGCCTCGGGCTGCTGGACTCGACGCTCGTGGTCTGGGGCGGCGAGTTCGGCCGGATGCCGGTGTCCCAGGGCAACGGCGGCCGCGACCACAATCCGCACGGTTTCTTAACATGGATGGCCGGGGCAGGAATCAAGGGCGGGGCCAGCCACGGCGAGACGGACGAGTTCGGCCACAAGGCCGTCACGGACCGCACGTCCGTCCACGACCTGCACGCCACGATGCTGCACCTGCTCGGCGTGGACCACAAGAAGCTGACCCACTTCCACAACGGCCGCCAGTACCGCCTCACCGACGTGGCCGGCGACGTGTTGACGAAGATTTTGGCGTGACCTGATCGTACGTCATCGCGAGGCGGCCGCGCTATTTCCACGTGATCTTGCACTTCGGCAAGGCCCGTTGGAGGTCGGCGACCCCGGCCGCCGTGCATTTGGTGCCCGCGACATTCAATACCGTCAGGCCCGTCAATTTCTTAAACTCCGCGAGCCCCGCGTCCGTGACCGGGTTGTTGGCGAGGACCAGCGTTTCGAGCGTCCCCATCGTCGCCAGGCGGGCGGCTTGCGCGTCGCCGATGCCGGCGTCGCCGACAATCAGCCGGGGAACCTTGAGTTTGACCAGCGCGGCCAGTTGCCCCGCGTCGCAACGGACTTGGGACACGTTCAGGTATTGCAGGCGCGGCAGTTTTCCGATTTCCTCGAACCCGCCCGCAGAAACCGGCGAAGCGAAAAGTGTCGCCATTCTTAGGTTGGGACAGGCTTGAATGCCCTTCCCGGTGAGCTTGAGACAGTTGTTCAGGTCGAGATTGGTCAGGTTGGGCAATTTTGCCATTTGGGCGAAAATATCGTCCCCGGCCGCCGACATGTGGATGTTCACGAATTCCACGCCGGCGAACGCCGGCAGCGCGAATAGCTTGGCCATCCCCACCGCCGTCAGGGACGACGGGAGGAACGCCGCCGTGAGCCGGACCCCGTCCAATTCGACCGCCGCCTTGTCGGCCAGCCCGTCGCCGAGCTGCTCGAAATACGGCGCGCGGCTCACATGAATGAGGCGCAGCCGGAACGGCCCCACCGGCAGCGGGTCTTGCGGGTGGACGAGCCGAACGGAGTCGTTCCCCTCGACGACCTCCAAGTCCGCCGCCCCCATCGCCCGGAGCCAGACGGCCGCCCGCCGGTCGGGGTCGACGGCCGCCCGGTCCGGCGGCCCCGATTCGGCGACCGCCGGCGCCGGCGCCGGCGGCTCGGCCGTCACGCGGACGCGGACTTTGCCGTTGTTTGTCATCTCGAACCGGTCCGTGTCCAACGTCAGCCCGTCGGCCCCGACAACTTTGACCAGGTATTTGCCCGGCGGCACGTCCTTGGCCCGCACGCCCGGCTCGACGGCGTACTGGAAGGCGCCGGCCTCGTTGTACAGTTCCACCCGGCCGGCCTTGAACCGCACGTCCGCGGCGCCGTCCACGTCCACGACCAGCGTGCCGTCCTTCGACTTGAACACCAACTGGTACGCCCCCGCGGAGACCACCGCGAGCAGCGCGCCCGCCAGCAGCGCCGGCGCCCAGCGGCGGCGCGCGGTCGGGATGGGGCGGACCGCCGGGGCGGACGGCTCGGTCTCCGCGCCCGGGGCCGTCAATTCCACGGTGTCGGCGGCCGGGTTGGCCGGGAGGGCGGCCAAGGCGTGAATCACCGCTGCGGCGGTCGCCGGCCGGCGGGCCGGGTCTTTCTCCAGCAGGCTGAGAATGAGGGCGGACAGCCCCGCCGGGATGCGCGGGTTCAGCGCGTGCGGCGGGACGGGGTTCTTGGTAGCGAGCGCCATGAGGATGCCCATCGTGTCCCGGCCGGGGAACGGCACGGTTCCGGTCGCCATCTTGTACAGCACGCACCCCAAGCTGAAGAGGTCGGAGCGGTGATCGACCGGCGTGTCTTGGGCCTGCTCGGGGGCCATGTACTCCGGCGTGCCGAGGATCACGCCGCTCTCCGTCAGCCCGGCGTCCCCCGCGACGCTGCGGGCGAGGCCGAAGTCCAGGATCTTGACGCGGCCGCCGTTCACCGGCTCGACCCAGATGTTGGCCGGCTTGATGTCGCGGTGGATCAGCCCGGCGCCGTGGGCCGCCGCCAGCCCGTCCGCGATCTGGCCGCCGAAGTCGATGACTTGGCGCGCGGGGAGCGGGCCGGCCGCCTTCAACAGGTCGTGGAGGCTTTCGCCGCGGAGCAACGGCATGGCGATGTACGGCACGCCGCGCTCTTCGCCGACTTGGTAGATGGGGACGACGTGGTCGTGCGACAGCCGCGCCGCCGACTGGGCTTCCTGGAGGAACCGCCGGCGGGCGCCGGCGTTGGCGGCAAACTGGGTCTTCATCACCTTGACGGCGACTTGTCGCTGCAACTGCGGGTCCTCCGCCAAGTACACCACGCCCATGCCGCCGCGGCCGAGCGTGCCGACGACGCGGTACGGCCCGATGAACTCCGGCGGGGCGGCCGAAGCGTCGTCCTCCTCCGGGCCGGCCTTGGTGACGGTGTCGTCGGCCGAACGGCCGACGACGCCGCGGGCGAGGGCGGCCTTCGCGCGCCGCAAGCCGTCCTCTTTGGTGTAACCGGTGTGGGGCGTGTCACCCAAGGCGCGGGCCAAGTCACTGCCCGCGAACGCCGCGTCGGCCTTGCGACGGCACGCGTCGCACGTGCCGAGGTGTTCGCCGAGCCGCTCGATGGCCGCGTCGGCCAGCCCGCCGACGACGAAGCGGCTCAACTCGTCGGGGTCGGGGCATACAATCGCGGCCACGGCACATCCCTCCCCCGGTGTCAAAGACAACGTCCCCATAGACATAGCCATTCACGCCGTCACAGCCCTTCCCGCACCATGAAATCGGTCGTGTAGCCGACGTTGAAGGCGTCGTTCACCGGCCCGGCCTGCATCGCATGGGCCGCGCCGCCGACCTTGAAGCCAAGGATGTGTTCGGCCGTGATCCCGTAGCGGTCGGTCGTGCTGACGTTGACGACGGTCCCCTTCGCTTGCCCGCCGATGGTCACGTTGCCAATCTTGGAGGACAGCCCGGCCACGTCCTTGGTGTTGAACTTCACGTCGTCGGCCGAGCCGAAGTACCCGTCCGGCCCGGCGCCGATGCCGGCCGCGATCGAACTGGCGACGAAGTCCCCGCCGATCGTCACCGGGCCGATTTGGGCGTCCCCGTTCGTGCCGGCGCCGACGGCGATGACCGCGTTGTCCACTCGGCCGCCGATCATCACCCGCCCGATGGCGAGGTCGGAATTGGCCGTCGGGGCGGCGCTGCCGCGGGCGGTGATGCGCGCCGGCTTGTCGTTGCGGCCGACGACGTTGCCGGAAATCGTCAGCGTGCCGATGTCATTCGCTGCCTCAATGTAGCCCGTGCGGAGGGCCTGGTTCGCCGTGGTGTTGTCCCCGGCCAGCAGCGACCCGTTGACGGTCAGGCTCGCCATGCGACCGGCGTAAACGTACCCGGTGGCGTCGAAGTTGTCCATGCCGCCCAGGTCCGTCCCGATGATGTCCCCGTTGACGGTGACCGCCCCGGCGTTCCCCACGACAGACACGAAGCCACTGTTTGAGGACCGGCCGCCGACCACGGAGCCGCCGACGGTGATCGGTCCGGCGTTCCCATGGAAATCGAGTCCGCCGGCCATGCCGCCCGTGCCCCCCTGGATGCCCCCCCGCGACGTGAATCTCCCCACGTCGCCGGCGACGGTGACAAGCCCGCTGTGGAAGGCGCTCCCCCCGGTGATCGACCCGGCCACGACGATGTCGCCGCTCGTTCCTCCGACTTGGAGCTGGCCCGAGCCGCCGCCCGAACCCCCGCGAACGTTGCCGTCGATCTGGATTCGCTCCAAATTCCCGCCGATCGTGATGCCGCCGCCGTCGGCGTCCCCGCCCACCAGTGAGCCGCGAATCATCGACGGGCCGGCGTTCCCCCCGACATAAAGCAACCCGGAGCCGCTGCCGGTTCCACCCGTCAACGACCCGCCGATGAAGCTCGTCCCGAGGGTGGTCCCCACATAAATGCTCCCCGACGCGAAGGCGGTCCCGCCGACCATGTCCCGCCGCACGGTCAGGTTGCCCATCGAGCCTTGGTACGCCTCGACAAAGCCCGTCTTCTGGCCGTTGACGCCGCCGCGGATCGACCCCTTGATGTCCAGGTTGCCGATGTTGAAGTTGGCCCCGACGTACCCGGAGAAGCCGATCCCGGCCCCGGTTCCGCCGACGATGTCGCCGCCGATGCTCACGTTGCCAAGGCTGTCCCCGTAAAGCTGGCCGCTGCCGGCGGCGTTGCCCCGGATTGACCCGCGGATGTTCGCCGTGGGCAGCAACATGCCGCTGTCCACCCGGCCGCTGGCGAAGCCCGTGCCGCCGACGATGTCACCGCCCAGGTTGAGCGAGGCGATGGCCCCGGCGGACTTCACAAAACCGCTGTCCACGCCGGCCCCGCCGATGATCGACCCCGTGATCCGCACGACGCCAATCGACCCGACGTTCGACCGCACCATGCCGGAGAGGTCGCCGGCCCCGCCGAACAGGCCGCCGCCGATGGTCACCGGCCCGAGGTTCCCGTTCAAGGACCGGACGATGCCCGACTCAAACGCCCCGCCGCGAACCGACCCGCCGACGATCACCGAGGCGATGTTGCCGTTGGCCTCGATCAGCCCGGTGTCGATGCCCGTGCCGACGACGTCCCCGCCGACGCTGACCTTGCCCATCGTGGACGAACTGAACACCTGGCCGCTGTTGCCCCCCGCGCCGCCGACGACCGACCCGCCGATGGCCACGTCCGCGATCTTGCCGCCGAGAACCTCGCCGGAGTCAGCCCCGCCGCCGCCGAGCAAGTCGCCGGTGAGCTTGACGACACCGATGTCGTTCGCCCGGACTTGCCCGCTGCGGGCGCCCGCCCCGCCCCGCACCGACCCGCCCACCGTCAGCGACGCGAGTTTCCCGGTGTTTGCCCGCACAATGGCCGTGTCGTCCCCGGCCCCGCCGAAGAGGCCGCCGGTGATCGTCACCGGACCCAAGTTTCCACTCAGCGAGCGAATCACGCCGGACTCGGCTCCGGTTCCGCGAACAGACCCGCCGACGCTCACCGAGGCGATGTTGCCGTTGGCCTCGATCAGCCCCGTGTCGCTGCCGACCCCGGTCACGTCGCCGCCGACGCTGACCTTGCCCATCGTGGACGAACTGAACACCTGGCCGCTGTTGCCCCCCGCCCCGCCGACGACCGACCCGCCGACGGCCACGTCCGCGATCTTGCCGCCGAGCACCTCACCGGAGTCGGCCCCGCCGCCGCCGAGCAAGTCGCCGGTGAGCTTGACGACACCGATGTCGTTCGCCCGAACTTGCCCGCTGCGGGCCCCCGCCCCGCCCAGCACCGACCCGCCCACCGTCAGCGACGCGATGGACCCGCCGTTTGCCCGGATGATCCCGGCGTCGTCCCCCGGCCCCCCCACGAGACTATTCAGAACCAACACCGGCCCGAGGCTTCCGCTGAGCGACCGGACCACGCCCGACTCGGCCGCTCCGCCGTAAATCGACCCGGTGATGCTGACCGTCCCGATGTTCCCCTGGGCCTCGATCAGCCCCGTGTCGATGCCCTTGCCGACCAGATCGCCGTTCAGGAACGCCCCATCAATGGTGGAGAAGCTGAACACTTGGCCGCTGTTGCCCCCCGTGCCGCCGAACAGCGACCCGCTGATGGTGACCTTGCCGAGCTTACCGCCGATGATCAGCCCCGAATTCGCCCCGGCGTCGCCGACCACGTCCTCGACGACCAGCACCGGCCCGGCCACCGCCCCGCCGGCCTGCAGCGACCCGCTGAAATCTCCGGCCCCGCCGCGGAGCGCGCCGCCGACGGTCCACTTGCCCGCCGGGCCGTCCGTCCCGACGTGGCCGCTGTCGGCCCCGGCCCCGCCGACGACATCACCGCCGACGAACACGTCCTTGAGGGAAGTCTTGCCGTAGATCATGCCGCTCAGGGCTTCCGGCCCGCCGACGAGGTCAACCCCGACGGTGACGTTGCCGAGCGAGCCGTTGAGGGAGCGGATCACGCCCGATTCGCCGTCCCGCCCGCTGACCGATCCGCTCACGAACACGCCGGTCATGTTGCCTTCGGCCTCGATCACCCCCGACCCGTTGGCCTTGCCGATCAAATCCCCGCCGACCAGCACCGGCCCGAGCGTGGAGAAGGAGAAGATTTGGGCGCTTTCCTGGCCCGCGGCCCTCATCGACCCGCCGACGGAGACGCTTTTGATCGAGTCGCCGGCGACGCTTCCGGAGAAAATCCCGTCCCCGCCGGCGATGTCGCCGTCGATGCTCACCGCCCCCATCGCCCCGGACGAGGCGATGCGCCCCGAATTGGCGGCCTGCCCGCCGATCAGCGAGCCTTTGATGGTCAGCGCGCCGAGTTGGCCGTCCGCCCCGCCGCCGACGTTGAACGTGGCCTTGAACACGTCCGACTTGACGGTCAGGCTTTTGACTTTCCCGTTAACGGACGAAACCACGTCCGGCGCCCCGGAGGACAACCCGAACCGCCCCAGCGATTGCACGGTGATCGCCCCGGCGGCCTGCGTGGACGTGGTCGCGTCGCCGGCGGACAACCGGCCCAAGTCGCCGTCAATGTTCACCAAGGCCAGGTCGATCCCGGCGGCATTGATCTCGCCGACGGTGGTGAAGCTGTCTCCATTCCCTTGGAAGGGTTTCGCGCCGACGGTGATCCCGGTGTTCTGGGCGGCGGAGGCGACGGACGTGAGGTCGATTTTGAACAGCTTTTGCGGCGTGTCGACGTTGCCGTCCACCGTCCCCGTGTTGAACGTGAAGACGGTGTTCACATTCCCGGCGGTCAGGACGGGCTTGGTGAAGGAAACCGTCACGTCGTCGCCGTCAATGTCCTGGTACACCATTTTCATGGCGCTGACCATTTGGGCCGGGACGGCCTTGGTTTCGAGGGCTTCCAAGGACAGGCGGGGGGGACTTTTACGCTTGCGGGCCATGACGGTCACCTTGATCGAGTTGTGAGGGGGAAACGGCGTCCCCACTCACCTGATCGCGGCGACCTTTCACAAAAGTCCCTGCAACTCTTCCCGCAGCCGTTTGAACACGCGGGTGCGGGCGATGTAGACGGCCCCGAGACTCATGCCCAACTCGCGGGCGACCTCGTCCGCGGGCCGGCCGTCCAGGGCGGTGCCGTGGAAGGCGGCCCACGTCTTCTCCGTGAACTCCGCGGCGACCAATTCCAGCCCCCGGTGGGCGATGTCGGCCGCGTCGGCCGCCGGGTCGTCGTCGCCGTCGTCGGCCGGCGCGGCCGTCTGGTTCAAGCGGGCGAGTGCGTCCGTCCCCCCTTCGGCCGCGGGTTGACACCAGTGTTTTCGCTGGCAGTCGCCGACTTTGTGCCGCGTGATGGTCCGCAGCCAGCCGCGGAACGTGCCCCCCTCGCGGTCCCGGTCGAACGCCCCCACCCGGCCGTGGACGGCCGCGAAGACGTCTTGCACCACGTCGGCCGCGTCGGCCTCGTCCAGGCCGGCCCGCCTGGCCCAGTGGTAAATCAGCGGGCTGAACAAATCGACGAGCCGCCGCCACGCGACGGCGTCGCTCCCCCGGACCCGCACGAGCAGGCTGCTGGAGATCGAATCCGCGTCGCGGGTGGGCATCGGCCGCCGGGGGCGAGGGGTCGGTGTCCGCATTGTATCTGATGCCGCCCCGCCGGAACGGTTCACCCGGCGGCCATTTCGGCGCCGTGCCGGCCGCGCGCGGAAGGAATCATGGAAAGGCTCCATTAAGTGGTTAATGCCTTCCCTCAAGCAACTGGAATACCGCCGGCGGCCTTGAACGGGTAAAGTAATCAACCAACGCCGACCTCAACAATGCTTGGCTTGGTTGACTCAGACTTTCTTGTTACTTATAGTCAACATAGAGCGGAGTGGGTGCGTGGATGTTAAAAGGATGACCATGAAGGCAGCAAAGACCGCCCGGCGGGCCAGCCGATTGTCGGAAGGGTCGAAGCCACGGCCACTGGACTACGAACTCTCCTATGCGGGCAAGCTCCCGGAAGCGGACGTGTTGGGCGGCCCTCGGGCCGCGCTCGACAAGCGGCTTTCGGTGACAAAAAGCGCGGAGGGCGGCTGGCGGAACCGACTGATCTTTGGGGAGAATTTGGCGGTATTGAGGGCCCTGCTGGACGACCCGGCCGTCCGCGGAAACGTGCGACTCGTCTACATCGACCCGCCGTACGCGACGGGCGGCGT
Source organism: Zavarzinella sp. (assembly GCA_043744795.1). Classification (GTDB taxonomy): domain Bacteria; phylum Planctomycetota; class Planctomycetia; order Gemmatales; family Gemmataceae; genus Zavarzinella. Next base: position 22,634 of record JAYTTY010000160.1, on the reverse strand, counting down.
CTTCGAGGCCCGCAACGGCGAGCGGGCGTACGAGGACGTGGCGTTCGGGGCGAATTACTTGGAGTTCTTGCGCCAGCGCCTGCTGATCCTCCGCGAGCTGTTGGCCCCGGGCGGCTCCATCTATCTGCACTTGGACGAGGCGATGGCGTTCGCCGCCAAGGTCGTCATGGACGAGGTGTTCGGCCCGACGAACTACCGGAACTGGATCACCCGGAAGAAGTCCAACCGGAAGAACTTTACGAAGAAGCAGTACGGCAACATTTCGGACTTCATTCTCTTTTACACGCGGGGGGAGGATTACGTTTGGAACCGGCCGTTGGAGGCGTGGACGGAGGAGTGGGCGGCCAGGGAATACCCGTACATTGAGGCCGGGACGGGCCGCCGGTACAAGAAAGTGCCGGTGCATGCCCCGGGCGTGCGGAACGGGGAAACGGGCAAGCCGTGGCGCGGCAAAGTGCCGCCGCCGGGGAAGCATTGGCAATTCCCGCCGCGGGCGCTCGACGCGTTGGACGCCAAGGGGGAAATTTACTGGTCCCCCACGGGGAATCCACGGCGCAAGTTGTACTTCGATCAGAGCCAAGGGGTTCCGGTCCAAGACATTTGGCTCGACTGCCGGGACGCCCACAACCAGATGATCGAAGTGACGGGCTACCCGACGGAAAAGCCGTTGGAACTGCTGCGCCGAATCGTCCTCGCCTCCTCCAACCCGGGGGACCTTGTTTTGGACTGTTTCGCAGGGTCGGGGACGACGCTGGTCGCCGCCGAAGAACACGGCCGGCGGTGGATCGGCGTCGATTCTGGGGCCGAGGCGATTGCCGCCACCGTCCGGCGTTTGGCGACCGGGTCCGAGCCGATGGGCGATTTCGTGCGGGGCAAGAAGGACAAAGGGGTGTCCTTGTTCGACCACCCCAGCATGTTGCGGACGAGTGTTGACTTGTACACGGCGGCGGGGGCGGACGGCCTGTCGGCGGCCACGATTGACGGGTGGGCCGCCCTGTTCCCCGTGAGTGCGGCAACCGCGTCGGATTAGGGCGGCGGGGAACCCCGGAGCCAGTCTGACGTAATCCGGGCCGCGGCCGTCTTGAGTGTTGTTACCCGGACGTTGCCGTCCCAGGAATCATCCAATTCGACGGCCCTTCGCCACGTATCGCGGTGGCTCAATCCGGGGCCGTCAGCCAAAAAGAAAACGCGCAGTTTTAGGCCGCGGGGGCGGCAAAAATCCCTGATCATGTAAATCTTACCGGCATTTCCCCCAGTTCGGTCATTTGACTGAGCCCCGCCGCGCGTCGCGTCATACCGAGCGAACCCGACGGCCAACACTCTGCGATTCACGGCGTCTCGGATGACAAAGTCGCACGGGCAAGACCCGATGAAGCCGGGGATCACCGCGCCTAACTCCACGTCCGGCCCTGCCCCGCGCGGGCCGTCGATGGATAGGCGGCCGTTGAACTTTGCCTCGAACCAGTCGAAGAATTGTCCGGTTAGCACATAGCCTTGCAGGCCGCGGTTGTCATACTCGCCCACCGACACGGCCAAGACGGAGATGAACAAGTCGCTCAAGTCCGCGAACTGTTCTTGCACTGTCGAAATCGGTTTGAAACCACTCCCGTAATTTGCAACAAATCGTTCCGTAGGGATGCTCTGGATTTTCTTGGTCGCCTCCGTGTCACAAACGCCGGACACGCAGCGCCGAAAAATTTTGAGCAGGTCCATTCGGCGCTCAGCCCGAATCAACGGCGTGCGAATTCGGCCCAGCAGGTCCGCGCTGCTGGCCGATATAAAGGCCAGTTCAGCGAACTGGCGGATCGCCGCCTCGTATTTCTCGCGCAGGGGCGCGACGACTTCCGGGAACCGGAGGCCGCTGTCAATCGCCGTGATGACGGCGTGCGGGTCCATGACGGTCGAGAGGAAGGGCGCCGCCTTTTTTCGGGCCATTACACGGCGTCCATCAGTTGTTTGATTGAGATTCCCAAGGCCTTGGCGATGGCCTCGACGTTCCGCAGCCCGACGTTCCGCTTGCCGCATTCAATGCCGCTGACGTATGTGCGGTCGAGGCCGCACTTCACGGCAAACGCTTCTTGCGACAACCCCAAGGCGATGCGCTCTTCGCGCACCCGCCCGCCGAAGCGTCCAAGGACATCTGACGTTTGACTCATTCCGGCGATGATACGAGTGCCTTGGACGATGAGTCCACGGACGATGAGTAACGCCAAGATCGCCGAAATGAGTGGCGTGCGGAACGCATTCAGAACGTGAGCCTGTCGCAAATTCTCCCCCTACCCCCTTGTATCGCCCGCCCCCGCCGGCCATAATCGGCCTCGTCGTCGCGTCACCCCTGTCGCCCCGGTTTCCCCACATGCTCGCCCAACTCCGTGCGTTCACGCTCCTCGGCATCGACGCGCTGCCGGTCGAGGTGGAGGTGGACGCCGCCCCGGGGATTTACAAGACCATCCTCGTCGGCCTGCCGGAGTTGGCGGTGCGGGAGAGCGTCCACCGCATTGAGCGGGCGATGGTCAACCTGCGCTTCGCGTTGCCGACGGGGCGGACGGTGATTAATCTGGCACCGGCGGACTTGCGCAAGGACGCCGGGGCGTTCGACTTGCCGATCGCCATCGGCATGTTGATCGGCACCGGGCAGTTGCGGATGTCGAAGTTGGAAGAGTGGGCCGTCGTCGGGGAGTTGGCGCTGGACGGCGGGGTGCGGCCGATCAAGGGAGCGCTGTCCGTGGCGATGGCGGCCCGCGACCAGGGGCTGAAGAAGTTGCTGCTGCCGCGGGCCAATGTGCGCGAGGCGGCGGTCGTCGCCGAGTTAGAAGTCTACGGCGTCGAGACGTTGGGCGAAGCCGTCGGCGTGCTGTCCGGGCAACTGGCCCGCGAGCCGGAGCGGGTGTCCACGGACGAGCTGGCGTCGCAACTGAACACCTACGACGTGGACTTCGCGGACGTGCGCGGGCAGGAGTACGCCAAGCGGGCGCTCATCGTGGCGGCGGCCGGCAGCCACAACGTCATCATGATCGGCTCCCCCGGCAGCGGCAAGACCATGCTCGCCCGGCGCATGGCCACCATCCTGCCGCCGCTGACGACCGAGGAGTCGCTGGAGACGACGCGCATTTACAGCTCGCTCGGCTACCTCAAGCCGGGCGAATCGCTGCTGGCCACGCGGCCATTTCGCTCGCCGCACCACACCATCAGCGATGCCGGGATGGTCGGCGGGGGGAGCGTCCCGCAGCCGGGGGAAATCTCATTGGCCAATCACGGCATTTTGTTCCTCGACGAGTTGCCCGAATTTAACCGCCGGGCCTTGGAAGTGATGCGACAGCCGCTGGAGGAGGGGGCCGTCACCATCTCGCGGGCGTTGCACACCGTCACGTTCCCGGCCCGGTTCGTCCTCATCGCGGCCATGAACCCGTGCCCGTGCGGCTACATGGGGGACGCCAAGCACGTCTGCAAGTGCGCCCCGCAGGCGGTGGAGAAGTACATGGGCCGCATCAGCGGGCCGATGCTCGACCGCATTGACTTGCACATCGAGGTGCCGGCGGTCCCGTTCAACGAGTTGTCGGCCAGCGCGGACGGCACGTCCAGCAAGGTCATGCGCGAGAGCGTCAACAAGGCCCGCGAGGCCCAGGCCGCCCGGTTCAAGAGCCATTCGTTGGTCAACAGTCGGATGGGGTCGAAGCAGACGCGGCAGTTCTGCCCGCTGGACGCCGACGGCAAGGAGTTGTTGAAGACGGCGATGGAAGAGTTGGGCCTGTCGGCCCGCGCGCACGACCGCATCCTGCGGGTCGCCCGCACCATCGCGGACTTGGCGGGGAGTGAGAAGATATTGCCCGAACACGTCGGGGAGTCGATCGGCTACCGCAGTCTGGATCGCCGGCTGTGGGTGAAGTGACAGTTCATTTGACAGGCATTACGAATGGCACGACACCGACACGCCATTCGGAATGCCAGTCTGCCGGCCGTTTGATCCGGCGTCCGTATTCGCCGGGGCGGCCGAGCATCGCTAAAATGCGGGTATTATCCTCCGTCGACTTGAAGCGAGTCACATGGCCGTTCCGCACGAGGCCCGCGTCACATGAGTATTACAATTGAAACGCGGAACTACCGGGCGCTGCGGAACACGCATTGGACGCCGTCCGGGGTGTGCGTTCTGGTCGGGCCGAACGGCGCCGGAAAAACGACGTTATTGACGCTCTTTGAGTTTTTCCGCAACGCTTACCTGAGAAACGCTTCCAGCGCGATTGAAAACATCGGCGGGGTGTACGGACTGCGAAGTTGGGGGGCGGCCGAAGACGAGCCAATCCTTGTGGCATTCAGTGCGGCGGGGTTGCGGTGGGAGTTGCAATTGACGGCGCACGGGCCGACGCTGGCCGACCAACTCGGGGAGAAATTGACGCATGGGTCGGAGGAAGTGCTATTTCGCCCCGCTCTGGCGCAGCACTTTTTTTATAAGGGCGAGCGGCGCCAATTAGACGACCGTGAGGAGCGTCTCGGGTTGCGGGTCGCCGCTGACGCCGAACGTGCGGATGAATTACGGCCTTTGGCGGCCGCTCTCGTCAGCAATCGGATTTATCGAAATTACCATCTTTGGGGCCTGCGGAACAACGGTTCCCGACAGAGTGGTGACTTGTTCTTGCACCCCAACGGACAGAACGTGTTCGCGGTCTTGCGGAACTGGCGGGACCGAAGAGACTTCAAGCCTCAATACGAGTTCGTCGTTTCGGCGTTGCGACACGCATTTCCCGACTTGTTTTATGATTTCGATTTTCATGTGGCGGGTATGACGATCACCGCTGACCTGATTGAGCCGATCAGAAATGAGACGTGCCCCCTCAGTTTGGCGCCGAGTGGCTGGCTGACGGCCTTGCTCCACCTGTCGGCCGTGGCTGGAACCGCCGCCGGGGCGTTCGTGGCCCTCGACGACTTCGGGAATGACTTGCATCCCTTCGCCATTCGGTCCCTGACGAATTCGTTCCGCGAGTGGGCCGACGAGTATGACCTCACGGTCTGCCTCGCCTCGCATTCGCCCGTTCTGCTCGACGAATTCAAGGACTGCCCGAGCGCCGTGTTCGTCATGGAACGGGCGATGGACAACGGTCCCGTTCCCCTGACAGAATTGTTTGACTCCGATTGGCTTGCCCGATTCTCGTTGGGAAAATTGTACCAGCATGGGGAGTTTGCGGGGCAGACGGCTGGCCGGGGCGGGAAGAAACAGTCTGCGAACGGGGCGACGTGAACATGGCCGTCGTTGCCTTAATACCCACGGGAAAACTGGAGCACCTTGCTCTCGGCCCTGCCTTGGCCAGACTCTTTCCCGACCATGATTTCGTCGTCCGGCCGCCCGAGGTCAACTTGGATGGCTTTACGTCGTTGGACGTATCGGCTTTTCTCAAGGAAGACGCGCATCCGGTTGCCGACACGCTGGAGGAACTGGCGAAAATGCTCGTCAACGCCATCTTCCCCGGCCGGAAAGGTGAGCATGTCGATTTTGCCTATGTCATTGAGGACTTGGAACTGGTGAATCGGGGCCAACCGGACTTGGTGATCCGACTGTTTCGGGATGCCGTGGCCAACTGCCTTGAGCTAACTTGGCCGGGTAATGCTCAACGGCGGGATGCGGTTCGCGACAAGTGTTCATTTCACCTCTTCAGCCCGATGACGGAAGCGTATTTCTTCGGCGAACCCGCCGCCTTGCAGCGGGCGGGAGCCAGTGCCCCCCCGTCGGCGGCCGTACATCCAGACTTGGAGCAGTTCCACACCACAGACGGGGCATACTTGGCGGCTCCGGAACATGATCGACTGACGAGCCCGCGATTGCGCGAACACCATCCCAAGTCTTACTTGCATTACCTTTGCGACTCCACGTTGTCCGACAAGAAACGCAAGTATCGGGAAACGAAAAACGGGGTGGCCGCCTTGAGCACGCTCGCTTGGAATCAGGTCATGCAGAACCAACCGCACTGCCCGTTTCTACACGCATTCATGGATGACTTGAGCGAGGCGTTGAGCGGCCCCCTCCTTTTTATCGACCCCGAACATGCAGATCACCGAGTCCGTTATCCTAAAGGGACGGGTGGAGTACTCCGGAATATTTAATGTCGAACTGGATTGCTCAGGCAGGATGTAAGGTTGTTTGGAAATAGGGTGGAAAGTGCAAGCCCGGAAAAGAGATGAGGGCACGAGAGTTGGTCTGAGACGGGACTCGCAACCGCTCAGCTCTCGTGCCCTGTTTGGAGGGAGATCAATTGGCTTGTGACCAATCTAGTAATCCGGGACTCGCATCCGAATCACGAGAGAATATGAAAGCAACGGGTGTGCCACGCGGTGAAAAATCGCCGTTTCCGTGGGCGATTCGCGGAAATGGGCCGGCCATCTCGCGTGTCGAACGCAAAAGCGCCGACGGCCCGTGAGCGAAGACGGATCACTTCTCTTCCGGAATGCCGCGCCGTGAGTCGTTTCGCTACAGCGGCCTGTCTGATTTCGCGGCGGACAAACCGGCCGCCCGACTTCCGAACTTCTTCGGTGGCGGAAAACCTGTCCCGGCCGTAACTTTTCCTCATGGACATCGACCTTTCCGCCCGACTCGGCCGTTTGGAACTCCGCAACCCGATTCTGGTTGCGTCCGGCACCTTCGGCTACGCCCGCGAGTTGGCCGGCCTCGTGGACTTCGCCGCGTTGGGAGGCGTGGTTCCCAAAACTGTCACTTCCTCTGCGCGGGCCGGGAACCCGCCCCCGCGCACGGTGGAGACGCCGAGTGGGCTGCTCAACGCCATCGGCCTCGACAACGACGGCATCGACCATTTTCTCGACTTCCACCTCCCGTACCTCGCGGGCCTCCCGACCGCGATTATCGGCAACGTCGCCGGCAAGACGGAGGACGACTTTGTCGAACTGGCGGCGAAAATGGGGCGGGCGGCCGGGCTGGCCGCCGTCGAATTGAACCTCTCCTGCCCAAACGTCGCCGGCGGGGCCGACTTCGCCGCCGACCCGGCCGTCACCAAGCGCATCGTGGAGCGTTGCCGGGCCGTGTGCCCCTACCCGCTGATCGCCAAGTTGACGCCGAACGTCACCAGCGTCGTCCCGATCGCCAAGGCGGCGGCCGACGGCGGGGCCGACGCCGTCTCGCTGGTCAACACGTTCGTCGGCATGGCCGTGGACTGGCGGCGGCGAAGCCCAGTCCTCGGCAACGTCACCGGCGGCCTGAGCGGCCCGGCCGTCAAGCCGCTGGTCCTGCGCATCGTCTGGCAGGTCGCCAAGGCGAAGGTTCTGCCGATCATCGCCGTCGGCGGCATCGCCACGCTGGACGACGTGATGGAGTTCCTCGTCACCGGGGCCGCCGCCGTCCAGATCGGCACCGCCAACTTCTACGACCCGACGGTGAGTACGCGAATCGTGGCCGGGTTGCCCGCGGCGGTGGCGAGTTTGCAGGCCGGCAGCGTGCGAGAGATCGTGGGGACGCTACGGGGGTAAAGCGATGGCCGTCGAGATGGACCCGGTGTGGAAAGAGGCGCTGGACGCCTACCTGCCCGGCTTTTTGGAATACTTCTGCCCGGCCACCTACGCCTTGGGTGACTGGTCGGTCCCCCCGGAGGCCCTCGACACGGAGTTGCAAAAACTCCTGAGCGACGACGAGGGGAACAAGATTCTGGCCGACCGCCTGTACAAGGTGAAGCGGGCCGGCGCGGCCGGCAACCTGTTCCTGCTGATCCACGTCGAAGTGCAGAACAGCCGGGACGCGGCCTTCCCGCTCCGCATGTGGAAGTACCACTACCGCATCTACGACCGGCACGGCCAACACCCCGTCGCCCTCGCCATCCTCGGGGATGACAAGTCGCCGGATTGGCGCCCGGCCGCCTACGAGTTCCGGGCGGGCGACACGCGGTTGACATACGCCTTCGCGTCCGTGAAACTCTGGGACTGGCGGGACCGCGTCGCCGAATTGGAGGCGGCGGCCAACCCGTTCGCCGTGGTTGTCCTCGCCCACTTGCAGTGTCAACTGAACCGCACGGACGAGGCCGGCACGTTCGCGTGGAAGCGCCGGCTGATGCGCATGCTGTATGATAAGGGGCATCCCCCCGCCGACGCCCGGCGGTTGTTCAAGGTCATCGACTCCCTCCTGCAACTGCCCGAAGAATTGGACCGCCGGATCGTCATGGAAATGCTGGAGTGGGAAAAGGAGAAGGCCATGCCGTTGATTTCACCGTTCGAGATTCGGACCTTAGAGCGGGGCCGTCAGGAAGGGCGCCAAGAAGGCCGCTTGGACTTGGCCACCGAGATGTTGGCCGACAAGTTCGGCGAGCCGGGCCGGCGCTTCGTCGAAACGGATCTCGCGAACGCTGACACAGCCACGCTGAAAAAGATCATTTTGGCCCTGTCGGCCGCCGCCACGCTCGACGACCTGCGGTCGCTCCTCGCCACCCCATCTTAATCAAGTTCCCCTTATGAAACCCGCTCTCCCCCTTTTGGCCCTCGCCCTCCTCGCCCTCCTCGCCCCGGCCGACGAGAAGCTCAAGGGCATCGCCTGCCGGTCGGTCCACCTGGCGTACCCGGCCCCGGCCGGGACGGAGTTTTACACGGAACTCACCGTCGAGAAGTCGGCGCCGGGGACGTATTTCATGGCGTGCGGGTGGGGGAAGGGGTACTTCGGCATTCAGGAACTCGGGAACGGCAAGAAGCTCGTCCTCTTCTCCGTGTGGGACCCGACGGCCGGGGACGACCCGGCCAAGGTGAAGGACGAGAACTGCGTGAAGATGTCGCACAAGGCCGACGCCGTCCGCGTGAAGCGCTTCGGCGGGGAGGGGACCGGCGGGCAAGCCTTCTACGATTTTGATTGGAAGGCCGGCGAGACGTACAAGTTCCTCGTCCGGGCCGTGAAGGAGGACGACACGCGGACGGCCTACGCCGGCCACTTCTACGACCCGGCGAAGAAGGAGTGGGTCCACCTCGTCACGTTCTCCACCATCACCAAGGGGGAACTGCTCAAGGGGTATTACTCCTTCGTGGAAGACTTTAAGCGGGACAAAGTGTCCACGACGAAGGAGCGCGTCGCCCGCTTCGGCAACGGGTGGGTGAAGGCCGCGGACGGCAAATGGCTGTCCCTCGACAAGGCCCGGTTCACGGCCGACGCCAACCCGGTGGTGAACATCAACGCTTCCGTCAAGGACGGCCTCTTCCTGCTCGGGACCGGCGGCGATCTGAAGAACACGGACACGCCGTTGGGCAAGACGATGGACCGCCCGGCCGGGACGGAACCGCCGGCACTCCCCAAGTGAGCGCCGCCCGCGTCGCCGGGTGCGACCCCGGCACGAGCTGCCTTGACGTGCTGACGTTGGAAGGCGGCCGCGTCGGCGACCAAGTTCGCTTCTCACCCGACGAACTGCGGGCCAACCCGGCGGCCCCCGTGGAGTGGCTGACGGCCCGCGGGCCATTCGACTTGATCGCCGGGCCGTCCGGGTACGGCGTCCCGCTCGTCCGCAATTCCGACCTGACCGCCGACCACCTCGACCAAATGACGCTGGTGCGGCCGGACGACCGCGGGACGGCCCAAGGCGTCCTCGGCTTCACGGCGGTGCTACGGGCGTTCCGCACTTCGCCGTCGCCCGTCGTCTTTCTTCCCGGCGTCATCCACCTGCCGACCGTGCCGGCCCACCGCAAGTTCAACCGCATCGACCTCGGGACGGCCGACAAGTTGGCCGTCGCCGCCTTGGCGATCCGGCAAACCGCCGGCCGATTCGCCCTCATGGAACTCGGCTCCGCGTTCACGGCCGTCATCGTGGTTCACGACGGGCAAATCGTCCACGGCATCGGCGGCAGTTGCGGCCCGGCCGGCGGCCAGAGCGGCGGGGCGTGGGACGGCGAAGCCGCGTATTGGCTCTCGCCCTTGCGGAAGAACGACCTCTTCACCGGCGGCGTTCGCGACACGGGTTCTGCGGAAGCGGAAGACGAATCGCTGCGCCAAACGCTGATCGGCCTGCACGCGGTGACGCCGTTCGAGACGCTGGTCGTCTCCGGCCGGCGGGCAGACGACGCGGCGATGCTCCCCCGACTGCGAAAGTTGCTCCCCGAGTTCCCGACGATTGTGCCGTTGGATCCGCTGCCGGGGGCGTGGGTGAAGACCGCCGCCCAAGGGGCCGCGTTGTTGGCTGAAGGATTGGTGGCTGATTCGCCGTTGGTGAAGACGTTGCGATTGCGGGAAGCCTCGGGGAGCGTGTTGGACTGGTTGCGCTACCGGAGTTGAATGTGATACGACAGGCTGGCAAACTGTCGATGGATCGGCTACAGTGGCACTGTGTCACAGACCACTTGATGCAAGGTAAACATTTCAGGCGTTCATCCACCGAATTGGGATGCAAGCAAATCGACACTGAGCAAACAATCGAGAGTTAGAGCGGAGCACCTATGTCTGATCTCGAGCGCTGTTACGATTGCGGGCGTCCAATTGCGGACGCCCATTTGGTTCGACGTGACGTAGAAGTCGGTTCTTCTTACATTCCCGGGGACTGGCAACCGGGGCACGTTAGTCGAACAGTTTCTCATTTCGCCCGCGTCAGCCTGTGTCGCGGATGCAGCGATTCGCGGGATGATAGGCAACGGGCCAAAGAACGCACACACGCTATCGGGTGTCTGATCATTGTGGGAGTGCTGGTTGTGGGAGTGCTGGTGTTTTTCGTGTCTGCCGTCATCACCGGGTTAACTGCCGTAAAGGATCAACCGAGTCGCCGCGGCACAGAAGTAAAAGGCATTGAACTCCACCAGGACGCCCCTGCGGGAGTGGTCATAATTAAGGCGGCGCAAGATCCGCTGCCAAGTGTTGTAGCCTACATCGAAGTGGACGGGGCGAAAGTTTTGGACTGGCCGAACCGGAGTCGAGAAGTCCGGGTCGTGGTATCGGCCGGCACTCATCGAATCGTGGTCCGATCTAAGTACCAAGGTCATCATTATCAAAAAGATTATGGTCGTGTGACAGTCGCGGCAGACAACGTGACGACATTGATTCTCCGAGAGGTGGAACCCGATCCCGAAGCCGACGAGTAATCTGTCTTTCCGGCGACCTTCGACTCCGGTCCAACCGCTACCACAGCCCGACGGCTCGTCATGGTGACAGCGGTGCGTCACTTCCGCCGCCACACGCTTTCCATCGCAATTCCCTTCGCTTCCAGCGTCGGGTGGATGTCGTTCAGAAACCGCAGGGCATCCATCGGGTAGCCGGCGGTGGGTTTCACGCCGGGGACCAACTCTTGCCAATACGTGTTGAACTGGGCCATGAAGGCTTCCCGCAAATACTTGGCCAGCATGGAGGCGAGGGCGACGCAGAGGAAGTCGCCGTCGGCCCGGGGTTGGAAGTGGAAGTGCAACTCGCGCCCGAGGCCGTAGACGGCGTAGTCGCACGCCGCGGGCGACTCGGTCACCGTCCGCACCCAGCCGTCGGCGAACACCTCTTGCAGCAGCGGGCCGTAACTCAGGCGGCCGCCGAGGCGGTCCACGGCCACATGCACGGGGTCGTCGCCCGGCAGCGCGGGCAGGGCGGCGAAGAGGTGTTTGATGCCGACGATTTCCACTTCGGACTTCAACTGGTGAACGTCCAGCATTGCGTTGAACCGTGGGGCCGGCACCACCATCACGCGCGGCGGCGCCCACGTGACGTTGGCTTCTTGGCACGCTTCGCCGAACGCGGTTGCGGCGGCCGTGACGTTCTCGGCCGTGTCGAACACCGGCAGCGGCGTCGCGGGCTGATACCACGGCTCGCCGAGAAGTTCCACGATGGAGTCGGCGGCCGAGCGGTTGTCCAGCAGTTCGGAGAGGCGTTGCGGAAGTGTCCCGGCCACCGAGAGCATGGCCAGCACGCCGCGCTCGAGCTTGGCGCAGGCGTCTTTGCCGTCGTGGACCTTCTTGGAGTCGTCGATCAGCAGGCGGGGGTCTTTGCCGCGGCCCTTCTTGCGGACGGCCTTGCCCAGCACGGCCCACAAGTCGGCCGGGGTGTCGTCGGGGACGTGGCAAGCGGCGCAGGCCATGACCATCGGCCCGAGGTTCGGCCCGTACCCGGCTTCGTCGATGCCGACTCGCCACACGCCATCACCTTATCACGGGGAATGGAAAAACAAGACTCACCACAAAGGCACGAAGGTCACACGAAGAAACACAGAGAAGACGCGAGAAGAAATCCCTCTTCTGCTTCCTTCGTGAGTCTTTGTGTGACCTTCGTGCCTTTGTGGTGAGTCTTGTTTTTGTACCGACTTACGACACGACGGCGTCGTCGTCGTCCTCGGCGTCCGCGTCGCCGCAGTCGTAGCAGTTGTCGGCGTCGATGTTGCGGACCATCCAGCGGTTCACGTCGTGCAGGGTGTCGGCGTGCAGTTGGTGCGTCGTCGGGTAGGTGTTCAGCGTCACGTCGGCGCCGGCGGTGTGCAGGGCCAGGAAGTCGCGGCGGGCGGTCTCCAGCGGGATCACTTCGTTGGCGGCCCCGTGGGCGATCAACACCCGGAGGTTGCCGACGTTGTCCTTCGGGAACAGCGGCCCCTCGGCCGGGCGGGGCAGGGCGCCGTTGATGGCGACCACGCCCGCGAACAGTTCCGGCCGCGCCATGGCCAGGCGGTAGGCGACGGCGGCCCCGTCGTGGACGCCCATCAAGTAGATGCGTTCCGTGTGGATGTGGTAATTCTTGCGCGTCTCTTGGATGGCCTTCACCGTGTACTCGGCCAGCCAGGCGTCGGAGGCGCCGGCCCAGCCGAAGGCCTTGAGGCCGTCGTCGTCGCGGCCGGCCAGGACTTCCGGCCCGCGGAGGCTGACGGCGACGTGGTTCCGCCGGCTGATGCGCGGGGCGTACCGCAGGACTTGCTCGTCGCTGCCGCCGGTCGCGTGGAACATCACGATCAGCGGGTAGGCGTAATTGTGCTCGTACCCGGTCGGCAGGAACGTCCGCACGGGGCGCTCTTCCAACTGCGGGAGCGGGGTCTCGTAGAACCCTTCGCTCGGCATCAACAACGACCCGATCAGACTGCGCGGCATGGTGGCAACACCCTGGGTGATCAGGACGCTCCTGCGGCCCGCTGGGACGGGGAGGACGGCGTCACGGCTTGGGCGGCTCCGGCGTCCCGCTGCTCTGGCGGGGCGTGTTGACAATTTCAACCCGGGGCCGAACTTATACTTCCGGCGAGGCAGCCCGCCGATTCCCGGCAACTGTACGTTGGGCGAAAACGGCAGTCAACGAAACCGAAGCGCGTTCTTCAGCGAAAGTTCTCCGTTTGGGTTGCTTTCCGACTGCGCGTGCCGGTCGGGGCGGATGGAGCGCAAAATCACATTATGGGAATTGGCGCAAACTTTACCGGCGCGCGAAGAAATCCGGTCACGGCAGGCCCTTTTTTGGCCCGCGCAACCGGAATAACCGGCCCAGGCTGGCGCCGGCTCAGGAAATCAGCCCGCGCTGCTTCAGGTAGTTGAGCACCGCCGCGACGCCGTCTTGGGCGGACATCCTCCCGGTGTCGATGGTCAATTCGGCCTGATTGGGAGATTCGTACGGGTCGTCAATGCCGGTAAAACCCATGCCCTTGCCCGCCGCGACAGCCGCCCGGGCCTGCTTGTACAACCCCTTCGGGTCGCGCGACTCACACACCGCGACATCGGCACTGACGTGGATTTCGACAAACGGGATCGCCCCGGCCTTGTTCGCCTCGTGGGCGGCCCGGACTGCGTCGCGGTCCTTGCGGTACGGGCTGACGAAACTGGCGACGGCGATCAGCCCGGCGTCCGCGAACAGCTTGGCGACCTCGCCGACACGGCGGATGTTCTCCTCGCGGTCCGCCGCCGAGAACGCCAGCCCGAACCGCGTTGCCGACTCCTCGGAGTACCCGCGCGTCTCCGTCAAAATCTTCGGACTGGCGTTCAGCCCGAACCGCACGTTGTCCCCGTCCAGCACATAGGCCGCGCGCCCCATCCGCACCAGCGCCTGCTCCACGGCGACGGCCAGCGTGCTCTTGCCGGACCCCGACAGCCCGGTGAACCACAGCGTACAGCCCCGCTGCCCGAGCAGCTTCGCCCGGTCCGCGGCCGTGACGGCCCCCGCGTGCCAAGTGATGTTCGTGGCCTTGATGTCGCCGCTCATGTCTCGCCCGTTCCCGTTGGGGGGATAACCGGAAACGGGCATTATAAGTGGTCAGGGGTCAGAGGTCAGGGAAGACAAAAGATCGCCGACGCAGCGAGGGAGGCGAGCCAGAAGCGTTAGCGACTGGAGGAGCTTCCGGCCCAAAAAAAACGGAGGGCGAGTCTTCGAAGCCCGTCACGCGGGGGCGGGTCGCTTCCCCCGTGGGCGAACCTCGAAGACTCGATTCGCGGCGCACTTAATCGGGAAGTTCCTCCAGTCGCGCTGCGCTCGGCTTCCTGAAATGTCGGATATAATCGGCGCAAGGAAGCCCGTTCCCGCCTGACAAATCCGTCCCGCGTGCTTTGAACGTCGATGGGGGGCCGATGCGTACTGTTCAATCGGCGGCGTTGCTGGTCGGCGCGGCCGTGTTACTGGCCGTATTGATCGTGCTCTTGCCGGTCCTGCTGCCGGTCGGTTTCATCCAACAGGCCATCCACGACCGCCGCGTGCGCCGGGCGGCGGAGGCGTTCGCGTGCCTCCGCTGCGGGGCGACCCTCGGCACGCGGGCCGTGACGCTCGCCGATCAGGAATTCAGCCGTCGGATGGCCCAACTGCGCCGGGACCACCCGACCGTCATGTTCCGCACGGTACGCACGATTCACGCCCTCTGCCCCGCCTGCGGACAAGAACACCGTTACTCGGAGAAACAGCGGACATTCATCCGCACCCCCGACTCCCTGGCCGACTTGCCCGAGGATGAACTCGGGATTGTCGATCAGAGTGGAGGCGAGCCGGGAGCGGAGTTTAACTCACCTCAATGACTCACCGCCCGCGCATCAGCCCGCTCTGAACCACCTCATGCAATAGAGCTCGCGTGCCGTAGTTCTTCCCTTGCAGCGGGTGTGGCCGAAAAGGCCGAGTCTTCGAGGACCGACCCCGCAGGCGGTTTTCACGCGCGTCAATATTGGGCCTGACCGCGCCCGACGTTCGGGGCCGCCGGCGAGGATGCGTCCGCAGGGGGGCGGGCATCGAAGATTTACCCTCCCGGCCGTGCGAGGGGCCGCCCGGCGGCTCACGCCGTTCGGCTCGTTGTCGAGGCTTGACACAAGGCGATTGAAACCCTCACTTGCCTCCGGCCACGCGCCAGACGCGAACGGCGCTCGCGCCGACCGGGGCGGCGGCGAGGAGTTTGCCGTCGGGGCTGAAGACAACGGGGACGGGGGCGGACGGCGGGGCGGGAAGCGTCAGGCCGGCGCGGGCGCGGCCAGTGGTCAGATTCCAGAGGGTCAGGTCGTAGCTCTTGCCCGTGCTCACGGTGATCGCCAATGATTTGCCGTCCGGGCTGAAGGCGACGCGGGCTTGCACCGCCCGCGCGCGGAACCGGCCACCGACCTCGGCGCGCGTCACGTCCCACAGCAGCACGTCGCCGTTGCTGCACCCGGCCAGCGTCTCGCCGTCCGGGCTGAAGACCAACTGGTCCACGTCGTTCGGGAAGTCCCGGATTTGGCCGAGCGGCTTGCCCTTGGCCGTCCACAGGCGGGCCGTGTCGTCGCGGCCGCCGGTGGCGATCAGGTCCCCGGCCGGGGCGACCGCCAGGCTCAGGACCGGCGTGTTCGTGTCCGCGTGCCGGATCCGCGGGCCGGCCGCGTCTTTGCCCGTCCCGGCGTCCCGGAACAGCACGTTGCCGGCGGCGTCCCCGACGAGCAGCGTCTTGCCGTCCGGGAGGTAAGCGGCGGCGGTGAAGCCGGGGGCGGGCGCCTTCACCGTGACGCGCTCCTTGCCGGTGGCCGTGTCCCACAGCGTCAGGAACCGCGATTGGTTGTTCTTGCTGACGGCGAGGGCCATCAGGGACTTGCCGTCCGGGCTGTAGGCCAAGGTCTGCAGGTCGCCGGCGGCCGTCGGCAGGCCCGGCGCCTCCCAGACGGCCGCCGCGAGGCCGGTGGCCGTGTCCCACAATTGCACGTGCCCCGGCACGCCGGAACAGCCGGCCGCCAGCGTCTTGCCGTCGGGGCTGAACGCCAGCGAATGCACCGGCGCCTCCCTCTTGGTCGGGAGGACGAACGCCTTCGTCAGAACGTCCCCCGCTTGCCCCGGCCCGGCCGCCATCAACCCGGCGACGATCACCCACGCGCGCAGCGACATGACATGGCCCCCTGCTTGATGAACCCATCCGCCGTGACGAGGCGAGCGGGGTCTTGGATGCCGGACACGGGTCCTAGCAAACCAAAGGCCGTTGCGATTGGAGGGCGATTCGGCCGGGCTCTTCGCCCCGCCGTGGGCAATTCGTGACCGGGGCTGGTCAGCGGGTTGCCGATTCGGCGGGCCGTTTTCGAGCGGAGTTCAAGTTGTCGTCGCGGGGGGTATCCCCGGATCAATACCCCTCACCCCAACCCTCTCCCGCAAAGCCGGGAGAGGGGGACCGAACCGCGCTCCTCTCCGCAAAGCCTCCGCGCCGCGGTCACAAGACTTCTGCGAGTAGTGCAGGTCTTTCCCGAAGCAGACACTCTGCTCGTTGCGTGGGAATTCAACCGGCCGAGCGGTCACACGAGGATCGTATTCCCGAAGCGGGCGGTCAGCATCCGGCGGTAGCCGGCCGATAAGCCGTTGGACTGCAGGTGCAACCGCTTGAGACTGAGCAGGTGCGGGGAGGCCGCGAGGGCGGCCGCGCCGCGCTCGCCGATTTGGTTGTCACTCAAGTCCAATTCCGTCAGGTGTCGAAGGTGCGGCGACGCGGACAACGCCGCCGCCCCGGCGTCCCCAATGAGGGAGCCGATGAGATGCAACTCCGTGAGTCGAGCCAAACTCGGCGTGCCGGCCAACAGCGCCGCCCCGGCGTCCCCGAGCGGGTTATGGCTCAGCGTCAGTTCCGGATTGTCCGCGCAGACCCGGTCCATCAGCCCGGCCTCCATGACAGCCCGCAAGCCGACCGGAGACAGGCCGGTTCCCGCGAAGTCGAACTCGCGCAGTGACCGGCCACACGGGGAGCGCATGAGCCGTGCGTACCCCTCATCGCCGATGGGACCCGCCGTCAAGCGGAGCCGTTCCAAGACCGGGACTCGGCCGGACTCGGCCGCGTCGATAACGTCCGCCGAGAGGTTCACATTCTCCCCGCAGCGGACAGTCAACGATGTCAGCGACGGGAACAGCTTGCTTCGCAACAGTGCCGCCGCCGTGCCACCGTCATACTCGACGAGCGACAGGACTTCCAAGGGGTTCAAATTGGCGTCTTTCAGCAACGCCCAGAATTCGCCGGCGGTCTCCTCCGACACATCTGCCGTCAGGCTGACGACGGACGGGAAATCTTCCGTCATGAAGCGGGATCGCCGAAGGCGCGTCAGATACTCTGCGAAAGATGCCGGCAGCCGCTCTTGGTAGTCGAACGCCGGGTTCGGTTCTTGCAGCGGCGGGAGCGGGCAGATTCTGGCGTACCCCTCATTCAGAAGCAACGACACCGCCAACGAGGCCCGCAGGCCGGCCGGCACGCCGAGTGGCCCGAACGGCAACCGCCCGTCCGGGCCGCCGACCGCCACGAGTGTCCGGAGCAACCGGCCCGCGCGCGGCGTGCGGAACCACGCTTGAATGTCGTGGCGGCCCAGCGCGTCCCACTTGATCCGCAGGGTGGGCAGGCCGCGCGCGACAGCCAACACGTCCGCGGCCAATCGCGGGTCGGTCTCGGGACTGCCCAGAATGAAATCGAGGATCGCCGGCTCCTCTCGCAACCCCGCGTCGAGGAGACGGGCGCGTGGCCCGGTCTGGGATTCCTCTGCCGTCCCGGCGTTGAGCCGGTCGAGCATCGCCGGCAAGTCGCCGAACCACTCGTGCCAATGGGCCTCTTGCAGCGCCGCTTCGCGTTGCCGCAGCCCGTACCGGCGACCGTCACTGTCTTCCAATCGCGCCAACTCACACTGCACCCGGATCAATTCGGCCCACGGCTCCTCGTCGTGTTCCTCCAGCCAGTCGGACAGGACGAGGCGCGGGGCGTCGTCGGCCGGCCGTTCCCGGCAGGCGGCCATGAGGGCCAGGAACTCGGGGTCGGTCTCGATCATGGAATTCCGGGACTTTCGGCAATGGTTCGCCGTCGGCGGTGACGGGTTCATTGTCGGCGGGCGCCGACTTCGCGGCCCCCGTATTCCCACAATTTCGATGGGACCTGCCCCCAAGCCGGTCAACGGTACATGCTCGTTGCCGTCCCTTGCACTCACCGCCCAAGCCCCCGTTCATGGGGGTCTCGTGAACACCGCCGGGCCGCGAGGACTGATTGTGATGGCTTTGCGACTTCCGCCCGGCCGGGAGCGGGCCGTCCGTCTCTTTATGGATCACGGCTCGCCCCCCCGGATTCGATATGATGGTTAAGTCTCGCCTCGCCGGAACCGCCTCGCCGGGCGACGGGGCGGCTCTTGGCACGAACGGTCTCTCTCAATTGGTCGGGCGGCCCGGCCGTCAGAGATTGCTTATGGATGCCACCACACCGCCCTACGGCCGGTCCGCGGCCGTCGGCTTCGCCGTCGCCGTCGGCCAAGTGGTTTTCGTGCTGGCGGCGTCGTGGGCCGGGCGGCAAGAGATGCCGAACGCGGCCGACCGGACCGTGCGCGCGGCGTATGAGGGCTTGGCGAATTGGGACACCGGGTGGTATCTGAGCATCGCCAAGGACGGCTACCACACGCCGGACACGCTGACGCCCGCCGACTTTGGCAACGTGAGCTTTTTCCCCGGCTACCCGTTGGCGGCCCGCGGCTTCCATGCGGTCACGGGGGTCGCCTGGCCTTGCTCATTTTTAATCATCAGCCAGTTGGCGTGCGGGATCGCGTGGACATACTTACTGTTGCTGCTGCGGGCCGCCGGCGTCCCCCCGCGTGGCCGGGCGGTCGTCGTCGGCTTGCTGCTGTGCCACCCGGCCGCCTTCTATTTGGTCGTCGGGTATTCGGAAGCGCTCTTCTTGGCGTGCTTCCTGGGCATGTGCCATTGGGCCGGGCGACCGGGGCGGACGGCCTTGGCGCTGGCGGCGGCGCACGGCTTCGCCATGACGGCGACGCGGATCATCGGGCTGCCGTTGGTCGCGGTTCCCGTCGTGGCGGTGTGGTTCGCGGCCGGGTCGCGGTGGCGGGACTTGTGGCGGCCGGCAACAGTGGCCGTCGTCGCCGCGGCCGGCGCGGTCAGTTTTTTCGCGTGGTGCCACGTCCGGTTCGGCCGGTGGGACTTGTACTTCCTCACGGAGGAAGCCGGGTGGGGCATCCGGCCGAATTATTGGACGCTGTTCACCGGCCGGCAGTACGTCCTCCAAGTCGGCCGGCTGATGAACAAAGCGACCGACCCCCACCCGTTCGACCAGATGATGGCGACGGTCGTTTTGGTGTGTTGTTACCTAACCGCGGCGGCGGAGGCGGTCTGGGCGGCGCGCGGGGACCGCGGGTGGCGGCAGCGAATGCCGTGGTACGCGGCGACGGCGGCGACGGTGTACGTCCCCTTGGCCGGGCAGTGGGCCGCGTATTCCCAAAGTTTCACGCGGTACTGCCACACGGCGGCCGTGCCGTTCCTGATCGCGTGGGCCATCGCGTTAACCCAGTCGCGGTGGCGGGCGTGGGCCGCGGGGCTGTTGGTGGTTCTCGCCGCGGCCGGGTTGGCGTATCAAGCGTCCTTCGCGGCGCTCTTCGGCCGCGGGTTGCCGGCATTCTGAGGGGTCGGGACAAGTGAGGCGAACGTTGACCATCGTCGCGGACGACTACGGCATCGGCCCGGAGACGTCTCGGGCCATCTTGGAGTTGGCGCGGGAGCGCCGTCTCGGCGGGGCCGTGATGATCGTCAACACGCCGACCGCGGCGCAGGCGGCCGGCCTGTGGCTGGCCGCCCGGCCGGAGTGCGACCTCGGGTGGCACCCGAACCTGACGCTGGACCGGCCGGTGTGTCCGCCGGAGGCCGTGCCGTCGCTCGTGCGGCCGACGGGCGAGTTCTGGCCCTTGGCCGCCTTCCTGGCCCGCGTCGTCTCGGGGCGCATCAACGGGGCCGACGTGCGGCGGGAGTTCGCGGCGCAGCGCCGGCGGTTCGTCGAGTTAATCGGGGCGCCGCCGGCGCTGGTCAACAGCCACCAACACGTGTCGGTGTTCCCGCCGTGCGACGCCGCCCTGTTGGACGTGCTCTCGGCGGCGGGGGGCCGGCCCTTCGTTCGCCGGGTGATCGAACCGGCGGGCGCCCTTTGCCGCGTCCCCGGCGCGCGGGTGAAGCGGACGGCCCTGAGCGTCTTCGGCGGGCGGGCGGCCCGGCGACTGGCGGCCCGCGGCTTCCCCGGCTGCCAGGCGTTGGCCGGCGTGACCGACCCGTCCTATGTCGCGGACCCGGCGTTCTGGCCGCGGTGGCTGGCCCGCCTCGGCGGCGTCCGGGCGGTGGAAATCTGCTGCCACCCCGGCCACGCCGACGACACGTTGTTGGGCCGGGACTGCCGCGGCCCCGCCGACCTGCGCCGCCGCCCGGACGAGACCCGGCTGCTCCGCGCCCCCGACTTCCAAGCGGCGTACACGCGGGCCGGGTTCACCCCGGTCCGGCCCAACGCTCTCCTTTCATCCGGGAAACCGCTTTGATGTTAACCGCCGTCCCCGCCCCGCGATTGACTGTCGTCTCCCCCGCTTACAACGAGGCGGCCGCCCTGCCCATTTTCCACGGGCAACTGGCCCGCGTTCTGGACGGCTTGGGGGGCCAGCTCGACTGCGAAGTGCTGTATGTGGACGACGGCTCCTCGGACGCGACCGCGGAAGTGTTGGCCGACTTGGCCCGCCGCGACCCCCGCGTGCGCTACCTGCGGCTCAGCCGCAACTTCGGGCACCAAGCCGCGCTGTCGGCCGGCCTGCGCGAGGCGGGGGGGGAGGTCGTCATCTCCATGGACGCCGACGGCCAGCACCCGCCGGCCGTCATCCGCGACTTGCTCGACCAGTGGCGGGCGGGCCACGCGGTGGTCGTCACCCTCCGGGAGGACCACGACTCGCTGGGCGTGTTCAAGACGGCGACGTCCCGACTCTTCTACTGGCTGATGCGCCACTGCAGCGGCATGGACATCCGCCCGGCCGCCGCCGACTTTCGCCTGCTGACGCGGCCGGCCCTCGACGCCTTCCTCGCCCTGCCGGAGCGGCACCAGTTCATCCGCGGGATGGTGCACTGGGTCGGTTTCCGGACGGCGGAAGTCCGGTTCGCCGCCCCGCCGCGCGTGGCCGGGGCGTCCAAGTTCACCGTGCTGAAGATGGTCCGGCTGGCGCGGGACGGCTTGCTGTCCTTCTCCCGCGTCCCGCTGCACGCCGCCCTCGTCCTGGCCGGTTTCGTGATCGGGGCCAGCTTTCTCGGGTGCCTCGGCGCGTGGCTGGCCTTCGCGCCGGCCGACCCGGCCCGGTGGCTCACCTTGGCCGGCCTGTTGGGGGGCCACGCGGTGGCCGCCGGCTTGTTGGGCGTGGCCTTCGCCATCAGCGAGTACATCGCCCGCATCCACGAGCAAGTCTTGGGGCGCCCCCTGTACATCATCGAGCACGACTCCGGCTCGGCGTACACTGCGGCGGCGGCCGACGCCGGCCGCGGTCGCGGCGCGGCGTGACGGGCGCGCTCACCGCTTCGAAGAGGCAGCGCCAGCCGCCGGGCGGGCGCCCAAGCCCGTGGCGGCGCAGGTCTCGGCCCACGTCTACGGCGGGCAAAGCCGGTCTCCCTGGGTAACGGCGGGCATGTCTTTCCCGGAGCAGACACTCTGCTCGCTGCCGTGATAGCCGCCGAAGTTCTCGATCCTGTAGCCGAGCGACGAGGCCGTCGCACCGCTGCGTTCCTTCCAATCTCAATTGATCTCGGTCGCCGAGCGGTCAAACTAATATCACCCACGTTTGACACTCACGCCACGAGTTAAGCCCCCGTCGGCTCGGCACGCCCTTTTGTCTTCGCCACCACCCGCGGAACCCATCGTGTGTCGGGCCGACGCCGGTTTTCTGCAATGGCTGTCGGCCGCCGACGGCTCGTTGGCCGTCAGCACATACCAGGCCGGCAAGGAGTTGTTCGTCTCGGCACAGGGCGACCAGGTCGGCCTGCTGCAACGGCACTTCGACAAGCCGATCGGCATGGGCTTCGACGTTCTGCACCTGCCGTGGGTGACTTATTACACCGGCTGCCCGCAGGCAGACAAGCCCGCCTGCCGGAGTTCACCGCCGGCTGCCCGGAGTTTTTGAGGTGCAGTTCCTGCCGGGCTTGCGACGGCCGAACCTGTTGCAATACGACCGTCCCGACGCGAGGCAGGCGTTCACCGCCCCGGCGTTCAGCTATTGGTTAAGACTGCAGAACGAAGTGCCGCTGACGAAATGACGGGTCACCCGACTTGGCGAGCCGACGCGGTCAAGCATCGGGTTCCGCCCCAGTGAAGAATCCGACGCCTGGCCGCGTCGGCTTGCCAAAAATTTAACCGTTCGTGACGTGAACTGATCGTAAACGCCCCAACCCACCCAAGGAGACCGCCGATGTTTTCTTCCCGCCCGTCTAGAGCATTTTCAGTTTCGGTGTTGCGGTGGGACCGGCGTCCCGCCAGTCGTCGGGGAACAAACGACCG